>CAYHXX010000001.1:0-497150 GCA_964360785.1 uncultured Gammaproteobacteria bacterium | reverse complement strand
AGAAACGTTTGGCAGAGGACGCTCTCATGTACTCAACTCTTTTTCAAAATTACGCTTTGAAATTTACTTGATATGAAAATATTTGTTGCGTATTCTAGTCAGCTAAATTTCCAAGACGAACTTTACTCTCCAATCCGCAATTCCGAGATAAATAATAAATACGATTTTTTCTTGCCGCATGAAGGCGGGCGAGAAGTAAATACCAAAGAAGAAATTCGCTCGTCCGACCTAGTTGTCGCTGAGGTTTCTTATTCCTCGATGGGTGAAGGAATTGAACTTGGTTGGGCAGATATGCTGGGAAAGAAAATAATTTGTTTTCACAAGGAAAGCGAAAAACCTTCCAAGTGGCTGAGGATGATTTCTGAAGAATTTATTCCCTATAAAGACAGCAGAGATTTTATCGAAAAACTTTCCCAAGCCTTGAGCAAGCAAAGTTAAAGTGGTAGACTCTGCGCAAATGGAGAAATCCCTGAACCACACAATTGTCGAGCTTCATGTTCCTGATTTTGAAAAAGTAAAAAACTTTTACGGAAGGTTGGGTTTTGAAGTTGTTTGGGAAAGAAAACCAGAAGGCAAGAAGGGCTATTTGGTGATCCAGAGAGAGAGCCATGTCCTTTGTTTTTGGCCGGGTAACGAAGAAGTTTATGACCAATCTTATTTCAGAAACTTTCCCAAGGATTCAAAAAGAGGTTACGGTGTGGAGCTTGGTTTCTTCATTGATAAAAATATCGAGGATTTTTACGAAAAAGTTAAGACTTTTGCAAAAGTGGTGGATCCGCTGGTAACTCAACCTTGGGGAATTAAAGATTTTCGGATCGAAGATCCGTTTGGATATTATCTTCGTTTCACCGAAATTTATGATACGCTAGATCCAAAGTTCGCGGTTAAGTAAGTAGGTAATTTTGACAGATTTAAACTCGAGCGGTAAGATAATTCCAAGCCATGCCTTTTTGGAAAAGTAAAAATTTTTTGATTTTCGCTTTTGTTCTTATTGTCTTTCTTTTCTTAGCAATAATTGTTGTATTAGCTTATTTTAATCTTCGTTTACACTCAGCCAATACCCTCAACTAATTTAATCAGGTAGATAAAAACCTTGAGCAAGAAGGCTAATCCATAGAATAGTCACAGCATTTTCTTGAGATACAGACCAAGAAAATGGTAAAATTCCCCTCATAAAGAGGAGGGAGTATCATGGTGCCTTTCGTCTGGCGAAATCCAGCGGAAATCGACGATGAAGTGCGCGCTTTCGCGACGAGTCTGGTTCCTGGTGGTACGCCCATCTTCATCAGGGTCAAACCACCAGCTTTTGCCCGTCTTTACGACTGTTACCGCAACGCTACCCGTACTGCACAGCTTGTCGGTGGTTCGATGCTTCTTGGTTGGGATATCAGTGAGGATACTGACCAGCTGCTCTTCCAGGCAGTCTTTCATGCCGTTTGGCAATCACTGCAAGGGGAGATTATCGACGTAACACCGAGCGAAGCTGGTTTTACCCAAACGCTTTTCGTCCCGGACCGTAAGATAGAGTTTCCAGATGGGGACGTACCCAACCGTTTTCAGGCTCGGATCGACGATCCGATCCTGCAAAGAGCCATTCGGGTCTTGGCCTGGGAAGACAGTATGTGGGACACCAAACACGTTCGTCACACATCTACGGTTCACTTCACTCGTTCAGAGAAACGGCAGCGTGAGCGAATGTGGGGGAAAATCAACCCAGGTCTTGAGGAACTACGTCGCAGGCAACAGCAAGCACCATAAGTGGAGAGAGGGATCAACTCACCTGCCCTCTCCCTTCTTTCCAAAAAACCTTGAGCTAGCAATACGGTGGTGGTAGAATTCAACCGACAAAATGGATATTAAAGAATTACAGGAAAAAATTATCAAGTTTCGTGATGCTCGTGATTGGAAACAATTTCACAATCCAAAAGACTTAGCAATCTCCATGCTCCTAGAATCTGCTGAAGTTCTTGAACATTTTCAATGGAAAAACGCGCAGGAAATGGAAGAGCATTTAAAGAAAAATCGTAACGATGTCTCTGATGAACTGGCGGACGTTTTTTATTGGATACTACTCATGAGCCACGATCTGAAAATTGATTTAGTAAAAGCGCTAAATAGAAAAATGAGGGAAAACGAAAAGAAATACCCTATTAGCAAATCAAAAGGAAAACACACCAAATACAATAAACTATGATAGTCTACCAATCAACAAAAAGTGGTTTTGCAAACGACATTCTCTCGAACGATATCGAAAACAAAATTCTCAAAGTTTTCCAAGAAAAATTAGGATACAGCACAGGCAAAAATGAAGTCGCATCTTGGAAAAATTCCATGATGTATATGGACAAGGTATTAAATGATGATGAAATACCGGATGATTCGAACGTGGCAATCGAATATAAAATTCCCCAAACCGGAAAACGAATAGATTTTATTCTGACTGGAAAAAACGAAAACAAAATCGACCATGCAGTTCTTATCGAACTAAAGCAGTGGAGCGAAGCAACACCAACTGAGAAAGACGGAATTGTTATAACTTATGTTGCAGGTAGAGAAAGGGAAGTTAGTCACCCTTCATATCAAGCTTGGTCCTACGCAGCATTGTTAAAAGGTTTTAACGAAACAGTTTACGAAGATAAGATTCAACTCGAACCTTGCGCGTATTTACACAACTATGATCAAGACGATGTTATAACGAATGATTTTTACTCCGAATATTTAGAAAAAGCACCTGTTTTTCTAAAACAAGACGCCTTGAAACTAAGAGAGTTTATTAAGAAATTCGTTAAGTACGGTGACAACTCAAACATTATGTACCGTATTGATAACGGGAAAATAAAACCGTCAAAGAACCTTGCAGATAGTTTAGCCTCTCTTTTAAAAGGTAATCAAGAGTTCATCATGATAGATGACCAAAAAGTTGTTTATGAAACGGCACTTGCTCTTGCAAAGAAATCAAGTGAAAGCAATAAGAATGTTTTAATTGTCGAGGGTGGACCAGGAACTGGAAAATCAGTTGTTGCTGTGAACTTATTGGTTGCTTTAACTAAACTTCAACTAAACGCTCAATATGTAACCAAAAATGCGGCTCCAAGGGCAGTATACGAAAGTAAACTCACAGGTAGCATGAAGAAAAGCCACTTTTCTAGCTTGTTTAGTGGGTCAGGTTCTTTTACTGAAGTTGAAGATAATTTATTTGACGCTTTAATTGTTGACGAAGCACATAGGTTAAATGCTAAGTCTGGAATGTTTCAGAATTTAGGTGAAAACCAAATCAAAGAAATTATTAAAGCAGCTAAGTTTAGCGTTTTCTTTATAGATGAAGACCAAAGAGTGACTCTAAAAGATATTGGTGAAAAAGAGGAAATAGTAAGATGGGCAAAGCAGGAAGGTGCAGAAGTTTACCAGCTAGAATTGTCCTCACAATTTCGGTGTAATGGTTCTGACGGTTACCTTGCTTGGTTAGATAATATTTTACAAATTAGAGAAACCGCTAATACTAGCTTAGATAAAACTGCATACGATTTTCAAATCTTAAGTTCACCAAATGAGTTAAGGGACCTAATTTTTGAAAAGAATAAGATTAATAATAAAGCTCGTTTAGTTGCTGGTTATTGCTGGGATTGGAAGAGCAAGAATTCGTTTGACCAAAGTGTAAAAGATGTAGTTATTCCGGAATATAATTTTGGTATGCAATGGAATTTAGCTAGTGACAGTAATCTATGGATAATAAAGCCTGAATCAGTAAACGAAATTGGTTGTATTCACACCTGCCAAGGTTTAGAAGTTGATTATATCGGTGTAATTATCGGCCCTGATCTAATAGTCAGAAATGGAAAGGTTATTACAGACCCGTCAAAAAGAGCAAAGACAGATGCCTCAACTAATGGTTATAAGAGATTACTATTGGAGAATCCTGAACTTGCTAAGTCAAGAATGGACGCAATTATAAAAAACACTTATAGAACCCTTATGACTAGGGGTATGAAGGGTTGTTACGTTTATTTCACCGACAAAGAAACCGAAGGTTATTTCAAAGAAAGTTTGGAACAAAAAAAAGATTAAAGAAATCTATTCGCTAAATTTTCTTGCAATTGTAGGCAAATAGTCATAAAGTCCCAGCTAATTTACTAAAGGATTACAGGTGTATTTTACATATATCCAGAGAGCTTTAAAGTCTGCAAAATACCATGAGGATAGGGCTTTTTATTTTGCTCATCCAAAAGTAAATAAATATAATGAGGTTGTATTTCACCTTCGCGCATATTTTTGGGAGTTATGGTCTGTTTGGGACTATATGCTTCAACTAACCAATTCCAAGACACTAAGATGGAATCCAGAGAAAGTGAGAAGAAATTTCCTTAAAGAACTAAAAAGAGAACAACCAAATTATAAGTTTTTAACCACAATGGAAGAAATTCAGAATAATGAGCGATTACTTAGAATTGAGTCTCTTCGCGACCATGCCCACAAATGGCAAATAGACCCTTATTTGATAGATTACAATAAAAATTCTGTGAACGTGATTGCTTTGAATAATTTAGATAATAAGGATAGGAAATTATCACGGCAAATAAATATCGATAAAACCGACCTAGGGTTTATCGTGGGTGTAGTTAATGCTCTCACGGAAAAAGGTTTTTTTAAGTAAGTTTTCTTGACACAGGTTCAGTTCGATTCCACTCACTGTAAACTTCTGCTCACTATTTGACAACTTCAGGCAAACAGGCATAAAATCCCAGTATTTTATGTTTGATATAGAAAAATAACTTTGACATTTAAAACCCGTACGAGTATATTTGCGCCATGTTAAAGAAATATCTTCTCGTAACAATTCTTTTTGGAATATTTAGTTCTTTTATTATTTCGCCTCAAACTGATGTAAATGCTCAGACTACTATTTCTTGCCCTGACACAAATGGAGACGGAAGAATTAATTCAACAGATCAGTTAATTGTTCTTAAAAATTATGGCTCTATCACACCCAACAACCCTGCAGACGTAAATCACGACGGAAAAGTAAATTCAACTGATCAATTAATTATTCTTCAAAATTACGGTAAAACTTGCCCTTCGACGCTGATAGTCATTAATCATGTCATAAACGATTCAGGTGGAACCTTAAATTCTGCAGACTTTAATATAAATGTTACAGGAACTAATGTAGCGCCTTCTAGTTTTACCGGCCAAGAAACTCCCGGAACAGTGGTCTCACTATCTTTTGGAAGCTTCAGTATAGACTCGAGCTTTAACCCAACTGCTTATCCTCCAGGTTATATAAAAACGCTTGGAGAAAATTGTGTTGGAACCATCAAACCTGGAGAAACAAAGACCTGCATTATCACAAATGACGATAATTCTCCCTATTTATTTTCAGATGATTTTAATGGCTTACTATTGGATTCAAATAAATGGGATATTTATTCATATCCTGGTAGCATAATTAGTGAAGATAACGGTTATTTAACATTAGGTGCAACATTTCAGCAATACTCGTTCTTTCCTTTTATTCAGACTCGTAATCCGATAAATACAACAATAAATTATAATTTTACTGTCAAATTCCGTTACGAAAATCCTTCAGTTTTTGATTCATCGCGTCCATTTGCGGAAGGAATAATGATTGGCCTAAGTAGTATTAAGTATGATCCAAACTATAATTTTGGAAATAGTCCTTTTATAAACGCAACCACAGCTTGGATGTACAATCATATAAACGGTCTCGGCGTGCCTTCATTTACTTTAGGCACATACCCCTATTCGTTTGCATACATTCCATATGATGACCAGTGGCATACGATGGAAGTCAAAAGCACTGGAATGTACCCAGGTGACATGAAAGTTTACTTTGATAATCAACTGGTTGGGTCTAATACAGTTAATTTAAGTAGTCCACAATACCTCTTCATTGGAATTCCTGGAAGCTTGTTATTTGATGGAGCTTGGAATCAGTATCCCAATTTGATCCTAGATTATATCAATATAAAATAGCTCTCAAATACTTTGCATCTCAATAAACTCTGCCCACGTCGGTTTACTCAACCCTTAGTTTTCTTGACAATTCAGCATATACTGTAAGTAAGATTCAGAGACTACTCAGCGGAGGAGATCATGGATATTCCCAAGGACAAGAATTTCCCGGAAGGTTCTGTCCAATGCGACAGTTGTGGGGGTTGGGGTTGCGGAGTGTGTGAGGACAAGGGTTGGCTCACGCCAACAGACCACCCGAACGGCCGTCGTTGCGAACGCAAGAAGTGCAACAAACCGCTCGTTCCCACGCAAGTCGCCGTCTACTGCTCAAACGAATGCGCCGCCCTCGATGCCTAGACCACGCCCAAAGCCACAGGGAGAAGACCCTCCTTGTGGCACTTTTTTTATTTACTATTGGTGGTAGTGAACTTGTCTTTTCTTCCCAGCAAGCCTAAAATTTAATCAATGAAGAAATATTTTAAATTTTATATTTGGCCGCTACTTTTGGTTACTGGTTTTATCCTTTTCTTTGTCGGACTTCTACTAAAAAGTTCCTTAAATTCAAATTCAGAGTTTTCCAATTTGAGCAGATTGGTTGATAATTTGTTTTCACTAGTAATATTCCTAACTACATTCATTGGGGGAATTGGAACCTTTATCATTTTGCCAATTCTGGTAGTTATTAATGGTCCAAAAAAGGAAAAAACTTCTATCTCAACTCCTCCTCAGCCACCAGAACAATAATTTAAGTTTTTATAAATTAAATTTCGCTATATAATAAATAAAGTGAAACCATTTCTAAAACGTTTTTGGTTGGTGTTTGTCCTCGCTGCTGTCTTGCTACTATTCGCAGCCTTTGGGGTAGTTGCTTTCCTAGGAAAACAATCCAACTCTAGTACAAAAATAGCTACTAACAGTGCCTCAAATAATAATCAAACAGATAGTGAAGCAGTAAAGCAAGGTAAGTTGCTGAGCAATAATAATTGTACCGGCGAGGGCAAGCCAAAACTCACCACTCTGCCAATGAAATATGACGATTTTAAAATGATAATTCCCTACGGTCTTGTCATCGGTGGACACGTCACACCTATCGATCACCAATACTTTTCCCCAATGGTTTTTCAATCCCCAAGAGATAAGTATGGGGTCTATGTCATGGCGGATTCAAAATTGGTAGACATCGGTGAGAGAACCAATGCTAAAGGTACTGAGTATCGTCTCGTTTTTTCACTAAGTTGTAAACTTTTTTACTACTACGACCTGGTTACCAGCCTAACCCCTGAGCTAAAGAAAGCTTATGAAGCCAACAAAATTGATCGCCAAAAATCCGCAATAAATATCCCGGTAAAAGCTGGGGAGCTAATTGGCCGTATTGGTGGACAAACTCTGGATTTTGCGGTTTGGGATACTGATATTCGACTAACTGGTTTTGTGGTCCCAGAGCACTACGCAGGTGAGGCATGGAAGATTCACACTGCTGACCCGCTCAACTACTACACTGACGAGCTAAAAGCGCAAGCAATCTCAAAATACATTCGGACAGTCGAACCTATCAGCGGTAAGATCGACTACGATATCGACGGAAAGTTGGTTGGAAATTGGTTTCTGGAGGGAACCGGAGGATATACCCCAGCAAATTCGCAAGGTGGGGATGGTTACTGGAAGGGCCACCTTTCAATAGCCTACGACCTTTATGATCCAACCAGTATTGTTATTTCGATGGGAGAATATGGAGGAAAGGAAGCTCAGTTTGCTGTGAAGGGTAACACGCCAGACCCAGGAACTGTTGATGTTGCCAAGGGACTAGTGAAATACGAGCTCATCCAACAAGATTGGACCGACCCAAAGACCGGGAAGATGTGGGACAGAGATAGTTTGGTGAAAGGTGTTGTTGCCAAAAACCACGAAAACCAAGTTGAAGGTACTGTTCTTGTCCAAATGCTTGAGAATAGGAAAATAAAATTCGAGGCTTTTCCTGGTAAAAAGGCTTCTCAGGTAACTGCCTTTACTGCCAGCGCGAAGGTTTTTGAAAGGTAGGAAACAACCTTTAAATGATCAACGAAAAAATAATAGTTCAAATGAAATCGCTTTTCCAACGTTTTTGGTGGCTAGGTTTAGTGGTACTAATACTTATTATTGTGGTTGTTTTGCTAATTTCTCAAGGCAATAAAAAAGTTGGTCCTTCACAAAAGAGTTCTATTCCAAAAGCCTCTTCCCAAAGTGCTAACAATAAATCCGGTTCAAAGCTTCCTGCCTGTGGAAGCAAAATGGTTTTTTTCACTACCCTTCCGGTTAAAAGCGAAGACTATGGTTCATTGATACCATTGGGAAACCTCAACCCCACCGGGCATGTCTTTCCGACTGACCATATTTATCTGTTTTCAAAAAATACACCAGATAATGGCCAGGCTTCCGAGGCCTTATCCAAACCGCTTTACTCTCCGGGGGATATGTGGATTATGGATGTTAGCACCAGTGAAGATTTGGGTAGCGGCATAACTGATTATTCAATAGGATACCAGCCTTGCGAAGAATTTAGAGGTAAGTTTGGTCATGTAGGTAGACTTTCCGCCAAATTGACAGCGCAGCTAGAAAAAATAGCGAATAAAAAATGTGATGAATATTCAACCGGGGGGTCGAAGTATCGCGCCTGCAGATACGACCAGCTTAAAATCGTCGTCAAAGCCGGTGAAGAACTAGGAACCGTTTTTAATGGCCGCTCGGCAGCTCTCGATATTTGGGCAACGGACTACCGAATCAAGAAGCTAGAGTTTGCCAAACCTTCTCGTTGGCGGGAGGATTTATTTTATAATGCCTGCCCGGCAAATTATTTTGTAAGCAGTATTAAGAATGAAATGCTGGGGCGTTTCAGTGACTATGACGGTAACAAAAGGACAATTGAACCAGTTTGTGGCACGATCGAGGTGGATATAAAAGGAACTGCCAAGGGTTACTGGTTCACCCTCGATCACACGCCAAATTCAATGGAGGACAAAAACATGGCACTGGCAAATGATAATAAAAATCCTCTCAAACAGGCTTTTTCAATGGGGAATTCTGGTGAAGCCAAGGGTTTTAAAAGCGGGGTTTATTTTTTCACACCCACAGAAAGCGGTAATGTAAACCGAGATTTTGCTACTGTAAAACCTGACAGCAGTGTTTACTGCTATGAAACCACAGATTCTCCAAGCGGAGCAACCCATGGTGTTGGGCAAGTATCAGTTTTGTACTTGAGCCTAATAAATGGGGAGACGATCAGAGTAGAAAAGGTAAATAAAACTACCTGCGGCTCCGGTCCCTGGACGCTGGCGAATTATGTTGAGTTTGTCAGGTAAGGCTTTCTTGTCTTTTAGTGCTGGTAGGCATATACTTAATCCCTATGGCACATTCTCAAGGTAAGCAGAAAAAGGAAAAAAAGAAACCCAAGAAAGATAAGAAGAAGTGACTTCGTCCATTTCTTTATTAAGAACTAATCTAGGGAAAGAAAAGTAATGCCCGAAGAAGTTAAGTGTCCTTACTGCAATAGCAAGGATCTTTCCAAGATTCCTGTTCCTGCCGGTGCTGCCCCGTCAACAACTATCACATACCGTTGCCAGATGTGTAGTCGGACTTTCAATAAAATCTCACCAAAAGTAGAAAATTAAGAGTTTGGTTCGGTTGGAAGTGGTATATCCTCGTCATCTGGTGGTTCACCAGCCGGCTCGGGCCCGTCGTAATCACCAGGTTTGAGCCATTCGACATATTTACAACCGGTTGCTTCTCTTTTGGTACTATCCCAGCCAGAGGTCGAGCATTTTTTCATTCTTTTGCCAGCATTGGTGGTGAAAAGAACTAGTTTCTCACCACAAGTCGGACAATCCTCGTCGAGTGGTTCAGTAGTTCCGTTTATCCATTCGACGTAGTCACAGCCCTCAGCTTTTTTGGTTTCGGTGTTCCAAGAGTTGGTTGAACACTTTTTCATCTTTTTTCCAAAACGGGTAACAGTTAGGACAAGATGGGATCCACACTTAGGACATTTCTCCTCAAGTTTTTGGGGCTCAATGGCGATCCATTTTACGAAAGTACAACCCTCGTTCTTTTTTGTTTCGGGATTCCAAGAACCGGTACTACAGCGCTGCAACTCCCGACCCGAAGGGGTAGTTGTAACTTCAGCCAATGGAGAACCACACTTAGGACATTTTTCTGCCATAGTGAAAATAATAACATTTGTTGAGAAAAAATACTTGCTTCAAAATTGAAAGCGATGCCAAACTACAGTTAAGATAAGTACATGTACTATCTCTACATCCTCGAATGTTCTGACCAAAGTCTCTACTGCGGTATCGCTGTAGATCTAAATAAGCGTGTCAGTGAACATAACTCTTCACCCAAGGCGGCCAGATACACCAGAAGCCGCCGCCCGGTAAAACTAGTTTTTTCAAAAAAGTTTGAAAACCGTTCAGAAGCGTCAAAAGAAGAAGCCAGGATCAAAAAACTCACCCGAACTGAAAAATTAGATTTTCTTAAAGCTTTCAGAAAACAATGAAAATCTTTGTTAAGGCCAAACCCAGTGCGAAAGAGGAGAAAATCGTCAAAGTTGATGACACCCACTTTCGTGTGGCGGTCAAAGAACCACCGGTTAATGGCCGAGCGAACGCTGCGGTAGTCGTGGCCCTCGCCAACTTTTTCAAAGTTCCAAAAGCCAATGTCCGAATCGTTTCCGGCGTAACCACCAAAGAGAAAGTAGTCGAAATCATCAACTAAAACAGAAGCTTGTTTGTTGACTTTGATTCAACTATTTAATCTATAATTAGCTTATGCAAAGCTTTATTCACGATGTCAAAGACAGAGCTAAGGAAAACACTTACTTCCGCCAAGTGTTATCCACGGGCGAGCATACTCAAATTGTTGTCATGAGTATTCCGGTTGGAGAAGACATTGGTGAGGAGACCCATACCGACACTGACCAGGTACTTTACTTCGTTGACGGTGTGGGCAAGGCGGTCTTGAACGGTGAAGAAGTCAATTTTGAAAAAAACGATATTTTCCTAGTCAAAGCGGGAACTAAGCACAATTTTATTAACACAGGTGACGAAGACCTCAAAATTATCACGGCTTATTCTCCACCACATCATCCTGACGGCACGGTTCACAAAACCAAAGCCGATGCAGCCGCGGCAAACTATTAAATTATACGAAGACATATAATCGACTACAATTATCAAATTAAAAATTAGTTAGAAGACTTAGTTTGTAGCGGGAGGAGTAAAGTCGGTGAAGTTTATATTTGCAGGGGCGGTCAATTTTGACTTATCGACTGACCAGTTGGAACAATTCACATCTCCCTCTTCCTGAAGGTCAAGCGCACTTGGGGTATTGGCTTTATCCTCCTCAGTAAGTTTTACCTTAAAACCTTCTGTTGATTCATCCCCCCACATGTAAGAATATTCACCGTCCTGCAAAATGTAACCTTTATTGGTTTTCCCCTCGGAAACAGTTGTGAACTCACCATAAAATTTCTTGTCAGAGACATAAACAGTGGCACTTCCCTCTGGATACTTCACACTACAAGTTACGTTCTTTCGTTTAAAAATTAGATCTTTTATCGAAGTTTTTGAAGTAGCGTTGCTGGTTTCAGCTGTTTTGGAACTATCTGTACTATTAGAGGTTTTGGATCCGTTTAATAAAGATTTACCGAAAGCAAAATAACCAACACCTACAAGTACAAGAAGAAGGATTACTGCGCCTACGATCAATAAGGTCTTATTACCAGATTTAGTTGGGGTTGTTGGGTTTGGAGTGGCGGCGGTCTCTTCAGGCATTAATAAAATTATATTGCAAATTACGAAAAAGAGCAATTGACAGCTGCCTTAATTGATTCTAAGCTAATATATAGATGAATACTGAAACTGTCCCACAGGTTCCAAACAAATCTGCAGGTAGCAAAACTCCTCTTCTGATTCTTGTTGTTCTGGTTTTGTTGGTTCTGGCAGCAGGTGCCTATTGGTACTTCTTTTTGCGTGATTCTGCGAAAACCTCACCTACGACTCAAAAAACAGCGACAACTTCAGCGGAGACTACAACTAAGACTACCACCACCACAACGGAAAAAACTGCCGTTCCTGAGACCCCAGCAGTTGACGATACAGCACTAATTACCAAAGCTTTGGTTACCAAAACCGGAATTGCCGCCGATGTAATTGATGTAACGGTAAGTACAAAAACAGATAAGCTGGCAAAAGGTTTGGTTAGTGCAAAAGGAGAAGAAACCGGCGGCGGCTATTTCTTAGCCGCCAAAGTTAATAATGATTGGGTGATTGTTTTTGATGGCCAATCCACACCTCCTTGTTCATCTGTAAATCCTTACAGTTTCCCCGCGAGTATGGTGCCGGAGTGTGTGGATTCTAGTGGTAACAACGTCACCCGTTAAATTTCCTTGATTTCCAAAGATTTTCGAGTTATATTTCATCTCAAGTAAGGAGTGATTGCCATGGAGTGGTGGCAACAAGGGTTACTCTTCTGGGGCATAGTGGCGTTCTGTGATAGAGTCACCGACATGCTCGGGATTTTCTCAGAAAACAGAGCTTGGTACGACAAGATTCTTTCAAGTTTCGTGTATTGGGTCATGGGATTGGCTTGGCCATGGCAGCGAGTTCTGTTACCAACGATCAACCTGTACATACTCAACAAACGAAGACAGATAGACTAGGGAAGGGGGAAGAACATGCAGTGTGCCTATTTGTTACCCACTTTTGACCATTATCACACACCAAATCGAGAGATGGTCAGGTGTCTTCTTGAGTATCACAGCTATACCACGCATCACCTTAGCCGATTGCCAAATGGAAGAGTAATTCGTTGGTATTACGAGTGTGCGGATATAGAAGAGGGCGGGTGTAAATATATAGAAGAATGTGAAGATTTCGTGAGCTATGAGGTTGACGAGAGTGAGATCCCGGTTAAGGCGCAATAGTTTTGTGCCTTTTCTTTTTCTTGACACAAAAAATAAAGAAGATTAAGCTTTTCCCAATGGAAATTGAAGTAAAAGTCAAAATTGATGACCTCCCCAAACTAAAAAAAGATATTGAAAATCTCGGAGCAGGCTGGTCAGAGACCAAAATCCAGGTTGACGCCTACTTTAAACGTAAAGAAGATGTTGATTCGGTCCAGAGACCGGGATCTTTCATATTGCGTGTCCGTCGTGATAGCAAAGCAAAACTGACTTTCAAAGCTTTTACAGATCGTCGTGGGGTTTGGGAAGAGTTGGAAACTACGATAGATGATCCTGGTGCCATGGAGAAAATACTCGAAAAATCTGGGTTTGTAAATGTCCTAACACTACACAAGAGGAGGACGAGTACAAAATATCAGCAGTTTTCCCTGGAAATTGACGAGATTGAAGAACTTGGAGACTTTTTGGAAGCTGAAGTTATGGGTGAAGATGGGGAAAAACTGCAAGAAGAAATCAAGCAATTTTTCCTAAGTCTCGGGTTGTCGCCAGAAAAAATTGACCGTCGCGGCTACCCCGAAATGATTTTTGAATCTCAAGGCCAAAAGTTCGAAGGCCAGAGTTAACATTTATTTGCAGTAGTCACTGGTTTTACCGTTAGCAGAGTCTCCCGCTGGTAAGGCTAAAACTTTCTGGGAAATATCAGTAGGTAATTCTTTCAACCAACAAGTTCCGTAGAATATATACTGCTTGAAGTTTTCGTGAGCTGCTGCAAAACCAGCGTTTTTTGAAGCTGCGTTTGGGGTACGCAAATCATAAACTCCAAAATCAACACCAACATTTTTGGTGTTTACAAAACCAACTTTTGTAGCCACGATTTCTCCTTTTGTAACTTTTACAGGTGGGTTAAATGGTGTGGTTCGAGAGTCATCGACCTTTGCCTCCGGTAGTTGGTTTGCTAGAGTTTGGAATTTCTCGGAGAGAGTATGTAAATGGTCGAAGCGGTAAGCGATGCCACAGGAATTGATGAAAGTGAACATGTACTGAACCTCCCCGCTTTCAATGTAGCGACTGCCTTCGGTGACACTAGCATCAAGAGGTAGGGTAACACTGATATTGTTGTCGCTGCCAAAACGGAAACCACCATGAGCCTTGTAATTACCACCGCGAGTTTGACCAGGGTACAAAATAGAAGTTACAGATTCGAGATTGACTGGCAAGGTTGGGATTAGTGGGTCATTACAAGTCGGGGCTGTACTGCTTGGCGTCCAAGCTGAACCACTAAATTGCCAAGTAACGTCTGAGGCGGTGGGTTTATTAGTTGTATTAGAACCCTCGTTTTGTGAAGCAGTGGAAGTTTGGTTATCTTCTGTTTTAGTAACTTTCCCCATTGAAAGTACAAAAAAAGCCGCTCCC
This sequence comes from uncultured Gammaproteobacteria bacterium, assembly GCA_964360785.1. GTDB lineage: Bacteria > Patescibacteriota > Microgenomatia > Woykebacterales > RBG-16-39-9b > DATIHF01. The sequence continues at coordinate 482,836 of CAYHXX010000001.1, read as the reverse complement.
GCGACAATTATTACTATAAATATTAAACCAAAAATATACAGATTTTTCTTTTGTTTCAGAAAGGCAGGCATATTGGAACTAGAGTGTATTATCACTGAAATATCAGGTAACGTCAACAAAAGGGAAGGACACCGAAGTGTCCTTTGTCTTAGGCGTTGATAACGATGCAATGGTTGCAGAGGTTATCTGGTATTCTTGCAGCCCTGAGGTGATCTTCCATTTCTTCATCTAATCTCTCAAGCTCCCGTTGCAAGAACTCTTCAATCTCCTGAATTTCTTGATCTGTTTGTGTGGTCTTGTTCTTGGGCTGCCTTTGTCGAGCCAAAAGACACCTCCTTCTTGAGTAGATTGTACTGCTGTTGACAGCTAGGTTCAAGCTGTATATAATTCCCCACGCTACCTGTGGAGGGTAGTGTTTTAAGTTAAAAGTATGCCTACAATTTCTCAACTTGTCCGTAAAGGACGAGTCAAAGCAACTAAAAAGGTAAAGGCAACGGCCCTTCGAGCTAGTTTCAACGCTAAGGATCGTCGTCCAGTAATTACATTTAATCCGCAAAAACGGGGAGTTTGTGTGGTTGTCAAAACTATGACTCCAAAAAAACCAAATTCTGCTTTGCGAAAAGTTGCCCGTGTCAGACTTTCCAACCGCAAAGAAGTTACCGCCTACATCCCCGGAATTGGCCACGAATTGCAGGAACACTCAATCGTTTTGGTTCGTGGGGGTCGTGTTAAAGACTTGCCAGGTGTGAAATATCATGTCGTTCGTGGTCATTATGACACTACCGGTGTCCAAAACCGTAAGCAGGGAAGAAGCCTTTACGGTGCCAAGAGAATGAAGGAGGCTAAATGAAACCCTTAACGAGTCTCGTTTTACCTAAGGAGGAAAAATAATGCCAAGAAGTGGAAGAATAGCCAAAAGAAAGGTAGAAGGAGACCCAGTTTATGGCAACAGACTAGTCGCTCGTTTCACCAATCGACTTATGCAGGACGGTAAGAAAACAACCGCCCAACGAGTCATCAACCAATCATTTGAATTAATTAAAGAACGCAAACTTGAACCAGTCGAAATCTTTGAGAACGCGATTAAAAACGTAGCTCCAAGGATGGAAGTACGCTCTCGTCGAGTTGGTGGGGCAAACTATCAAGTTCCTCAAGAGGTGCGTGGCGACCGTAAAGAGGCTCTCGCAATCCGTTGGGTAATTGCTGCAGCTGCGTCTCGACCAAGTTCTGAATACAAGAGCATGGCAGCAAAACTGGCTGCTGAGTTTGCAGATGCAGCCAACAACACTGGTGCCGCGATCAAGAAACGCGACGATACTCACCGAATGGCCGAGGCGAATAAGGCTTTTTCACATTTTCGGTGGTAATTTTATGAATATAGATAATATAGTAAACAATGTTATTAGAATTAGGTCGGTAAAAGCCTTGCGCTCGCAAAGCGAGCTAAAAGCGTTTAGTCACTTTAGGTGGTAGTTAAAGGCGGTTAAATACAAACTGCCACAAACACCGGAAAGGTGTTTTTTGTTGAGAAGTTAGTTTGTGGAGAAATTATGGCTAAGGATGTAACGTTAGACAAAATCAGAAATATTGGAATCATCGCCCATATTGATGCGGGTAAGACTACGGTGACGGAACGTGTTCTTTTTTACACTGGAAAAACTTACAAAATTGGTGAAGTTCACGAGGGTGCAGCCACCATGGACTGGATGGCACAAGAGCGAGAACGTGGTATCACTATCACCTCAGCCGCTACTACAGCTTTCTGGACTACAAATATTGGTCCCAACAAAGATCAAAGACATCGTATTAATATAATTGATACTCCTGGGCACGTTGATTTCACCGCCGAAGTTGAGCGTTCGCTACGTGTTTTGGATGGCGGTGTTGTTGTTTTTGATGGTAAAATGGGTGTTGAGCCACAATCAGAAACCGTCTGGCGCCAAGCAGACAAATACCACGTTCCACGTATTTGTTTTATTAATAAACTCGATGCCATCGGTGGTGATTTTTACATGTCCCTCAATTCTATTAAAGAAAGATTGGGAGCCAATGCTCACCCGATCCAGCTTCCGATCGGTCACGAGAGTAATTTCAAAGGAATGGTAGATCTTATTCGTCGCCAGGCTATTGTTTACTCTGAAGACATGACAAAAGATCCCGAAAACGTCGATATCCCCGAAGACATGAAAGCAGATGTTGAGAAATATCGTTCCCAACTTGTCGAAGCAGTTGCTGAGCAAAACGACAGTTTACTCGAAAAATACCTAGGCGGAGAAGAACTAACCGAAGAAGAACTCATCACCGGATTAAGATCGGCCACCATTGCTTACAAACTTGTACCAGTTATGGCAGGTTCCGCCTTGAAGAATAAAGGCGTCCAACCGCTCCTGAACGCGGTCGTTGATTACCTTCCTTCCCCGTTAGATGTTCCGTTTGTCAAAGGTATAAACCCAAGGACAGAAGCTGAGGAAGAGCGCAAAACTGAGGACGAAGAACCTTTTGCTGCCGTTGCTTTCAAAGTTATGACCGATCCATTTGTCGGTAGACTTACTTATTTTCGAGTTTATTCCGGGAAGATAACTGCTGGGTCCTATGTTTACAATTCAACTAAGACTTCGAAAGAACGCTTGGGACGAATTCTACTGATGCATGCTAACCAACGTGAAGAAATCAATGAAATTGGAGCTGGTGAAATCGGAGCCGCTGTTGGTTTGAAAGATACTTTTACTGGAGATACTCTCTGTGATGAGGCAAAACCAATAGTACTGGAGCGAATCACTTTCCCAGAGCCAGTTATTTCTTTGGCAATCGAACCAAAGACCAAAGCCGATCAAGAGAAAATGGGTATCGCTCTTTCCAAACTTTCAGAGGAAGATCCGACTTTTACCGTCAAGACCAACCAAGAAACCGGCCAGGCAATCATTTCGGGAATGGGAGAACTGCATTTGGATATTATTGTGGACCGAATGAAGCGAGAATTTAATGTCGAGGCCAATGTTGGCCGCCCACAAGTAGCCTACCGTGAAACCATCAAGCGAGTTGCCCAGGGTGAAGGTAAATATATTCGTCAATCTGGAGGTCGTGGTCAGTATGGACACGCTCTGGTCAGAGTTGAGCCTAGGGGACGTGGTGAGGGTTACGAATTTGTTTCTGAAGTTGTTGGTGGTGCTATACCTCGGGAATTTATCGGACCAATTGAAAAAGGTGTCAAAGAAGCCATGGAAAATGGTGTTTTGGCAGGCTATCCAATGGTCGATATGAAAGTAGCAGTCTATGATGGCAGTTACCATGACGTTGACTCTTCAGAGTTCTCATTCAAAATTGCCGGGAGTATGGCTCTAAAAGATGCTACCAAGAAAGCAGACCCAGTACTACTTGAACCAATCATGAAAGTTGATGTCACTACTCCAGAAGAGTTTCTGGGAGATGTGATCGGTGATCTATCCAGTAAAAGAGCGCAGATCGAAGGTTCAGAGGCCAGAGGAAACGCTCGTATTGTCAAAGCCCTGGTTCCCTTGGCTGAAATGTTTGGCTACGTAACTACTTTGCGAAGTATGACCCAAGGCCGAGCCAGCTCAAGCATGGAGCCTTCACACTATCAAGAAGCACCAAGTAGTGTCTCGAGCGCAATAATTGCCAAAACAACAAAATCTGGTGATAGTAATGGATAGTTGCTGGTTAATTGTTGACTTGATCTGTTACAATAGGGGCTGTGCAAAAAACTAGCTTCAAAGCGAGGCTAAAACACAGAAATTTTAACTTTATTACAACAGGAGGATAAAAAACATGGCAGACGCCAAGAAATTTGAAAGAACTAAACCTCATGTTAACGTTGGAACTATTGGTCACGTTGACCACGGTAAAACCACTTTAACAGCGGCAATTACAAAAGTACTCGCAGACAAAGGTATGGCAGATTTTCGTGCCTTTGATAGTATCGATAACGCTCCAGAAGAGCGTCAGCGTGGTATTACCATCGCTCTTGCACACGTCGAGTACGAAACAGAAAAGCGTCACTATGCTCACATTGATGCTCCAGGACACGCTGATTATGTCAAAAACATGATCACCGGAGCAGCGCAAATGGATGGAGCTATCCTGGTTGTATCCGCTGCTGATGGCCCTATGCCCCAGACCCGAGAGCACATTCTGCTTGCAAAACAAGTTGGTGTGCCAGCAATCGTTGTTTTCATGAACAAATGTGACACTGTCGATGACAAAGACCTTCTTGATTTGGTCGAAGAAGAAGTTCGCGAACTTTTGACCAAGTATGAGTTCCCAGGTAAAGATATTCCTGTAATTCGTGGTTCAGCCCTCAAAGCTCTCGAAGGAGACGCTGAAGCAGTAAAAGGAATTGAAGAGTTGATGAAACAAGTTGATGAATACATTCCAACCCCAGTTCGTGAGCTCGACAAACCATTCCTGATGCCAGTCGAAGACGTCTTTTCTATCAAAGGACGAGGAACAGTTGTAACTGGTAGAATCGAACGCGGTAAGGTCAAGGTAAACGAGACTGTCGAGATTGTTGGGATTCGCGAAAAAACTACAGCAACTGTTGTAACCGGAGTCGAGATGTTCCGAAAACTGCTCGACGAAGGTCAGGCAGGAGACAATGTTGGTCTTCTACTTCGTGGTATTGAAAAAGACGATGTTGAACGCGGGCAAGTTGTCGCTGCGACTGGTTCTGTCAAGGCTCACACTGAGTTTGAAGCTGAAGTTTATGTTTTGACCAAAGAAGAAGGTGGGCGTCACACTCCGTTTTTCTCTGGATATAGACCTCAATTCTATTTGAGAACTACCGATGTAACCGGGGAAACAACACTAGCCGAAGGAACTGAAATGGTAATGCCTGGGGATAATACTAAAATGAAGGTCAAGCTCATCGGTCCGATCGCACTCGAAGAAGGACTTAGATTCGCAATTCGAGAAGGTGGTCACACCGTTGGTGCTGGTGTTATCACTAAGATCATTGCCTAAATAACAGTTGGTGGGTTAGGAGCTTAAGGCTCCTAACTTGTTAGTAAGGAGAGTGTTTTACAAGATATGTCTAAAGGTCGAATTAGAGTACGTTTAAAGTCATATGATAGCCGAGTCATCGATGACTCTGCAGAAGAGATTTTGGATACCGCTATCCGCACTGGTGCAAAGGTAGCAGGTCCTGTTCCCCTACCAACCGACAAAGAGCGGTTTACGGTAACCACTTCTCCCCACGTAGATAAGGACGCTCGTGAGCAGTTCGAGATCCGAACTCACAAAAGGCTCATTGATATCATGGAGCCGACACCAAAGACGCTTGATGCACTAATGCATCTCGAGCTTCCTGCTGGAGTCGACATCGAGATAAAAATGTAGGATAAGGTTAAAACCTAATCTAAGAGAAAGCCTTAAAGGGCTTTTTTCTTACTTAAGAAAAGCTGTCAAGACTCCTGTTGAACGCAAAAGCGTTCTCTGTTTTGTTTGAGTACTTATGTTAAAAGCAATATTTGGCCAGAAATTGAATATGTCACAGATTTACGACACTCATGGGCGGGCTACTCCTGTGACGGAAATTTTGGTTGAGCCAAATGTTGTAGTTGCTCTTAAAGAAAAAGAAACCGATGGTTACAAAGCGGCTCAGATTGGGTATGGAGCTAGAAAGCATACTACCAAGGCAATAGCCGGGCACCTTAAGAAAGCTGGAGTAAAAACAAACCCAAGATCAATCCAAGAAGTTGAGTTTGAAGGTGAGATGAAGGCCGGACAAGAGGTTCGGGTTGAAGACGTTCTTCACAAAGGTAGTATGGTCGATGTAGTCGGAAAGAGCAAAGGTAAAGGTTTTGCCGGAGTGATCAAGAGATGGGGGTTTCATGGGGGTCCAAAAACTCACGGTCAATCAGATCGTCATCGAGCTCCTGGTTCGATTGGTTCTGGAACTACTCCGGGACGTGTACAGAAGGGTTTGAAGATGGCTGGGCACCTGGGAAATGCACAGGTTACAATTATCGGTTTGGAAGTAATGAATGTAGATAAAGAAACTGGAAAGATTCTTGTCAGAGGTTCTATTCCAGGACCAACCGGTAGTGTAATAATTTTGAAAAAATCTAAGAAGAAAAAAGAAGTCTATCACGAGCCTGAGATTCCTGCTCAACCAGCACTTGGCGGTGGTGAGGAAGCAGAAAAAACTGAAGGGGAGATAGAAGCAAAGACTGAGAATGTAAAAACTGAAGAAAAGCCTGCGGAGGCTACAGAAGCTGCAAAATAATATGGAAAAAGCAAAGACCGTTGCAAAAGTGAAAAAGACAGTCTCCAAGGTTGAGAAAACATCTCAGTTACCTCTGTCTATTGCTGTACTGGATCAGGCCGGCAAAGTAGTCGAAAGTATTGATTTACCAAAAGAAATATTTGGTATAAAACCCAACAAAGCTTTGATCGCTCAAGCGGTGAGAGTCTATCTAGCCAATCAGAGGTTAGGCACCGCTTCTACCAAGAGTCGCGGAGAAGTTCGCGGTGGTGGTCGTAAACCCTGGCGTCAGAAGGGTACAGGAAGAGCCCGAATAGGTTCAATTAGAGCACCACATTGGCGCGGTGGTGGTGTTTCTTTTGGACCAAAACCAAAAGATTATTCACTTGAGATGCCAAAAAAGATGAAACAAAAAGCACTGCTCTCGGCGCTCTCAGTGAAGTTTGGTGACAAGAGCCTAGTAATTATCAAAGACTTAGAGTTGAAGGGTGCCAAAACAAAAGAGGCTTTTGGAATTTTGAAAAAGTTGGAACTAAAAGGGAAGGTGTTAGTGGTTACTTCGGAATTAAAAGACAACCAGAAACTAGCATTCAGAAATATCGAAGATACAAAAGTTGCGACTGTTAACAACTTAAATACGTATCAAGTTTTGGATAATAAAAAACTATTATTGACAAAAGAAGCAGTTAAAAAAATGGAAGAGCTTTTTGTAGGGAGGAAATAGTATGATACAGGCGTCAAAAATAATTAGAAGACCAATATTAACAGAGAAATCTTTGCACGATGCTGCTTCGGGAGAATACACTTTTGAGGTCGCCAAGACAGCCAACAAGATTGAAATCGCTCATGCTGTTAAAGAACTTTTCAAAGTCGATGTTTTGAGAGTAAAAACTAGTATTCTCAAAAACCGCAGCAAAAGAGTGCTGCGTACTAGACAAAGAGCAATTCAACCAGCTATTAAGAAGGCGATGGTAAGAGTCGGTAAAGAACAAAAAATCGATATATTTGAGGTAAAAAGCTAATATGGCAATAAAGAAGTTGGGTGGGTCAACTCCTAGCCGAAGGTTTATGACCACAACAAGTGAAAAGATAAGTAAGAAGAGGCCTTTGAAGGGTTTGTCAACAATATTGCCAAAAACAGGCGGTAGAGACTCGTCCGGTCAAGTGAGTGTTCGCCATATCGGTGGTCGTCACAAGAGATTCTTCCGAAGTATTGATTTCAAGAGAAATAAGTTTGATATTTCAGGAAAAGTGGTAAGTATTGAATACGACCCAAACCGCACAAGTTTGATTGCCCAAATAAACTATATAGATGGTGAAAAGCGTTATATTCTGGCTCCGTTGGGGCTGGAAATTGGTGATGAAGTGGTTTCTGGGGAGAAGGTAGAGGTTAAGCTAGGAAACAGTATGCCGTTGAAAAATATTCCGGTGGGTAGTGTTGTCCACAATATTGAGCTAGATGCTGGAGCCGGCGGAGCAATAGTGCGTTCGGCTGGCGGTTCTGCGACTTTGATGGCCAAAGAAAGTGGTTGGGCACATTTGCGTTTACCTTCGACTGAAGTTAGAAAGGTAAAACTTGAGTGCATGGCAACTTTTGGAAGTTTGGGAAATATTGACCGCAAGAATATCAATCTTGGGAAAGCTGGTCGAAGTAGGCATATGGGCATTCGCCCGACTGTTCGTGGCGTAGCCCAGAATCCAAGTAGTCACCCACATGGTGGAGGAGAAGGTAGGTCTGGTATCGGAATGAGCTCGCCAAAGACACCTTGGGGAAAGAAAGCCGTTGGAAAAACTAGGAAACCAAAGCAAAGCGATAAATTGATTATTAGCCGGAGGAAAAAATAATAATACGGGGACGTATAGATAGGAATTTATGAGCCGTTCACTGAAAAAAGGACCATACGTTGACGAAAAATTAATGAAAAAAGTATTAGAAGCTAAGAATCAAGGTACTCGTACTGGTATCAAGACCTGGGCTCGTGGTTCCCAAATTTCACCTGAAATGGTGGGGTTGACCTTATCTGTCCACAATGGTAAGAAATTTATTGATGTGTTTGTAACTGAACCAATGGTAGGACACCGTTTGGGCGAGTTCTCTCCAACCCGAACTTTTAGATCTCATGGACGAGTTACAGATAGAACCGTGACACCAACCTAATATGAACAACGTCTTTGCTGAAGGAAAAAATTTAAGAATTTCAACACGAAAGGCTCGTTTGGTAGCAAGTACTTTGGTCGGCAAAAATGCTGTTAATACAGTAGAATCTTTGAGATTTCAACCAAAGAAAGCCGGACTTTTGATCTCAAAGGTTCTAAGATCAGCCATTGCCAACGCCACAAACAACAATAAGTTAAGCGAGAAGAAGTTGATTATCAAAGAAATTGTGGTAAACGAAGGGCAAGTTTTAAAGAGATCTAGACCAAGAAGTCGTGGTATGGCGCATCCAATTCTTAAACAGAGTACTCATATTAAGGTTGTTTTGGAAGAGGCTAACTAAAATTATGAAGACATATTTTCTAATTATAGAAAGGGTTGGTTGAAAATGGGACAAAAAGTAAATCCAATTGCATTTAGATTACCAATCAATAAAAACTGGACTTCAAAATGGTTTGCAACCAAGAACCGTTATGGTGAGCTTTTGGCAGAGGATATCAAGATTCGGAACTTTGTCATGAAGAAGCTAAAACAATCTGGTATCAGCAAAGTGATTATTGAACGTTCGATTAATAAGATTACAGTAAATGTATTAGTTTCTCGTCCAGGAATGGTTATTGGTCGCTCTGGCGCTGGGATTGAAGAGTTGAAGAAAGAAATAGAAAAATTAACTAATCAGAAAATTACGATCAATGTCGAAGAGATTAAGAGACCGGACTTGGACGCTCATTTGGTAGCCCAGAATATTGCGGATCAGATAGAAAGACGAATGCCAGTCAAAAGACTTTTGGTCCAATCTTGTGATCGAGTCATGCGCTCAAGTGCCCGCGGAGTCAAGATTATTGTTTCGGGACGACTGAATGGAGCAGAAATTGCACGCTACGAAAAAAGATCAATCGGCTCAATTCCGCTTCATACTCTCAGAGCAGACATTGATTATGCAGCTGTACCAGCCAAGACTTTGACTGCTGGAGTGACTGGTGTGAAAGTTTGGATTTATAAACCAGAAGTAAAAGAAGAGGGGAAATAAAGGACTATGTCGGTCGCTTCGCGATCCGCATAAGAATACTTATGTTGCAACCAAAGCGAGTTAAATTCCGAAGACAGTTTCGTGGCAGCATAGCTGGTGTTGCAACACGTGGAGCAAACATCGAGTTTGGAGACTACGCTTTAAAAGTTATGGAGGCTGGTTGGATCACAGCTCGACAGATTGAAGCTGCACGACGAGCCATGACCCATCACACAAAAAGAGGTGGTCGTATTTGGATCAGAATCTTTCCAGATAAGCCGGTGACAAAAAAACCACCGGAAACTCGTATGGGTTCTGGTAAGGGAAACGTCGAGGGGTATGTTGCCGTAGTCAAACCGGGAACGATCCTATTTGAGATGGGAGGGGTCAGTAGAGAAGTTGCAAGCGAAGCCATGAGACTAGCCGGTAGAAAGATTCCTTTGGAAGTCCGAACAGTTTATCGAGGAGAAACATAATAACGAGCTGAAATGTAGTTAATGAATTATGAAATTAGTAGACGCTCGATATAAATAAGAATTTATGAAAAAAGAAACAAAACATATAAAAGACATCACAAATATGGAAGAGCTTAAGAAGACTCTTTCAGAAAGCGAACGAGCTTTGCTAGATTTGAGAGTCGAAAACAAATTGCGAAAATTAAAGAATGTAAAAAGTATTTATTTTAAGAAAAAAGAAATTGCTTTGATAAAAACAAAAATTAATGAAAGGCGGTTAGTTGCTAATGCAGGGTAAAGTTGTCAGCACAAAAATGAATAACACTATTCTTGTCGAAGTTGAAAGGCTTGTAGTGCATCCGATGTACAAGAAAAGATTAAAGAGAACTAGCCGTTTTGCTGTTCACTCAGAACAACCAATAAAAGAAGGAGAAACAGTCGAAATAGTCGAAACAAGGCCTTATTCAAAAACAAAGAAATTCAAAGTTGTAAGAGTGCTTAACAAAGAGGAAAAGGCAAAAACAAAATGATACAACACCGATCAATGATTGCCGTGGCAGACAACAGCGGCGCTAAAAAGTTAATGATGATTGGGCAACCTGGAAGGTCTCGTCAGAGATTTGCTAGTTTGGGAGATGTTGTAACCTGCGTAGTCAAAAAAGCTGACCCAAACGGGACTGTTAAGGATGCTGAGATTGTCAGAGCTGTTTTGGTACGTACAAAAAAGGAAAACCGTCGTGTTGACGGTTCGTATGTTCGTTTTGATGAAAATGCGGCTGTAGTGATCGACAATGCAGGCAACCCAAAAGGAACTCGTATTTTTGGTCCAATAGCAAGGGAAATTCGCGAAAAAGGCTTTTTAAAGATTGTATCTTTAGCACCGGAGGTAATCTAGATGAAACTTCGAATTGGGGATGAAATCTTGGTAACCGCTGGGAAAGATAAAGGAAAAAAAGGAAAGGTTGATAAAGTATTACCTACTATCAGTAAGGTAGCAGTTGCCGGGATAAATATGTACAAGCGGAATTCAAAAGGTAGCGGTAAGGTAAAGCAAGCCGGGATTATCGATATCGTCAGACCAATAAGTGTCGCCAATGTATCTTTAGTATGCCCAAAGTGTAAACTTGCAACCAGAATTGGTTACGTGCAAAAAGGTGACAAGAAAAATAGAGTTTGTAAAAAGTGTGAACAAATAATTGATTAATACTATGAAAGTACAAGAGAAGTACGAACAAAAAGTAAAAGACTCTCTTAAGAAAGAATTCGAAATTAAGAATTCTATGGCAATACCAAAACTTGAAAAAGTGGTGCTCAATGTTGGTTTTGGAAAAGTATCCAGCGATGAAAAAAGCCGAGACGCTATTATTCATGATCTGAACCTAATCAGTGGGCAGAAACCAGCAACCCGAAAGGCAAAGAAAGCTATTGCTTCTTTTAAGATTAGACAAGGACAGATTATCGGAGCTCAGGTGACTTTGCGCGGTAAGAAAATGTTTGCTTTCCTCGACAAGCTAACCGCAGTTGTTCTTCCCCGGGTTCGAGATTTTCGTGGGGTCTCTGAGACTTCCTTTGATGGTAGAGGCAACTACTCACTTGGGTTTCGAGAAGTAACTGTTTTTCCTGAGATTGAGTACACCAAAGGGGATAGAGGTTCCGGGGTAGAAGTGACTATCACTACAACAGCAAAAGACAACGAACAAGGAAAGGTTTTGTTGGAAGGTATCGGAATACCTTTCAGAAAGGTTAACAACTAATGGCTAGACTAGCAATGGTAGTGAAATCAAAAAAAGTACCAAAATATCCAGTTCGAGCAAAGAACCGCTGCAACATCTGTGGCCGTTCGAGAGCGTATATTCGCAAATTTAAAACCTGCAGAATATGTTTTAGACAACTTGCCCATAAAGGAGAATTACCTGGTGTAGTAAAAGCCAGTTGGTAAAGGAAAATCTATGGATTCTATCGCAGACATGCTAACAATTATTCGCAATGGTTACAAAGCCTCAAAAACTGAGGTAAAAGTTCCGTTTTCAAAATTAAAGAAGAACCTAGGCGACAAGCTCAAGAAACTAGGTTATTTGGAAGATATTAAAGAAGAAGTTGTCGAAAATAAAAAATATCTAGCAATGAAACTTCGCTACGAGAATGGTAAACCAGAGGTCGAAGGAATAAAAAGAGTCTCCAAACCAGGACTAAGAGTTTATAAGAATAAAGACAAGATTCCTTATGTTTATGGTGGTTTGGGTGTAGCGATAATCTCTACTAATAAAGGTTTGTTGTCAGATAGGGAAGCTAGAAAGAATCAAGTAGGAGGCGAAATTCTTTGTGAGGTTTGGTAATCAATATGAGCAAAATTGGAAAGTTACCAGTTAAATACGACAATCAAGTTCAGATCAAAGAAGAACGTAGTAGCATCAGCGTGACTGGACCGAAAGGTACTCTGAATTTTAGATTCCCACCTGAGGTTAGTCTGTCTATTGATGGGCAGGAAATCAAAGTACAACGCAGGGATGACACTGATCGTTCTAAAGCAATGCACGGACTGACCAGAACGTTGATCGCCAACATGATCGAAGGTGTTACCAAAGGGTATGAGAAAACACTCGAGCTCTCCGGTGTTGGATTCCGATCCCAAGTTCAAGGTAACAAGTTGACTCTGAATGTGGGTTTTTCTCACCAAGTTGAGATTGAAGCTCCAGAAGGAATTAGTTTTAAAGTAACTGAAAACAAGATAACAGTTTCTGGGTTTGACAAAGCCTTGGTTGGGGAGATTGCAAGCAAGATTAGAAAAGTAAGGCCAGCAGAACCTTACAAAGGTAAGGGTATCAAATACGAAGGTGAAGTTATTCGCCGCAAGGCTGGTAAAGCTGGGAAGGCAGCGGGAGCTTAAACTTATGAATAAGGCACAAGAACGGCGCAGCCGCAGACACAAAAAAATAGTTGAAAGAACCAGATTTAGCAATCTACCTAGATTGACAGTTTTTCGTTCAAGCAAACATATCTATGCAAGCTTGGTCGATGAAAAAAACGGTAAAATTCTGTTTTCTGTCTCAGACAAGACCGCGACTAAGAAAATAACAAAACTAGAGAAAGCAAAAGAAGTTGGAAAAAACTTCGCACTAGAGGCAAGTAAGAAAAAGGTTAAGAAAGTTGTTTTTGATCGCGCCGGTTACTTGTATCATGGACGGGTAAGAGCATTAGCAGAGGGCGCTCGTGAGGGAGGGTTAGAATTCTAATAAACTATTTATGATGAACTCTTATAGCGATAACGAATTTCAAGAAAAAATTGTCCAGGTAAGTCGGGTTTCAAAGAAGACGAAAGGTGGCAACAAGATTGGTTTTTCGGTTCTTGTAGTCGTGGGGGACCGTAAAGGTCGCGTTGGAGTTGGGCTTGGAAAGTCTCCAGAAGTCCAATCTTCTATCAGAAAAGCGGTTACTTATGCGAAGAAACACCTTGTGACAGTACCTATGAGAGGTACCACTATCCCTCACCCGATCAATGTCAAGGTTGGAGCAGCCAAAATAATGCTACGACCAGCGTCAGCTGGAACTGGTGTCATTGCTGGAGGAGCAGTTCGAGCTGTGACTGAGGCTGCAGGAATTCATGACATTCTCTCAAAAGTACTTGGAACGTCAAACAAAGCTTCAAATGTCTATGCAACTATCGAAGCTTTTCGAAGACTGCGTCCGGTAAAAAATAATAAAGATAAAAAAGAGGTTGAAGATGCAATTGAGTAAACTAGCCAAAGCAAAAAATTTAAGAGAAGCCAAAAGAGTTGGGCGTGGGGAATCTTCTGGAAAAGGTAAGACCTCTGGAAAGGGTAACAAAGGCCAGAAAGCTCGCGGTAGTGGCAAAGTAAGGATAGGTTTTGAAGGTGGGCAATTACCCTTGATTAAGAGATTGCCTTTCCGTCGGGGTGTTGGAAACAACTTGGCAAAGAATATTTTGACAGTTACCCTTTCAATGCTTGAAAAGTTTGATAACGGTGAAACAGTAGATAAAGAAAGTCTGATAAAGAAAGGTCTTCTAAAGAAAACCGATAAAGCAGCTCAGGTCAAGGTAGTCGGGGGTGGTGAGCTAACAAAGGCTCTAACCGTCAAAGTTGCAGTTTCAGAATCAGCCCAGAAGGCAATTGAAAAAGCAAAAGGTAGCGTAGTTAAAGAGAAACAGAAAGAAGAACAAAATGTTTAAGACACTTCAGGATATACTGCGAACTCCTGATTTGCGAAAGAAAATACTTTTTACTTTAGGAGTAATTTTTGTATACCGATTACTTTCCCATATCCCGATGCCCGGTGTAGATCCAGATGCACTCGCAAACCTTTTTTCAACCAGCCAACTTCTCCAACTACTTGATTTGTTTACTGGTGGTACTTTGCTTAATTTCTCCTTAATCGCATTGGGTCTAAATCCATATATCAACGCTTCGATCATTATGCAATTGTTAGGAATAATCATCCCAAAAGTTGAAGAGCTGCAAAAAGAAGGCGAATACGGCAGGCAGAAGATAAACCAATTTACACGCTACATTACTGTTCCCTTAGCTTTTGTACAATCTTACGCAGTTTTGATCTTTCTGAAGCAAGGTGGTACTGGTGTTGTTGGTAACCTCAATCTGCTTGAAACACTAGCAGTGATGGCAACTATGACAGCAGGAACTATGCTATTGATGTGGTTGGGAGAGTTGATCACAGAACAAGGTATCGGAAATGGAATATCCGTAATAATTTTCGTTGGAATAGTCTCAAGACTGCCAGTGTATTTAGGGCAGGCAGGATCTATTGTAACTGCTGACAACGCTCTCACAATTGCGGCTTTGTTGGTGGTTGGTATAGCTATTATCATGGGAGTAGTTGTTGGAACTGAAGGGCAGCGAAAAATTTTGGTTCAATATGCCAAAAGAGTACGTGGTAATAAGCTTTATGGTGGCCAGACAACCTTTCTTCCTATCCGTGTTAATCAAGCAGGAGTTATCCCAATAATCTTTGCGGTTTCGTTGATTCTGTTACCAGGGATTCTTGGGCAATTGCTCTCTGGTGCCCAAAACCAAATTCTGAAACAAATTGGAGAATGGAGTTCCACTTTTTCTCAAAACGTACCACTGTACAGCGCGGTTTACTTCACAATGGTTGTGGTCTTTACTTACTTTTACACGTCGATTGTGTTCAACCCAACCAAGGTCTCTGACGAAATCAAGAAATACGGTGGTTTCATACCTGGAATTAGGCCTGGAAAAGCGACGGGTGACTACCTAGCCTTTATATCAAACAGGATAACTTTGGTAGGAGCCGTGTTTCTAGGGCTGATCGCTATTATGCCGTTTATGTTGCAGGAAATTACAAAGATCAGTGCTGTAGCTTTCGGAGGAACTGGGCTTTTGATTGTAGTTTCTGTAGTTTTGGAAACAACTAAACAGCTTGAGTCTCAGTTAATAATGCGTTCCTACGAAGGGTTCTTGAACAAGTAAGATGAAAACTCTTCTTTTTGGAATTCAAGGCTCAGGTAAAAGTACAATCGGAAAGTATATTGCCGACAAATTTGGTGTGCCCTTTGTTTCTACCGGCGACATTTTTCGGAAATTGCGCGAGGAAGACTCAGAAACAGGTAGACTAGTCAAATCGTTAATTGATCAAGGCAGGTTTGTCTCCGATGAGCAAACAATGAAGATAATAAATGAGCGTTTGAATGAGAAAGACATGGCTGAAGGTTTTGTTTTAGACGGAGCACCGCGAAACTTAACACAAGAAAAACTATTTCGTCACAAGGTTGATCTAGTAATAATAGTGAGTCTGAATGAAGACGAAGCGTTAAAGAGACTCTTGAATCGTGGGAGACACGATGATTCTGAGCAGGCGATAAAAAACCGTATTGAGTGGCATAAGGAGAATACAGTACCTTTGATTGATTATTACAAATCCAATGGTATAAGGATAGTCGATATAGACAATTCTCCAACTGAAGATGAGGTTAGAAAGAACATTGATGAGCTACTTAAAAACTGAAAAGGAAATTCAAATAATGCGTGAGGCGGGTAGAATTAGTGCCTTGGCCATGAAAGAGGTAGAAAAACACCTCAAACCTGGTATTAGCACTCTTGAGATAGACAGAATAGTTGAGAAAGTCTTTAAAGAACACGGAGCAGATAGCGCTTTCAAAAAAGTAGAGAAATATAAGTACAGTATCTGCACTACTCCAAACGACGCAGTTGTACACGGGATACCCGATGGTTATCGGTTGAAAGATGGCGATATAGTTGGGATAGATCTCGGAGCACTTTACAAAGATTATAATTCAGACATGGCCGAGACATTTATCATCGGCACTGTTTCAAAAGAAACCAGAAAATTTCTTGAGACAGGCAAGAAAGCACTTTGGGAAGCTATTAAACAAGCAAAACCCGGAAATAGAGTTGGGGACATAAGCAACAAAATCCAGTCAATTGTCGAGGGTGGGGGCTATTCAGTTGTGAAAGAGCTTGTTGGTCATGGGGTTGGGAAAGTACTTCACGAAGAACCAATGATCCCAGGTAAAGGTAAAAAAGGTGCCGGGGAATTGCTGCAAGAGGGTATGGTGATTGCAGTTGAAATCATTTACAACCTAGGAAAACCAGGCATAATGCTACTTGATGACGGCTGGACAATTGCCTCCAAAGATGGTAGTCTAGCAGGGCTTTTCGAAAGAACAATCGCCATAACAAAAAAAGGGCCTGTAGTGTTGACGTCTGAGCAGTAATTTGTTAAAATTACGGCCGTTGACGTTGATATATTTTGATATAAAAAGATAGAAATGCCAGAAGATAACATTGAAGTAAATGGAAAAGTTTTGGAAAATCTGCCAAACACCCAATTTCGGGTAGAAATTGATAAGGCTGCTCCGGAAGGTTTAGCCGGCAGTACTATTCTTTGTCACTTGGCAGGCAAGCTGCGGATGAATTACATCCGAATATTGCCAGGAGACAAAGTAAAGCTAGAAATTAGTCCCTATGACCTGACCAAAGGTAGAATTGTTTACAGAGAAAGGTAATTTTACGAAGCGTATAAATAGGAATTTATGAAAGTACAAGCATCAATCAAGAGACGTTGCATGAAATGTAAAGTCGTCAAAAGACGAGGTGTTCTTTACGTGATTTGTGAGAACCCTCGCCACAAGCAAAGGCAAGGTTAAAAAAAAATAGCGTGCTAAAGGAAATTTTGAAAAATTATGAAATCAATATGCGCACGATATATTTGTTAAGAAACAATTATGGCTAGAATATCTGGAATTGAACTACCGGCAAACAAGAAAATACTTTTTGCTCTCCCCTATGTTTACGGGATTGGTAGGACTTTGTCAGAAAAACTACTTACTGAGACAAAAGTAGATCCTGATAAAAGAGTCAAGGATTTGACTGAAGCGGAAGTTTCAAAGCTTCAGAAAGCTGCTGACGATCTAATAATTGAAGGAGATCTTCGTAGAGTAGTTCAACAAAACATCCGACGTTTGGAAGAGATTGGAACTTATCGTGGATTACGTCATCGCAAGAACCTGCCAGCTCGAGGACAAAGAACTAGAAGTAACGCACGTACAAAACGTGGTAAGAGAATGACCGTCGGTGCTATTAAGAAAGAAGTGGCTCAAAAAATGGAAGTGGCTGCGCAAAAAGATCAAGCTGCCGCAAGTAAATAAAAATGCAAAATAAAAAACAAACAACTGCAAAAGAAGTAACAACCGGAAAAGTGTACGTAAGTGCAACTTTCAACAACACCTTAGTTACTATTACAGACTCCAAAGGTAACACTTTGGGTTGGAGTAGTTCCGGTGCAGTTGGTTTCAAAGGGGCCAGGAAATCCACTCCTTATGCAGCGACAACAGCAGTAGAGGGTTTGGCTAGAAGACTTATGGAAAGGGGTTTACGAGAAGTAGAGGTTTATATAAAAGGTCCGGGATCTGGTCGGGATGCTTCAATCAGAGCTTTGAAGAACACTGGTCTCTCTATTAGGGCAATTGCCGATGTAACGCCAATTCCCCACAACGGTCCGAGACCAAGAAAGCGAAGGAGAGCTTAATGGCAAGATATACGGGACCAAAATTTAGGTTGGACCGACGTGAAGGCACAAACTTGATGCTAAAGGGTAAGCGCAGCGCTTCCCAAAAACACCCGTTAAACAAAAAAGGGGCGGTTCCTCCAGGACAACACGGTCAAAAGATTGCTGGGAAAAAGGTATCAGATTATGGATTCCAACTTCGGGAAAAGCAGAAGGTAAAAAGAATCTATGGAGTTTTGGAGAAGCAGTTTCGTCGTTACTATCAAAAAGCAGCTAAACAAAAAGGTGCAACTGGAGAAACTTTGTTGCAGCTTTTAGAGAGCAGACTTGATAATATTGTTTACCGTTTGGGTTTGACCTATTCTAGAGCTCAGGCAAGACAACTTACTTCCCATGGTCATGTTCTGGTAAACGCAAAGAAGGTAAATATACCTTCATATTCAGTCAAAGTCGGTGACGTGATAAGCTTAAATAGTAAAGCCAACAATTTTATTTTTGTAAAAGAAGCTAGTTCAGAAGATATCAAACTTCCAGAATGGGTGGAAAGAAAAGCACTGGTAGGTAAGCTTGCACGTTTGCCAGAGCGAGAAGAAATAGCTTCAGAAATTAACGAGCAAGCAATTGTCGAGTTCTACTCGCGATAGCGAGCAGAGCTTGCAGAGTTCTACAGCCGTTAGGCTGCAGAGCTTGTTTAGAATAAAGAAAGTAATTAATAAATAGCCTACTTTAGATTGGGCTAGGAGGAATAAATTAAAATGGTAGATCAGGTTAAAATTAGCCACAGCGGTGGCAACTCAGAAGGCTCAATTATTATCGAGCCGCTTCCACAGGGTTTTGGTATGACTCTTGGCAACGCCTTGCGAAGAGTTCTTCTATCTTCCTTGGAAGGTGCTGCTATTACCCAAGCCAAGATTGCTGGTGCAGCCCATGAGTACTCCACAATCAAGGGTGTAAAAGAAGACGTCGTCCAAATTCTTTTGAATTTGAAAAAAGTTCGATTGCAAGTCGACACAGACAAAGAGATCAAACTTAGTATTGATGAAAAAGGGCCAAAAGAAGTTAAGGCTTCAGATATAAAGGTACCGGCAGGAGTCAAAGTTACAAACCCTGACCAGTTGATCGCTTCGCTTTCTGATAACAAGTCAAAACTTGAAGTCGAGATGGCGGCTGAAAAAGGTGTTGGTTACACAAGTGTTGAGGGTAGACGTGGTCTTGGTATTGGCACCATTCCTTTGGATGCTAACTTTACACCAGTAGTTAAGGTAAACTATCGTGTTGAAGCTACTCGTGTTGGACAAATAACCAACTTTGACAAGTTGGTCTTTGACATAGTTACCGATGGTACGGTCACGCCTGCAGAATCTATCAAACAAGCATCAAAGATTCTCACAGACTACTTCAACGTTCTAGTTGAGCAAAAGAAGGCTCCCAAGAAAGAAAAAGAAGAAAGTGAAGCCAAGCCAAAGATTGATAAAGCGGCAACAATCGAAGAACTTGAGCTCGCCACAAGAATCACAAATTCCTTGAAAAATTCTGGAATTGAAACAATTGATGATTTGCTCAACGCACCAAAAGAAGACTTAGTAAAACTTAAAAATATGGGAGCAAAGTCACTCTCAGATATAGAAGAGAAACTTCGTGAGAAAGGACTTTTGAAGGAATAATGTTGCACAGAATTGCAGGAAAAAAACTCGGACGAACAAAGAACCAGCGCACCGCCTTATTCAAAGGACTCGCTTCCTCTTTGATCCTGCATGAAAAGATTACGACTACTGAAGCAAAGGCAAAGGCAGTCAAACCGATGATTGAAAAGCTAGTTACTCGAGCCAAAAGCGATTCACTTCACAGTCGAAGATTGCTTTTAAAAGAGATTGGTTCAGAAAACGTCGTCAGAAAATTGCTTGAAGTTGTTGGTCCAAAATTCAAAGATAGGTCTGGTGGTTATCTCCGTATTGTTAGAATTGGATCACGGCTAGGGGATCAGGCCAAGATGGTAAGTTTGATGTTTGTTGAGGATTTCAGTAGCATCGCTCTCGCAAAAGTCAAAGCTTCCGAAGAAGAGAAAACAACTGAGGAAAAACCTCCCAAGAAAGAAACAGACGCAAAAGTTACAAAAATAGAAACTAAGAAAAGGGTAAAGAAGGTTTTAAATAACAAAACTCCGAAGGACAAAGATGCAAAAGCAAAGTAAAACTCCAAAGAGTGCTCTTTCGGAAACCAAAATGAAGGGGCAAAACAAAGAAACTAAAGAAAAGGCAAAGGCAAAAGCGCCAAAGACAGAACCAGCGAAGAAATGGTTTTTGATTGATGCGAGAGGAAAGATAATTGGACGGATGTCTACCAAGATCGCTACTATGCTTTTGGGCAAGAGTAAAGTCGAGTTTCTTCCTTATAAGGATAGTGGGGATTACGTAGTAGTGATAAACGCAGCCAAAGTTTCTTCAACCGGCAGAAAAGAAGACCAGAAGAACTATTACCGCTATTCAGGTTATCCTGGAGGTTTGAAAGTAAGGTCTCTGAAAACATTGAGAGTAGAAAAACCAGAGGAAATTATTCGGCATTCAGTCTCAGGAATGCTGCCGAAAACAAAGTTGGGAAAACAGATTATTAAGAAGCTTTATGTTTATCCGGGAGAAGTTCACCCACATGAAGCTCAGAAATTAGAAGAGATAAAGATTTAAATATGAAAGCAGAAGTCGAAAAAGAAGAACCTAAAGTAAAGAAAACCGCAAAAACCAGTCCAACCTATCGTGGAGTAGGTCGCCGAAAGCAGTCCGTTGCAAGAGTGTGGTTGAAACTAGAAAAAGGCCCAATTCTTGTAAACGATAAACCTATGGAAGAGTATTTTGCGTATATGACGGACAGAAAATATTTGGAAGAGCCTTTTCGAGTTGTTAACCGAATCGGTCAAATTTCTGGAACTATAAAAGTTGTTGGTGGGGGAGTAGCTTCACAAGCGGCAGCAGTGGTTCATGGTATCTCCCGAGCACTCTTAGAGTTTGATGAAACTTTCCGTTCTCCTTTGGCAAAAAGAAAACTTCTGACACGTGATAGTCGGGTTAAAGAACGTCGCAAGTACGGTCTTGCCGGCAAAGCCCGAGCCCGCAAACAATCTCCAAAACGATAATACTTTGCGCTTCAAATCTCCATAAAAAAGAAAAAAAGAAGGGGATCGAAAAGCAGTTGTTAACCACAGTCCGATCCCCAAGGTGCCCCAGAGAGTTCTTGATTAGACTATGTACACCTAAAGACGTCTCGGTAGACTACTCCGAGTACAAGAGCTCGTTGGTGTACTGATTCCATGCTTTCGCCTGGTTCCGCTGGCAAGAACACGTCGATTCGATCTCCTTTGATTCCACCGCCAGCATCATCAACGATCTTTTGGCCTATCCCCTCGATAACGACGCAAGCTCCCCGCGGGATTCGCGCCGGGTCCGTAGCGATGGTGGCATCGGTTGGCCAACCATCTTGGCAGTTCGGGTTTTCCGCACAGGTATAGAACGAAATGCGGAAAGTTCCGATGGGACTGCCAGGTTCAACTGTTGCTGCCAGGTGCTCTGGTGCAGGAATCGGTGCAATAGTTGGAGTCGCCAGGATTACCACTGCTGTGGCAGTAGGACTTGAAACAAACGGGGTTGGGCTGAACAGCGTCGCTGTTGGCGAAACAGCTAACCAATCAGGTTGTGTCCTCGTCCCACTTTCAGTTAGCAGCTGAGAATTGAGAGACTCTGAGTCCCCTTCGCCAGCCACTCTTGGGTTCGGTGTTGAGGCAGTTGTCACGGTTATGAAGACCGTAAGCACCGCAGCGCCGAAGACGAGAGTACTTCGCAAGTGTTTCTCCTCCGTCTCTCCAGGGCAAAAGGAAGGCCGAAGCCATCTTAAACTATTTTTAAGTTTGAGTAAACAAGCAAGAGGCTAGTATTTGTTTCTGTAAATTGCTTGGTAAAGAAAAAGCCCACCGACAAGAAGTGGGAGTATAGCAAGTGTGCGGAAGAATCCTATCGGGATAAGTGCAAGGCCTCCAGCAATCAAGATCAGTACAATACCCCAAACCAGTGGGCTAAGATTTTTGATCCGGACCCAGGGGCTATCGAACTGATTGTATTCAGACATAAACTGATCTTATTTGTAGTAAGATCTGATTTGGAAAAGTATGTAGAGACTGATTAGGGTTCCAACTATCAGACTCAAAATGTCCATACTCACCAAGCTATATACTGCGGAAATCAGAGTTGCATAAAAAAGAAAGTTCCAGCCAGTTTTTGACTTCTTGAATAGTCCTGGTAAAGCCAAAGCGTAGAAACCAAGCTCGACTATGGCCACAACCAAGGATATCATTACGGAAACTCCAATTCCTGCATT
Source organism: uncultured Gammaproteobacteria bacterium (assembly GCA_964360785.1). Taxonomy (GTDB): domain Bacteria; phylum Patescibacteriota; class Microgenomatia; order Woykebacterales; family RBG-16-39-9b; genus DATIHF01. The sequence continues at coordinate 460,613 of CAYHXX010000001.1, read as the reverse complement.
TGTTACTGCCGCTGCAGGCAGAAAGAAGGCCGAGAAACCAATTGCCGCGAGAATTATTGGAGCCAATAAAATCATTAGAACTAAAGTAATCCACGGACCAACGTTGACGATAAATTGTTTTACCCCAGGAGGGAGCTGAAAAGGTGCTTTCTTTACTAAATAAAGATCCAATAGATCTTCTAACTGAGGTATTAAAGACTTCTTGGGGCCAATTTGATTTTCCATAATAACTAAATCTTAGGCTAGTTTGTAGGGACTGTCAACCTAGCTATAAGGAGCTGATGATGCTTTACTCAGATTTTTGTAAACAAAAAACAGTAAAAGAAAAACGACAAGCAAAACTGCCGCTCCGACATACTCTTTAAAGATTAGGTAATAAGCAATTGCTGGAATAACAAGTAGTGCAAGAAAAAGATATGCATTTGGCAAATCCGGCGAGTAGTTACTTTGGTGTTTGTTTGCCTTACCAAATTTTGGTGAGATGCCCATCAGGCTGGCTACGAGCATGGTAAAAGCAATGGTCAGACTTACAAATGGAAAAATGCCGATGAGGGTATCAGAAAGGGAATGAGATTTTATGTCGACTATATATACGGTTGAGACAATTGAGACTACCATTCCTACCAAGACAACATAGCCTTCCCAAGAAGTGGGATACCAACCCCAGTAACGGTTTACGCCGAACCAATGTTTGGACATTAATTTTATTATATTACAGTCGAAAAGGTTAGTAAAAAATGGGTAAAAATATTAACTGCTAGATTGCTTTAGTTTCTTTTCCTTATCAAGTATTGCCAGTGTTGTCTTTATAACTGTATCTGGGTTTAGTGAAATGCTACTTATTCCTTGTTCGACCAAAAATTGGGCAAAATCTTCATAGTCACTCGGTGCTTGTCCACAAATCCCGATATACTTTTGGTGTGCTTTGGCAACTTTAATAACCTGGCTAATTAAAGTTTTAACCGAGTCATTGCGCTCATTAGCGATGTGGGAAAGCCCTGCATTGTCCCGATCAATTCCTAAGGTAAGTTGGGTCAGGTCGTTTGAGCCAATGCTAAAACCATCAAAGAGTTTGATAAATTCTTCGGCCTGGATGACATTGCTGGGAATTTCGACCATCATATAAACTTTCAAACCAGCTTGACCTTTTTCAAGGCCGTATTTTTTCATGGTTTCTAAAACTTGTTCACCTTCTTGTGGGGTTCGGCAGAAGGGAACCATGACAATTACGTTTTCAACACCCCACTCTTCCCGAACTATTTTTATGGCGGCGCATTCTAATCCAAAAGCCTGCGAAAAACGATCATCATAGTAGCGGGATGAACCACGCCAGCCAATCATTGGATTTTCTTCCTTTGGCTCAAATGCTTTGCCTCCAAGAAGGGTGGCATATTCGTTGGTTTTGAAATCACTAAAACGGACAATAACTGGATTGGGGTAGAACGCGGCTCCAATTTGCGCAATTCCCGAGGCCAGTTTTTGGGTATAAAAATCAATCTTGTCCTTGTAACCGCGGGTTAGTTTATCAATTTTATTTTTCAGTGCTTCATCTTCCAATTTCTCGAAATTGATCAGAGCTTGCGGGTGGATTTTGATATGGGAAGCGATAATAAATTCTTCCCGGGCAAGACCAACTCCGTCGTTGGGTAAAAAGGAAGCTTCGTAGGCTTCGTTAGGACTGCCGATATTGACCATAATGTGAGTTTTTGGTTTTTCCAAGTGTTCAAACGAAAAGGTTTCAATTTCCCAGTCGGTTTTTCCTTTCCAGACAAAACCATCAGTGCCGCTGGAACAATCAACTGTTACCAATTCTCCTTTGGAAATCTTTTCAGTCGCGTTTCCTGTTCCTACAATTGCTGGTATTCCGAGTTCCCGTGAGACAATCGCGGCATGTGAAGTTCGTCCACCTTCATCGGTAACGATTGCCGAAGCGATTTTCATAATTGGTTCCCAGTCCGGATCGGTCATTCTGGTAACCAAAACCTCACCTTCCTCAAAAGTCTTGATCCCACTAGGGTCATCAATTATCCTGGCCTTTCCTTCGCCAATCTTTGTTCCCACAGCCGCACCCTTCGTGATTAGTTCGGTGGTTTTTTTCATTTTGTAATGCTTTATTTCCTTCACCTTTTTAGTACCGTGGATTGTTTCTGGTCTGGCTTGGACAATGAAAAGCTCTCCCGAAACACCGTCCTTGGCCCATTCAATATCCATGGGTTTTTGGTAGTGATCTTCGATAATTACACCCCATCTAGATAAAGTTAAGATTTCCTCATCGGTAAGAGTAAAACTATGCTGTTTTTCCAGTGTGGTTGGTATTAATTTTGTTGCTTTGCTACCCTCACCATAAATTAGCGTTTTTTCTTTGCTACCTAATACTTTTGAGATGATTGCCGGAAGACCTTTTTTTAAACCAGCTTTAAATATTTGAAACTCATCAGGAGTAACTTCGCCTTGGACAATGAGTTCACCTAGTCCCCAAGTACTAGTTAGTACAACAACACCTTCAAAACCGGTGTTGGGGTCCAGTGTAAACATGACGCCCGAACTAGCTTTGTCAGAACGGACCATTTTCTGTATTCCAACCGATAGATAAGTTTTTAGATGATCAAAGCCTTGATCTTCACGATAAGATATCGCTCGGTCAGTGAAAAGAGAAGCGAAACACTCCTTGACTGCTTTAAGTAAATTTTCTTTTCCGACAACATTTAAAAAAGAAGCTTGTTGACCGGCAAAACTTGCGCCCGGCAGATCCTCTGCTGTTGCAGAAGAGCGAACCGCGACGTCGGTATTCTCAGAATCAAATTGTTTTGAAAGGGTTTGGTAAGCCTCAAAAATTTCTGACCCCATATCCTTTGGGATTTCTGCAGATCGGATTAGTTGTCTGATTTTTTGACCGTGGTCTTGGAGGTTAGTGAGATTTTTGGTGGTTAATGTTTTTAGTATATCTCTGATTTTATATTCCAAACCATTTACATCCAGGAATTTTTGGTAAGCTTGGGCAGTGAGGGCGAAGCCATTGGGGATACTCACCCCCTCTTTAACTAAATTTGAATACATTTCCCCTAGTGAAGCGTTTTTCCCGCCGACATTTGGGACGTCAGCAATTGTGAGGTCTTTAAACCAAATAATGTTTGTCATTTTTGCGGAGGTTAGATTTCAACCTTTATAGTAGCAGATATACTCTGCAAGACCTAGACCTTATTCACCCAAACCAAATTTGTAGTCCCGCTGCGTCCAAAGGGAGCGCCGGCGCAAATTACAAAATTTTCTTTTTTCTTGATAGTTAGAAAGTTATTATTTTTGGCAATATTCCTAGCATCCAAAAGAAGCCCATCAAAATTTTTGGTTGGTTTAATCAGATGCGAGTAAACACCCCAGGTAAAATTTAAATTGCGAATAGTCGCAGGTTCGGGAGAACAGGTAATAATCAACTGGTTTGGACGATGGCGGGAAATCAAGCGGGCAGTGTGACCGCTTTGGGAAAAGACAATAATTAATTGCGAATTGGTTCGATCGGCAATATCAACAGCAGAGGTACTAACAGCATCAGCAATAATATCAGAATCAGTAAAATCCTTTTTAGGAATCTTAGTTTCTGCTTCCTTGATAATTTTTACCATCATGTTGACTGTTTCAATCGGAAACTTTCCAATCGCCGTTTCAGCTGAAAGCATCACCGCATCAGTTCCGTCGAGAATTGCATTGGCGACATCAGTTACCTCAGCTCTGGTGGGGATATGACTGTTGATCATTGATTCGAGCATTTGAGTGGCTGTAATTACCGGTTTGGATTTTCTTAAACAAAGGTTAATCAAACTCTTTTGGATGTGGGGAAGTTCGGCTAAGGGAACAGAAAAACCAAGATCGCCTCTGGCGACCATCAGGCCATCGGAAACCTCCAGGATTTCCTCGGCCCTTTCAACTGCTTCCAAGGTTTCAATCTTGGCGATTAACATCAACGGTTTTCTTGGCGGGAGTAGTTTTCTGACCTCTTCGATGTTTTTGCTACTTTGAACAAACGAAACCGCAAGTGCATCAGCTCCCAAATCAGCCATCATTTTGATATCATTCTCGTCTTTCTCAGTCAAAGGAAAACGCATTGAAATACCTTGAGAGGAAAAACCCATACGGTCACGCAAGTCTCCGCCAACAATTACTTTAGTAACCACTCCTTCAGGAGTTTTTTCAATTACTACGAGTTTTATTTCGCCGTCACCAAGATAAATATCATAGCCTTTTTCCAAATTTTTAATTATTGCTGGGAAGTTAAGTGAAATTGCGTCGCTAGACCCATAGATTTGTTTAGCTAAAATTTTGATCTTTTTACCCGGCTCGAGCGTTATTCCCGGGGCTACAGTCCCAATACGTATTTTCGGTCCGACTAAGTCCCCCATAACTGCCAGGGGTTGGCCTAGTATTTTTTCTGCTTGGCGGACTCTATTGATTCGGTCAAGAATTTCGTCTTTAACTGCATGGGACAGGTTAATTCGAAAAACATTAACTCCAGCTTGAGCTAACTCAAGAATTTTTTCTCGAGAATCTGAAGCAGGACCAAGCGTTGCAATGACCTTAACTTTTTTTGTTGAAAAGGGACTCATAATTTATTAATCAGATTTAGGTTTGGTTGCGAGACTATAGAATAACTTAATTTAGCCTGAATAACAATAGACTTGGAGATAAATTTTAACTGGGAGGAGAGATAGAGGGTCAAGCAGAAAAGGGCAATCCGCAGACTGCCCCCTTCGCTCTTTGGTTTAGACCAAACTTTTGAGGAAATCTAATACTTTGTTGAGTACGTCAATTACCTGGTCGAGCGGACCACTAATCTTGAGAGAAGCACTTGGAGTAGCCGAGTGAGTAGCAGACACTGCCGATCCTAAGCTATTGTCACCTTTAATTTTTATTTTAATTTTTAGCTGTTGGTTTCCGTGTGCATTTGCAGAAATGGTTGCATTCTTGTGATGATCTTCTCTTTCAATCTCATTACCTTCATCCTCATCATTTTCCCTGTTTCCTAAGTTTGTTCCATGATTATCTTTGGCAACAAGGGAAACCTTTGAACCGTGGTCGTCATCATTTTCTTTTGCAACCACTGAAACTTCAGAGCCATGATTTTCATGACTGTCCTTTTCAGCAAGAACAGCAACCGGAGTAGCTAATAATAAAAGGGTCGGAAGAACCAAAAATAATTTTCTCATTTTTCGAAAAACTCCTTTAGGTTAATAAAGAGGGGCTAATATTGCCCTCTGTACATGTATAACGAAAAGCTAAGTGATACGTTACATATTTTAGAGGGATGGTAGAATGAAGATTCTATGGTTGACGAGTTTACCGAAATTTACCTTAAATATTCTGATAAGATCTTCCGATTCCTTTACTGGCACCTTAAAGATGTTCCTAGAGCTGAGGATTTGACAAGCGAAGTGTTTTTTAAGGCTTTCAAAAAATGGAAAGGGTTCAAAGAAGGCTATCCGCAAGCTTGGCTTTTCCGGATTGCACGTAATTTACTGATTGATTTTTACCGCGCGAAGAAGACAAGTTCGCTTGAACTGGCAGAAGAAATAAGTGTCGATCAAGATTTGGTTGAGAATCTGGAAAAGGATGAAGCCGCTCAAAGTTTGCAGCAAGCTTTGGTCAAACTTCCGGAGAATTTGCGAGAAGTAGTTATCCTCAGGTTTTTTGAGGACTTAAGTGCTGCTGAGGTTGGTGCTATTCTGGGGATAAGTGAAGGTAATGTTCGAATACTACAGTTTAGAGGGTTAAAAAAATTAAAAGAGGAATTAAATGGACAGTAAATATTTAATAAATGAACTAATCGCTGCTGGAGCCGAACCGTCGGAGGCAGCAGAACTGGCAAATTTTGAACAGTCTTTGAAAAAACCAATGTTCGAAAGAAGCCAAGAACTTAAGCTAAAAAACGTTAATCAAGTATTAGGTCAGCTTAATAAACGTTCCGGTTTTGATTGGCGACGTTATATAAGGCCTTTTGGTCTAGCGCTTGGAGGTTTATCTCTAGCTGGAGCATCTGTTTTTGCTTCGCAGGGGAGCCTTCCCGGCGAGCCGCTTTATCCGGTAAAAAGGTTGTCAGAAACTGTGTTTGAGCAGATTAATCCTGAATTTAAAGATGATATTCCCGTTCGCCGTAGTGAAGAGGTAAAAAGTTTGATCGAGAAAAACGAAAATGACGACTCAATTAAAAAGAGTTTGGAAGACTACCAGAAACAATCCTCTGAGTCTGAGAATAAAGATAGTATCAGGCAAGCAGAGGACAATTTAAAAAAGGCACAAGAAGGGGCCTCAGAAAAATCAAAAGAGGAGATTGAAAAAGTACTTAACGAAGGTGATGTTAAAGGTGAGCAAATTAATAAGGAGTCTGAAAATAAAGGGAGTAGTCCCAAGGATTCAGAGCAAAAATCAGATGGTTCTGATTCATCTGGGGAGAATAGTTCGCATTTTGGCGGGGGAGATTAGGTAGATGAAAAAAAGCGATTTCAAAACCATAGATCAGTATATCAGCACCTTTCCGAAAGAAGTGCAAGATTTGCTGCGGACTTTTTGCCAGGCGGTCAAAAAAGCGGCGCCCGAAGCACAAGAAACGATCAGCTATCAAATGCCCACCTTTAAACTAAACGGTAAAAATTTAGTACATTTTGCAGCGTTCAAGAGTCATATTGGATTTTACCCGGTACCCTCTGGCATTGTAGCCTTCAAAAAGGAATTGTCTGCGTATAAACAAGGAAAGGGCTCTGTCCAATTTCCTCTAGATCAACCCTTACCCTTAGAGCTGGTCACCAAGATCGTGGAGTTTAGAGTGAAGGAAAACTTGTAAAAGTTTCTGGAGGTTGAGTGGACTTTAGCCCAGCAACTTATTCCTAAATTCTCCCAATTTTTCCGTATCTTCTTTCATTCGGAAAATATCAATGGCGATTTCAGTTCCCCAAAACTTCTCGTCAGCGGTAATTTTGAGAAATGCTTCAAAATTTACTGCTTTCACTTCTATCTTTTCGCCAGCATCAAGATGTGGTTCGGCTACTTTCTTACAGTTTCGTGCGAAATATAAATAGACCTCCCACTCAATCTTTGATTCGATGTCATAGATTTTGTAGAGTTCCCAATCGTTTGATTCGAGACCAGTTTCTTCAAGTAGCTCTCGCTTTGCAGCGGTTATCTGGTCTTCACCCTTTTCAACTCGACCACCGAAAAAAGTGTAAGTTGCTTCTCGGTTTGGCTGTGCTTCATAGGCAAGTAAAATCTTCTCGTCTTGGACAGGAATTATCTGAACGGTGTCAGGTCTTTTCAGGGCTTCGAAAGTTGCCGTGCTACTATCAAACATTTTCTGTTCCCAATGGTAAACATCAAAAATAATTCCCTCAAAAACTCTTTTTGCTTCTTTTGGTATTTTCATATTCAGATTCTACCACTAAAGTGCTAGAATGGTGTGGTTGAGGGCAGGTAGCGCGAGATCGTTTTGGAGGTGTAAGTGTGAAAACTTCATGTAAACCGGGCTCGGGGCTAAGGTGGGAGAGAAGATATGGACGAACGCCATCTTCACAACCGCTGACAACACCGATCTTGGTCCGGATTGTCCTGTTAACTCGCAGGACTTTGTGGCAGGTAACTGTAGGTTTAGCCGTTACATTTGTAGTGATTGGAATTGCTCTGTGTGACTCTTCGATCCGCCGTTTTCTTGAGGCAATGGCTGTGCTTGCCCCGGGTCTAGGTCTTGCCTTCGGAGGTTACCCACAAGTGGGAGTGCCTCTGGTTGTTATCGGAGTATCAGTAGCTTCTTGGTTTCTCTACTGTTGGTGCCGGGAAGACATGATCAAAACTTCATACCCTGCTACTTGGATTTTGGAAGAAATCTCAGCGAGAAAGATCCGGGAGCCGATCTAGTCCTAGGCTCCCAACCTATTTATAAAAGTGCTAAACCGACAGCTATGAAAACCATCTATCCGTCTAAGAAAATATATTTAGCGAAATCCAAAATAAAAAACGCGGGGCGAGGAGTCTTTGCTTCTCAAGATATCGATAAAGATGAGATTATCGAAATCTGTCCTATGATTGAAATTCCAGTTGATGATGTATTTGTATTGCAGGAAAGTATTCTAGCTACTTATTATTTTTCTTTTGATGATGACAGAAACCTGCTCGCCATAGTTTTGGGTTTTGGTTCCGTTTACAATCATTCATACGAACCAAACGCTACCTATAGAAAAATTTCAAAAGATAAAACACTTGAGTTTAAAGCGATTAAAGATATAAAGAAAGATGAGGAGATTATAGTTAATTATAATTCTGGAAACCCACATGATAAGAGCCAATTATGGAAAGATATCCCAACTTTTAAAGAAGGGAAGGGATAAATGAGAAAAGTATTTTTCCACGATGGCTAAAGTGTTTTTGACAGCCTTTGTTGGGTAACTTGAGAAGCACAACTTTACAAGTTTAGAAGTTTCAGGGCTTCGTATACAAGAACGGCTGGCCAAAAAATTGCTTGTATAATCCCCCAAACAACGGCCCAAAACCCATCTGCTTGTTGCATAAAGTATATAAATGCCCCAATAATACCCAGTCCATAAATAGCTCCTGAGCCACCATTGTTCACTACTTTTTCCGCGTGTTGGAATTTGAAAAAAGTTTTTTCGTCTGACAAATTAACCACCTCCTCTGAATAAATATTATCAAATTATTGACATCAGTTCACGGCTTTCTTCACGAACGCAGCGATCTTCGCCTCTTCACTGTCTGTCAACTTTGTCAGCGCGAAAGCGACAGGCCACATGTTCCCTTCGTCAAGTTTGGCAGTGTCACTGAAGCCAAAAGTCGCGTACCTCGTTTTGAACTTTCCCGCATATTGGAAGAAGCAGATTACCTTGTCATCCTTAGCATATGCAGGAAATCCATACCAAGTTTTGCTCGTGAGCGTTGGTGCGCTTTCTTTAATGAGTGTGTGAAGCCGTTTGGCAATGGTGCGATCCGGTTCTGACATCGCAGCAATCGCAGCAAGCACGGCCATCTCCCCATCCGCCTTCTGCGCTTCCGTCTTAAGCTCTTGGGCACGCTCCCTCATCGCAGCCCGTTCCTCGTTCGAGAATCCTTTGACCTTTTTGTTGTTTGTCATAGCTTATTCTTTTCCTCCATTTTTATTTTACTCTATTTTAACAGCTATTCGGTCTTGTTTGATCGGGCTGCTGATAGTTAGTAGTTATCATGAACCTTTGGTTCCGACTGAATGATCATAGATATAGTTAGAGAATTTAAATAGGTTTTTCTCCCCACTCAATCATTTTTCCAAAAACCTCATTTAGCGATAATCCCTTGGTAGTTAAGGTATATTCAACGTGTAAAGGAATCTCGGCGAACACTTTCTTTTTTAGTATTCCTTCTTTTTCTAGCTCCACTAATCGTTGCGTTAGGGTCTTTGGGCTAATACCAGGTAGCGAATGTTGGATTTCACCAAATCTTTTAGTACCTTCCAAAAGATTGTGGATAATTAATACTGTCCATTTACGACCAATTATTTTTAATGTTTTATTCATCCCACAATTTGTGTGTAGATCCTTAGTACCATCCATAATTCTATTACTTTCCTTTTGGTAACTACTTTACTTAATGAAGTAATAAGTATATTCTAAAACTTAGTTTAATAGATAACAAGAGAGGTGTTTTATGAAAGCAGTACAGATAGCTAATTATGGTGGGGTAGAAGCAATTGAATTTAATAGTGAAGCTAAGAAACCCACACTGAAAGCCGGGCAAATTTTGGTTGAGGTGCACGCAGCCAGTCTTAACAGAATTGATTCAGCTTTTCGAAAGGGGTATTTAAAAAAAATGATGCCAGTTCAAATGCCATTAACTTTAGGTGGGGATTTTGCTGGAGTTGTTACTGAACTAGGAGATGGTGTTTCTAAGTTTAAAGTAGGTGATGAGGTATACGGTAACGCTGGAACTTTTAAAGGTGGTTCCGGAGCTTTGGCAGAGTTTGTATCAGCAAATAGTGCAAATACAGCTCACAAACCAAAATCTCTTGATTTTAGTCAAGCGGCAGCGCTTCCATTAGCAGGAGCAAGTGCCTTGCAAGGAGTTTTCGAAGAACTGAATGTTCAATCTGGTCAAAAGATTCTCATTCAAGGAGGAGCTGGTGGGGTTGGCTCGCTGGCAATCCAAATTGCAAAACTGAAAGGTGCTTACGTTGCAACTACTGTTGCAGGCAGTGAGATAGACTTTGCAAAAAATCTTGGAGCCGATGAAGTTTTAGACTATAAAACACAAGATGTAACAAAAGCTTTGAAAGATTACGATGGGGTTTTTGATACAGCTGGTGGTGAAGGGCTAAATAAACTCTTCTCTATTTTGAAAAAAGACGGAAAGTTAGTTTCAATGGCAGGTCAGCCTGACCAAGAGTTGGCCAAACAGCACGAAGTTACAGCAATTAGTCAGATGACAACTGTTAGTACCGAACAACTCAAAGAACTTGCCGAACTAGTAGACAGTGGAAAAGTGAAAGTGCAAATCGAAAAAACCTTGCCATTTGTAGAAACAAAAACCGCCTTTGAGTATTTTGAGACCCAACATCCAAAAGGAAAAATAGTTGTTGTAGTGAAGTAAGTGATTAGCCTCAGAAACCTTGGTCGGGGTGAGAGGAATTGAACCTCCGACATCAGGACCCCCAGCCCTGCGTTCTACCACTGAACTACACCCCGTAGGTGCTTAAATTTTTAAATTCTTTAACAAAGCGATATTGCCAGTTTTTTTTGTTTTTTCAAAATACTTTTCGTCTGCGGTTACAAAAGTATAGTTTATTAACTTTGCAAGTACGTGGTACGATGCATCATAGAATGAAACGTTAAAAGTTTTTGCAAAAGTGCCAATCTCGATTAGTTCTGCTTTGCTAAAATTATGCTGTCGGAATCCGATTTCAAGCAGATAGGAGTAAAGTTCTTCAAAATCAACATTTTTCCTAATCAAAGTGTTTCCAACCTCAAACAACCAAAAACTTGGCAAGACAATGTCGATCTCTCCATCTTGAAAAAGTTTAAGAATAGCTAATGCTATTTGTTGATCTTCTTCGTTTTCAACAAGAGTTATCTTGAGTATTACCGAGGCATCAATAACGAGTTTCATTCGCAAGGGGTAATTAGTGGCTGTTTCTATCCTCTCTCACCCATTTAACAATAGTTCCAGGAGGGAGAGGTTTTTGGTTCCTTCTAAGTTCCAAGAGTCTTTCGTAAATTCCGGCCTTACTTTTTTCCTGTAAAGCTTTTTCTGTAGCGCCAACAACTAAGTTGCTGCGGCTGCCGGAAGGGATTTTTCTCAATTTTTCAGCCACTTCTTTAGGAAAGATTATGTTTATGCGTTCGAAATTTGATTTTTTCATATGTTAACATTACACCACATCATACACACAGTCAATAGTTATATGCTTTGGGTAATAAGGAACAGTTTGTTCTATTTAGAGATCGTTGTATAGTAATTGTTTTTGTGCTACTTTTTAACTAATTAAACATTCTTAGTTCAGAAAGGAATTTACGTGGAAAACCAAAAACTAGAAGCCATCAAAGCCGCAATGGGTCAGATCGAGAAACAGTTTGGAAAAGGTTCGATCATGAAGCTTGGTGAAAACGCTGGCAAGCTTGATGTAGATGTTATTTCGACTGGAGTGATGGGGCTAGATCTGGCTCTGGGTGTTGGTGGCTTACCAAAAGGGCGAATTATCGAAATCTTTGGTCCAGAAGGTGGTGGAAAAACTACACTTGCACTGCACGTCGTTAAGGAAGGACAGAAAAAAGGTGGGATTGCTGCTTTTGTTGATGCTGAGCACGCTCTTGATCCGGCTCGGGCTGCTAGTATTGGTGTCGATATCAAAGAACTTTTGATCTCCCAACCTGACACTGGGGAGCAGGCGCTCGAAATCGTCGAGACTCTAGTCCGATCCGGTGCTGTTGATGTTATCGTTGTTGACTCTGTTGCCGCTCTTGTCCCTAGAGCTGAAGTTGAAGGTGAAATGGGAGACTCTTTCATTGGTCTCCAAGCTCGATTAATGAGTCAGGCAATGCGAAAATTAGCTTCGGCAATTTCAAAATCTCACACTTTAGTTATTTTCATCAATCAATTGCGCGAAAAAGTTGGGATCATGTTTGGAAATCCCGAAGTTACTCCTGGTGGGAGAGCTTTGAAGTTTTACTCCTCTGTTCGGCTCGATGTTCGCCGTGTCGAAGCAATTACCGAAGGCCAAGTCACAGTTGGCTCTCGTGTGAAAGTTAAGGTGGTCAAAAATAAAGTTGCACCGCCTTTTCGAACTGTGGAGTTTGACATCATGTTTGATCGGGGAATCTCTTCAGAAGGGTCCTTGCTTGACGCTGCTGTTGAGACCGGGGTTGTTAATAAAAGTGGGGCTTGGTTCCAATACGGGGGCCAAAATATCGCTCAGGGCCGCGAAGCAGCCAAGGGCTACTTGCAGGATAATCCCAAAGTCTTTGCCGAAGTCGAGAAAAAAGTCAAAGATGCTTTTGCCAAAGGTGGTGCTCCAATGGATATGAAGGAAGCTTCTGAAGATACCGAAGAGGAAGAAGAGAAGTAATTTTTACCCCCGCAGTAAAAAAACTCGAGCGTGTAATTTCTCCGCTATAATTAATTTCATGAACCAGATTACCAATATCGAACCTCAAAAAAAGAACCCAAAGAGGGTTAACATTTTTATCGATGGCGAGTTTGCATTTGGTATTTCGCTGGAATCAAAAATCATTAATAAATTAAGAATTAATGACGAGTTGAACGAGGAAAAAACCCAGAGGTTAATTTTTGACGATCAAGTTGAAAGACTTTACGAAAAGGCAATCAAGTTCCTTTCCTATAGACCACGATCGGAAAAAGAGATAAAAGACAATTTATTGCAGAAACTTTGGAAAACTGACAAAGGGGAAGAGGAAAAAAAGAATTTTGAAGCTTCAATTGAAGAAGTAGTCAAGAAACTAACAAATATAGGACAAATTGACGACTCAGAATTTGCACACTGGTGGGTGGAACAAAGAACCCGTTTCAAGAAAACTTCGCCAAGAATATTAAAGTCAGAATTACTGAAAAAAGGAATAAAAAAAGAATTAATAGACCAGATTTTTTCAGAAGTTTCTATAAATCCTCTGGAATTGGCTTTGGAAGCAGGTAGAAAAAAAGAAAGAAATTATCAAAAATATGACCAGAAAATATTTCGCGAGAAGATGACTCGCTTTCTGGCCGCAAAAGGGTTTGACTGGGAAATTGTCAAAAAGGCCGTTGACACACTCTCTGAAAAAGAGTAAACTGGCTGTGTTACTTTTTAGTAAAAGTTCTTGTTGTATCAATCTATTTACCAATATCTCTCTTTGAGTGATATAAACCTTAAGAAAGTTTTATGAAAGCGAAGAAAAATTATGGATCCAATATCAATAGCAGTTATAGCAATCCTGTTGGCAGGTGGCGCAGGATATTTCGGTTACCAGAAATTTGTAGCTAAATCCCAAAAGAATAAAAAGCCAATTGAGAAAATAGGAGAAGTTTCCGAATCAGCAGATTCTCGGGAAATAATTCTCGATGCCAAAAATGAAGCCTTGAAAATAAAACGTGAAGCAGAAGTGGAATCAAGCAAAGTCCGTTCAGAAGTGTTGCAGCTTGAGGCAAGATTAGCTGCTAAAGAGGAAAACCTCGACAAAAAGCTTGGTGATCTTGAGAACAAGGAGGAGGGTTTAAAGAGCAAAGAGGCAGATCTGGAGAAAACTCGTACAGAGCTAGCAACTAAATTAGAAAAAGTTGCATCTATTACTCGTGAGGAAGCTAAAAAGCTGATCATTGATGCTACCGAAAGCAAGCTAAAGGATGAGGTTTCCAGAAGAATTCGCGAAGCCGAAGAGCAAATCAAACGAGAGGCTGATGAAAAAGCCAAAGGTATTCTGGTCGATGCTATGCGGGCGGGTGCAACTGACTACGTGCCCGAGTACACAACTTCGATTGTGCGGTTGCCAGATGATGATATGAAAGGTCGTATTATCGGTAGAGAAGGTCGCAACATCAAAGCTTTTGAGATGGCCACTGGTGTAGATGTGGATCTGGATGATACTCCAGGAACAATTCGATTGTCATGTTTTGATGGGGAAAGACGGGAAGTAGCCAAGATTGCTCTTGAGAGATTGATGGCTGATGGCCGAATACAACCAACACGAATAGAAGAAGTGGTGGATCGGGTGCAAAAAGATTTTGAGAAAATTCGTCGTGAAGAAGGAGAAAAACTTTGTAGTATGGCTGGAGTTCACAACCTTCCAGGAGAACTAGTCGACACCCTCGGAAGATTTAAATGGCGCTATTCCTACGGCCAAAGCTTGTTCCTTCACACACTAGAGGAAACAAAGATTGCGGTTGCCGTGGCAAAAACAGTTGGCGCGGATGCCAATATAGTTCGACTCGGTTGTTTGTTCCATGATATTGGAAAAGTTTTTACCGGAGAACAAGAGGGTTCTCACGTTGAGCTTGGAGTAGAATATTTGAAGAAGTTCAACATTGACCAAAGAGTGGTTAATGCAGTGGCCGAGCATCACGAAGATAAGCCATTTTCTTCTGTTGAAAGTATCATCGTCTATATTGCCGATGCTATTTCTGGGAGTAGACCAGGAGCTCGACACGAAGAAGTTCAAGATTATATAAAAAGAATTACGGAGCTTGAAAACGTGGCCAGCTCCTTCAAAGGAGTCGACAAGTCCTTCGCAATTGCGGCTGGGCGGGAGGTAAGAGTTATTGTATACCCAGAGCAAATGGGAGATAATGATTTGACTATTCTAGCAAACGATATCGCGACTAAGATTCATGACACACTGACTTATCCGGGTACCGTGAAAGTAACGGTGATGCGGGAAACTAGGGCAGAATCCTTGGCGAAGTGATTTGTCGGTTTATATCGTGCTAATTGAAACTTTGAAAAGTTAAAAAAATATTATTTGCGCACGATATTTGTTGAAGACAAAAATGAAAATACTAATGATTGGTGACATCGTTGCAAAGCAAGGACGGAAGGCAGTTGGCGCTGTCTTACCTGAATTGATCAAGAAAGAAAAAATTGACTTGGTGATTGCCAATATCGAAAATCTTTCCCATGGCAAAGGTGCAACTGCTGACAAGGTCGATGAATTACGTGGGTACGGCGTTGATATTTTTACCAGTGGAAATCATATTTGGTTCAAACCAGAATTTGCTGAAACTCTAGATAATGATCCTACTGTAATTCGTCCAGCCAACTATCCCTCAGACAGCCCTGGTTTTGGATTCACAATTGCCAAGGTAAAAACCAAGAAAGTAATGGTCATTAATCTTCTCGGGCGACAATGGATTGACCAGCCTGTTGATGAGCCGTATCGCACCATTGATCAAATACTTAACGATCAAGTAAACAAAGAAAAACCAGAGTTTATTTTCGTCGATTTTCACGCTGAAGCTACTTCGGAAAAAAACGCTCTTGCCTGGTTTCTTGACGGTAGAGTGACAGCTGTTTGTGGAACACATACTCATATCCCCACAGCTGATACTTGGTTACTGCCAGCTGGGACAGCTTTTGTTACTGATGTCGGAATGTGTGGGGCACAAAACTCAGTTTTGGGAGTTGTTCCGGAAATCATCATCCGTAAACAGAAAGATACTGAACCAGTTAAGTTTGAATGGGTTGAGACAGGTCCCAGACTTTTCCGCTCGGTTTTGATAGAAACTGGGACAAAAATGAAGGCCAAGAGTATTAAGAGAATCGATAAAACATTACCTTAAAGGAGGTGAAATTTTTTGTTAAAAGCTGACATAATCGAAAAAGTAGCTAAAGATGTAAGATTGACTCGTAAAGCTGCAAAAGAAGCTGTTGATGCTACCTTTGACTCAATTATTGAAACATTGAGAAAGGGAGATAAAGTAGTAATTTCTGGATTTGGTACCTTTGTGATCCGAGGTCGAAAGGCTAGAACAGGCCGTAATCCAAAAACAGGACAAAGTTTGCAACTACCACAGATGAACACAGTTGGGTTTATTGCTGCCAAAAGTATTAAGAAGAGTGTTCGTAAATAAAGTTTTTGTTACCTTTGGCAACAAAGGTAACACCAAATTGCCGCCTGACTACGCTTCCTATTCGGCTTAAGCCGCTCGTATACGTCGACAACTCCTCCGATAAATCGGAGTCAAACACGTCCGACTTAATATCTCGCTTTTTTAAGCCTCACTTAACGGAATGCTCGCAACGGCGGTTAGATTTTCTAAAACTAGATTAGGTCGTCAGGGTCGGTGGGTAGAATACTCGGTAATATTTGTTCTGGTTCATTTAAGTTTCTATTCTCGTATTTTGGTTGTCTGGGAGTCACCTCTCCTTGATCAGAAAATTTTTGGACTCTGCCGATTACTCCATTAGTTAGCCGAACTTTGTGTCCTCTGGGATGTTCCGGCCTTGACGTTAAAACATCTTTAACTACACCTTCCGCATAATCTTCAGTTCCATAATCCACTTTCTGAATTACAAAAACTTTTTCACCTGGTTTTGGTTTTCTACTTCCGACAATGTAATCTGCCATAAACAAGTGTCTCAGATTTCAAAAATATCATTAAATTTAATTTTAAAATCGTCCCGGTTTTTCAAAGAGATAATACCGAAATGAATCAAGAGTACTTTTATTAAACCCGCATGAGTTACAAGTAAAATTAATTTGTTAATATTTTCTTGGGAAATTTCCGCTAAACAATTTAAGGCTCTTTTTAGCAACTCTGCGTCGGTTTCAAAACCTGGAAACGGTCTTGAAACCCACTGCTCTTCTAGAGACAGAGATTTAAATTTTTCAAACTCTTCCCAAAGATTGTTTATTTTTTCTTCGGAAAAGGATTGGTTTTCCAAATCACCCTGGGCTCTTTCTTTTAAATCTTCTTTTATTATAACTTCTAAATTTAGATTCTTGCCGATTATATCTGCGGTTTGCAAGGATCGTGCAAATGGAGAGGAATAAATAGCACTAATTTTCTCATCTTCTAAAGTTTTGGAAATTAAATTTGCTTGCTCGATTCCATTCTGGCTCAGCGGGTTATTGTGAGGTTGGATCCATGGACCAGGAAAAGATTTCGGTTCGTTATGGCGAAGTAAAATAAATTTTGATTTAAAGACCATACCTTATTCTATCAATTTTTGCCAAAGAAAAACGACTTCATACGAAAAGTCGTTTCTCCTCTTCAGCCAACAAATTTTGTTTGCTCAAGATGGCGGCCGTTAACTCTCCCAAGGGGTGAGAGGGTTAACGGCCGAAGTGGGTGGATAGCTTTTACCTAAGTTGCCTTACCACCATGCAAACTGTTCGCGGCGCCGGGAGCTGTGAGGTTACCTGCGCGAGCGGTTGGCAGCGATGCCGTCGGCGAGCTGGACGTGGATCTTCTTGCGCCTGACCTCGCTCGAACCGTTGTTCCCCGTCGGCTCCGTCGGGAACAGCTCGGTCGCGATGCCGAACAGGACGCCGTCGTCGGTGGTCGGTTCCTCGCAGATGCGGCCGACGTTGACCGCCTCGAAGCATGTGCCGTCCGCGTCAACGGGCTTGAGCAGGATCAGGTCGCCTCCCATCCGTGGCGTGCCGGCTAGCACATGGCCGCCGCGCTTCAGCGCGTCGAAGTTCGCCCTCACCCAGTCCGGGCTCACCGTCTCGAGCATCTTCCGTACCTCTGTTGTCATCCGACTGTTTCTCCTTGCCCTTTTCATTCACAGTTGTTCGGGCTCACAACCATGCCGGACACCAAAAGGCATCTGGTAGCTAGATAAAACAAAAAGTTTTGTCCAAATACTAGATGCCGTTGGAACAGGGAGAAATTATAACAAAGGTGAAAACTAGTGTCAAGTGCTATAGGTTCAATGATTAATCTAGGAAAAATACTTCTCGTTTGCGTTTAAAGTCGGTTTGGACATGTTCAGCTTGATCGTTGCTCGCTTTGTGATATTCGTGACAGTGCTTGCAGTAACCGATTTCTGCCTGACATGGGAAGTCTTGGAATTTTATCGCGTCCTCCATTTTGGCAGCCTTTTCTTTGACCGTCTCTAAAGTTTTACTTAAATCAGGAATTTTAGCTTCGATCGGATCGTCGTCACGATCTAGGTACCAGTAACTTACCTTAGCAACCGGTTCTTTCAAAACGTGTTTAGCAAGAATGGTATAGATCGGGAGTTGCAGGGAATCTTCAGCCTCTTCCTTTCCAGTTTTAAAATCGAGAATATGTAAACCCTCTGGAGTTTTTTCCAACCAATCAAAGTTACCGACCAAGACAACATCATCTTCACCAACTAAGGGTAGTTTGGGAAAACTTACTCTGATCGGATTACCTTTGGAGAAATAAGTGTTTTTCATAAATCTCTCAAGCATGGTTTCACCGCGTTCTTTGAATTCTTTTTCCTGACCCTCATCTTTAAAACCACCAATTTTCCCTGGTTTTAAACTCCAACCTCTTTTGTATTCATACATCAACCGATCAATATTTCTTTGTTCTGGTTCATAACGCTCAGTAAAATGATCGATCGCATCATGAACAGCTTCGCCTAAAGACAGAAAAGGAGAAGCCACCTGCAAGCGAAAATTATTACCATATTTCTTATCGCGGTAGAGATTGCGCAGATAATAAAGCTGTCTGCACTTGTCAAAATCATTCAAAGAGGTATGTGATATCCAGATTGTGTTCGGGTTGAAAGCCATAGATAACAGTTTAACACTAAAGTCTAGTTACTTGACTAGAAATCTGACCAAAACTATAATCGCCGGGAAAGGAGTAGCGATGAAGGTAATGCCGTATTCCGAGGTCGATTGGCAAGAGGTTAAGGACAAGACCATAGTGGAGGAACGGCTGTTGTGGCAAATATTTGGAGGCTACCCACCGCTAGTGGAACTCAGATCAAGAAAACCAGAGGATGTTGAAAAAATACGTCAAGAGTATTCACGAAGGTCTCTGCCTCAAGAAAGATCAAGATCATCACTTGAGGCCTTGGATGAAAGGGAAAGACGAGTAATCGAGTTTCGCTTTGGGATCAAAGATGGACAGCCGAGAACTCAAGAAAAAACTGGCCAGGAGATGGGTTGTTCGTCGACAACCGTGCGTCGGATAGAGAAAAGAGCTCTAGATAAATTGAGATCAGTAGCCACAAGCAGGTTATAATAGCCTGCTTTTCTTTTTGTTCATTATGTTAAAATCCGCTCATGCATAAATTACTAGTTATTTGTGGGCCGACGGGAACCGGAAAAACTGATATCGCGCTAACGCTCGCAAAAAAATTTGATGGGGAAATTGTCAGTGCTGACAGCCGACAGGTTTATATTGGCATGGATATTGGAACTGGGAAGGAAAGTCAGGGAACAGTGAGCAGTGAGCAGAAAGCAGGAGGGAAGATTCAGAAAGAAAGTGGAAAATGGGTTTTTGACCAGATTCCTGTTTATCTTTATGACATAGTCAAACCAGATGAGCGCTTTTCCTTGGCTGAGTATCAACAACTAGCCTTAGAAAAAATTAAAGACATTCATTCTAGAAATAAGTTACCAATACTAGTAGGCGGTACTGGGCTATATATCCAAGCAGTAACTGAGGGTCTGAAAATTCCCAAAGTTGCTCCAGACCAAAGATTGCGAGAAGAACTTGAGCACCAGAAACTTGAGGATTTGCTCCTGGAGCTAGAAAAAGTTGACCCCAACTACTTCGAGAAAGTAGATAAGAACAATAAACGAAGAATAATTCGGGCGTTGGAAGTTTATCGACAAACTGGTGAAAGTTTTAGTAGTTTGCAAAAAAGATACAAAGTTCCTTTTGAAATTTTGAAGATTGGGTTAACTTGTGAGAGAGAAAATCTGTATGATCGAAACGACATTAGAGTGGAAAAGTGGTTTGAGACTGGGTTTGTTGAGGAAGTTAAGAACTTATTAAAAGACTATTCGATTGATCTACCAGCTATGACTTCTCTTGGTTATCGCCAAGTTGCTGCTTATATAAAAGGAAACTTAGGTTTAAACGAAGCTAAGCAGAGGATAAAATTTGATCTACATGGCTATATCAGAAGACAACTAACTTGGTTTAAACGTGACCAGAGTATCTACTGGTATGACATTTTGGTTGAAAATCTTGAAAACGAAGTAGCCGAGTTAGTTTCGCAGTGGTTGAAAGCTTCAGAATCTGATAGAATTTAGTTGTGAAACCACAGGTTGTAGAAATCTCAACAGGTACAATATTCAAAACAATACTAATTCTCCTTGCCTTTTTTGTTGCTTGGCAGCTTCGCTTTGTTTTCATACTAATACTAGCTTCTGTTATCCTGATGACCGCTTTTGCGCAGATTGCTGATTTTCTTCAAGCCCGAGGTTTCAATCGTGTTGGAGCTGCGATATCAGCGTATATATTGGCTGTAATCTTTTGGGGGCTCCTACTATTTCTAGTCTTGCCGCCTTTGTTAATACAACTGAGAGAATTTATTATTGCTTTACCGAACTATTTGTTGAAGATAAGTGAGATATATGGTGGGAGTTTTGTACCTGGGATAGAGAACAAACAAGTCTTCAGCGTCGGAGCCAACTATTTAGCTTCTGGACTGGATAGTTTGATGAGAGTGGTATTTACAACAATCAATGGTGTTTTCAATCTTATCACCATCGCTGTCTTAAGCTTTTATCTACTTCTTGAGAGGGATCGGATCAAAAAGAATCTCCATTTTGTAATACCCTTTTTGCCAAAAGAACGAGTTACAAACTTGGCTAGCAAGGTCGATGTTCAGCTTGGCCATTGGGTACGAGGTGAGATTGCTCTGATGTTTATTGTGGGACTTGCTACCTACATTGGTCTATCTCTGCTTAAAGTTCCTTATGCCCTACCGCTTGCAGTTATGGCTGGGATCTTGGAGTTTATACCAAATATTGGACCAATCCTTTCTGGGGTGATATCAATTCTAGTGACTGTCGCCAGCGGTAGCCCAGTTTCTGCTGTAGGTGTATTAGTACTTTTTGTGATAGTGCAGCAACTTGAAAATAATCTACTCGTACCAAAGATAATGCAAGCTGCTGTTGGTCTGAACCCTTTGTTTGCCATATTATCGTTTTTGATTGGAGCAACTTTATTCGGTTTTCCTGGTGCTTTAATCGCGGTTCCAGCAGCGGCAATGATTCAAGTTATAGTATTGGATATATTTGAGTTTTCTAACGAGAAGTAAATTCAAGTAAAGAAAGCAGTATTACAAAGGCTAAGGCCGTAGCAACTAGAATCCCCCCAATAACCTCAATTTTTATACGTCGCCAAAGGGCTATCAAACAGACTATTCCAAGTCCAATCATGGTCACAAAAAATAAAATACTGAAAACCGTTGTAAGAGCTGCCGGTTTTGCGATTGTGGCAAGTCCAACACCAATCGTGGCATCAATTACAGAAGCTCCCACTAAATTTCCGATTGAGATCCCATCTCGTTTTTTTATTACTGAAGTGATCATAGTCACAAGTTCAGGTAGTGAGGTTCCGGCTGCGAGTACAGTCGCTGAGATAAAGAAGCTGTTGACCCCAACGTTGTTGGCAATTGCAACCCCAGAATCCACCAAGAACTTACAACCAAATATTAACAAGGCCGTTCCGAAAATAAACTCTAAGATCACGTCTCTATTTCCAGCAAGGTGAAAGAAACTGATAAATTTATCAAAGCGGTTTTCCACACCGTCAATTAAACTTTTAGTTCTTTGACTTAAAAGAAACTCCAGTACTATAAAAGCTACTCCAAAGAGTATTAGAAATATACTGAGTAATCCACCGATAGGTCTAAAAAATGATGCAATCAACAGGATAGCTGAAACAATGATAAAAATATTGATTGCGCGTGAATAATAGCCTAGGGAAGGTTGGTGCTTTGAGATAATAAAGAAAGAACCCAGTATGAGACCTAGGTTGATTATGGGTGATCCTAAAACATTACCAAGACCAAACGGCGGATTGTGGTTTATGGTTCCGGAAATAAAGGCGACAGCTAGTTCGGGTAAAGTTGTGGCTATTGAGACAAAGGTTACACCAATGATAAACTGGGAAACCCCAAGACGTTTGGCAAATGAGATACTAGCTTTTCCCACCCAGTCAGCGCCTCTAATAGCAGCAAGGAGGGCGACGATGAAAATGATTATTTCAGGCATAAACTTTATTATAACCCTTAGCGACTTGAAAATTGAAGCTTTTTCTGGTATAATCAGGCTCGTTCAAAGGTAAAAGGATGGATACTACCCTCCGCTAAAGCTAGGGGTAGAGGAAAGTCCAGACACCCGAAGCAAAGTGAGCTGTGTAAGCAGCTAGCCGCAAGGTCTCGTGGTTGTATGTATCTTAACTAGAGAGACAGACAACACAGTAAGTGAAATTACATTTACTGAGAGCAACAGTGACGAAGCTTTGACCCTAGTATTTGGTCAAAGAGTGAAACGGGCAATCCGCCTTGGTGTAACCTCCGAACGGTACGACAAAGACAGCGCTTCCTGAGTACCAAAGTCGAGGGCATTCCGGCTAAACCGGAAAAGGTTGACCAATACGATCAACTTTAGATAGATTTCCATCATCCGCCATCTGGCGGAGAACAGAATCTGGCTTATTATTTACCTTTGAACGCCAAAAGACTCAAGCTGATAATGGTTTGAGTTTTTTGTTGTTAAAGGAGACTTGACAGACCAGTATCCAAGTAATATTATTGGCCTAATGAAGAGACTTTGGTTGATAGTTCCATTAATTTTCTTACTTTTTATCACTTCCACTGTTGCGGCGCAATCTAGCGATTCAAAAAAAGTCCAAGTTACTAGTATAGAGAAAAATGAAACCGTAAATAGAACCTATTTTGCAGCAAACGAAAGAGTAGAAATTGCAGGGACTGTAAACGGAGATGTTTTTGTTGCCGGTGGTGTATTGTTGGTGACTGGAAAGATAAACGGAGATCTGATAGCAGCTGGTGGCGAGGTAACTGTTTCTGGGGAGGTTTCCGATGATATTCGGGTTACAGGTGGACAAATAAGAATAAGCGGAAAGATCGGGAAAAATCTAACAGTGGCGGGCGGAAGTGTTGATATTACAGAATCTGCGTCAATTGGAAAAGCACTTATAGCTTTTGGCGGGAATGTTAACGTTAACGCTCCAGTTGGAACAACCATAAATTCCGGTGCTGGAACCTTAACTCTAAATAGTAGTGTTGGTGGGGATGTTGATGCTGGTGTTGGTGTGCTCAGACTTACGTCGAAAGCAGTAGTTAAAGGTAACATTACCTATTGGAGCGACACCGAGGCCTCTATTGATGATTCGGCATTGGTCAGCGGTGAGATTACCAAAAAAACGTCGCCAACGAACAGATCGTATGTTGATAAAACAAAGATTTTAGGAATTATTGCCGGATTTTCATTGGCCTTAAAACTTGCAAACTTGCTTGTTTGGTTTGTAATGGGTCTGTTGCTTATAAAATTTGTACCCGGATTCTTTGATAGAAGTGTGAACACGCTGAAAGAACAACCTTGGTCAGCTTTGGGGGTGGGGTTTCTTGCATTAGTACTAACTCCAATTCTGGCGGTAGTTTTGATGGTAACTCTAGTTGGAATTCCTTTTGGAATTGTTTTGCTCGCTCTTTATGGGATATTGTTGTATTTCGTACGAGTTCTAGTCACTTACCTGATCGGTGAATGGTTAATGGGCAAATTTGGTTGGAAAATTCATCAGGTTTGGGCTTTGCTAATCGGTTTAGTTGTCTACGGAATATTAACAATTATTCCAGTGATAGGTGGTTTAGTTGGCCTTTTCGCTACCTTGCTTGGTCTTGGTGGTTGGTTAATTTCAAAAAAACAAATTTATACTGAGGCTCGCAAGAAAAATCTCATCTAAGTTAAATATTTGACAATCCCTAGTTATTAACAAATAATATACTCAATGCCAGAAGAGTCTGCCCCTGTTCCTTCGGAACCAACAAAAGAAGAAACCAATCTTGACGCTCCCACTAAAGCGCCTCCAAAAACTATTACCTTTCAGAAAACAAAATTTATAGTTCTTGTTGTGGTTGGTGTACTGGTATTGGTGTTACTTTCAGTCGGATCGTACTTTTTGGGCCAAGACAGCGCTAGGAAAGAAGTTGTCGCCGAGAAAGCAGATAAGCCAGCATCAGAAACAAAAGAAAAAGAAGATATTCCCGATCTGGTAGAGGCAAAATTGGGTGAAGAGGTAAAAGCCAAAAATGGGATCGCAATTGAGCTTGAGGAAGCTAAACATGATGCTACCTTTGAGAAGCAAAAAGAAGAAAGTAAGAAGTACTATGAAAAGAATGCGTCACAATCAGCCTCTCTCGATACAGAGTATTACAAGCAATCTAGTCTCGTTTTGAAAATCTCGGTCACGAACACTACTGACAAAGTAGCTTATTACTCACCGAGCAGTTTCCGACTAAAAGACAGTAAGGACAATCAATACACCTCTGGTTATGGTTACGAAGGTGGTTCTCCCCAGACAAGCAACTCGAGCATAAATCCTTCGGAAACAACAAAAATGACTATTTCTTACATAGTTCCGACTTCAGAAAAGAACTTTACAATTATTTACGAAAACGTCGTAATTGAATTTTCTATCTAATCTCACTTACCAATAATAGTTTTTATATGATCGACAGCAACTTGAGGGGTTGTATTGGCTTTTATCAGATACTCACTAGCTCCGAGTTTTAGTGCTCTGGTTAAGTACTTATCCTCATCAAGATTGGTCATGACCATAACAGGTAGAGTAGCCGTTTTTTGATTTTCTCTTAATTTCCGAAGTACAGTGAATCCATCAAAGCCAGGGATAATAATATCCAATACTACAATATCAAAGTCTTGGTTCTCAGAGTAGGCGACTGCGTCAGGACCATTATTGGCCGTGTAAACCCAAAATCCAGACTTTTCAAAAAAATGTTTGTAAACATCTATCAAAATATCATCATCTTCAACAAGCAGTATTCGTTTGGGTTTTTCAGTCATATTATTGTTTATCATAACAATTAGTTTGAAATAAAGAAAACATCTTGTTTTTAAGAATAAAATGATTATACTTTTGCCAATGCTTGCAAAAATATTTTCTTGTTAATGGCCATGTTTTTGCAAAAAAAATTATTTATGTTAGCAAAAATCAATTCGGGTTCCGTAGTTGGTTTGACGGCGCTTCCAGTGGTGGTCGAAGTTGATATTGCTACGCAAGGTCTTCCTTCCTTTACAATAGTTGGATTGCCTGACAAAGCAGTTGAGGAATCAAAAGAACGCGTTCGAGCAGCTCTGAAAAATACCGGTGCTGACTTTCCAGCAAAAAGAATTACAGTTAATCTTGCTCCAGCTGATTTACCCAAAGAGGGACCGGCTTTTGATCTGCCTATTGCAGTCGGAATTTTGATTGCTTCTGGACAGCTTGTTTGTGACCTCTCATCCACGCTAGTTTTTGGGGAGCTTTCACTCGATGGTTCGATAAACCCTACCAAAGGCACATTGCTACTTGCTGCCATGGCAAAAGAGTTTGGGTTTAAGGAACTTATTCTGCCGGCAGAGAATGCTATAGAGGCCTCAGTTGTTGAAGGTTTAACAATCTATCCAGCCAAGAGCATTAAAGAGATATTTGATCATCTTGCCAAGATAACCGAAATAAATAAACTAGAGAAAAACACGTTTCAGTTTGATGATCATGTTTCTGATGAGTTTGATATGAAAGATGTAAGAGGACAGGAGCAGGCCAAAAGAGCTTTGGAAATAGCGGCTGCAGGGGGACATAATTTGTTACTGCAAGGCCCTCCTGGAGCGGGAAAGACGCTTTTGGCGCGGACCTTTCCTTCAATACTACCCAAGCTAACTTTCTCAGAAGCTGTGGAAGTTACAAAAATATATTCAGTTCTGAAACGGGTGGAGAAGGGTTTGATCTCACTAAGACCTTTTCGCTCCCCCCATCATACAGCAAGTAGCGTGGGGATAATTGGTGGAGGGACAAATCCAAAGCCTGGGGAAATATCCCTAGCCCATCGGGGTGTGCTTTTTCTCGATGAGTTTCCAGAATTTCCTCGAAGTGTTTTAGAAGCACTGCGTCAGCCGATTGAAGATGGTTTTGTAACAGTTTCCCGGGCAAGTAGTTCAGTCTCATTTCCGGCAAAGTTTACACTAGTAGCGGCAGCCAACCCCTGCCCCTGTGGTTATTTCGGCGATAATGTTAAGACCTGTACATGTTTACCAGGGCAAATTTCCAGATACAAAAAACGCTTGTCTGGACCAATTCTTGATCGGATAGATATCTTTCTCAATGTACCAGCTGTGAGGACAAACGAGTTAGTAGATTTACCATCTGGTGAAAGCTCAAAAGTAGTAAGGAGTAGAGTCCAAAAAGCACGTGATCTTCAACAAACACGCCTGAGAAAACTGAATTTGATAAGTAATTCAGAGATGAACACTAGGCAAGTGAAGGAGATTTGTACTTTGGATGAAGAAAGTAAGAGTCTGATTACATCTGCAATCAACAGGTTTCAGATCTCAGCCCGGGGTTATGTTAGAATACTGAAAGTTGCACGAACTATTGCAGACCTTGAAAGTGCAACCGACATTAAAAGTAAACATATTGCCGAAGCAATACAGTACAGAATAACAGACTCCTAGAATGGAATCCCTAATACATTTTGACCTTGAAAATCTCATCAGAACAATCGGATACTTTGGTGTTTTCGGGATTGTTTTTGCTGAATCTGGGCTACTGATCGGAATTTTTCTGCCAGGAGATAGCCTGCTCTTTACAGCCGGTTTCTTAGCCTCCGCAGGGCTTTTCAATATCTATACTTTAGCTTTTGGTTGTTTTGTTGCGGCTGTATTGGGGGACAACGTTGGTTATGCTTTTGGTAAAAGATTGGGACCAAAGATCTTTAATAAGGAAGACTCCTTCTGGTTTCACAAAAAACATTTGCAAAAAGCGGAAGCTTTCTACGAGAAACACGGTGGAAAGACACTGATATTAGCCCGGTTTACCCCAATTGTGCGAACCTTTGCCCCAATCGTTGCTGGGGCAGCCAGAATGAACTACAGCACTTTCTTTTTCTATAATATTATTGGTGGTCTCTTATGGGCAATTGGTATTACAGCGCTAGGTTATATTGCCGGCAAATCAATTCCCAACGTTGATAAGTATATCTTGCCGGTTTTAGCGGTAATTATCTTTGTTTCCCTGCTTCCAACTTTCTACCACCTCCTCAAAGAAAAATTGTCCGCTTAACAGAAAAACCCCCTAGCAAAATACTAAAAGGGTTTCTCTGAAGACGGTGAGAAATTACTAACCACCAATCTTGAACATTTTGGTACCACAATCTGGACAAGTACCACGAAGAGCTTTTTTACCATTTTTCATGGTTACTTGCTCTGGGTTGGCAACTTCTTTCTTTGCACGACATTTAACACAATACATTGAAGCCATAGTTATCTAGGGATTAGTAAACAGTAGGCTGTATGCAGGGTTTACTGCTACTGCTACTACTAACTGTTTCCTAATTCACCTCCCTTCAATTGAGGATAAAAATAGTAAAAGAGGATGTTACTTTTCCGAAAGCTTTACTTTGCTTAAAGCTATACTTTCTTTAAAAAAACAATTTGAGGCTAACTAGCCTCGAAAATGATCGTAGCATACCTTATCTGAGCCTGTCAAGCACAATTAGGTTCAAATAAACTTTAATTAATTACAAATATTGCTAAGACAACCTGAATAATAACTGCCACAGCAGCAAAAATCAAAGATCTTGTAAGGTCTTTGTAGACGTATGAGTAGTCAAAACTGGTAGCTTTAATAGTTGAGGCCGCTGCTGGATTTGTCTCTGTTTTGAGTTGAAAGGAGACTTTAGGAATTTCAGTAGTTCCTGCCAAATTTTGCTCGTTTGCAGTTTTAGGTTCCTGGAC
Organism: uncultured Gammaproteobacteria bacterium; assembly: GCA_964360785.1. Taxonomy (GTDB): domain Bacteria; phylum Patescibacteriota; class Microgenomatia; order Woykebacterales; family RBG-16-39-9b; genus DATIHF01. The sequence continues at coordinate 432,690 of CAYHXX010000001.1, read as the reverse complement.
TCTTTCAAGACGTCTGAGTCTAGCTAGGATTTTTTCTTGTCGAGTTTTCTTTGGCATAAGCTGAAATAGTATCTGTTTCTGCAAGAAATGCTAGCACACAAAAAAGATCGTCGCAAGGTATTAAACTCACTTCTTGCAAATTTTCGAGTAGTTATGTTACTCTCTAAGGCAAAATAAGGTGATTCTATAGTATTTCAAGTTATGAAATCGTTTGCTTACTTAAAAGAGAAGTTTGCCCATCTCTCCGCCCCCAAGAAGGCAATTGTAGTTGGGTTATTTCTGATATTGATTGGAGTTTCTGCCTGGTCAGGGTATTTGGTTGGTTCCAAAAAACTGGAGAGTCTAGATCAGGCTATCTCGCCTAAAGGTAAGTTGATAAGTGGAAAACCAGAGGAGACAAGAGTAGCTAATCCGATCACGGGCGTTTTGTACCCGAAGAAAGAAGCTGAAGTATGGCAAAATCGGGTTCCGCTGGCTGTAATGGTAGAAAATTCAACTTCTGCCCGACCACAGAAAGGCTTATCGAAAGCAGATATTGTCTACGAAGCTCTTGCAGAGGGAGACATCACAAGGTTTGTGGCGGTTTTCTTGACAAACTCAACTCAGATGGGGCCAGTGAGAAGCGCGAGAGAATATTATTTTGACTGGGCAATAGAGTACAAAGCTGCTTATGCACATTGGGGAGGAAATGAGTACGTGAGATCCTTGGCCGGTAAAACTTTTGGGGCAAAGGATTTGGATCAATTTGCAATCGGGACAGCAGCATTTTACCGTTTGCCGCCAAATTGTCGGTCAGAGCACTGCGGGTTTTCGCACACGGATAAATTGTGGGAAGTAACGAATAAAAGAAATGTGAATTCTGGCGTAAGTATCGAGTCATGGAAATTCAAAGAAGATTCCCCAGTTAACCCTCCTACGAACCCAACAATTAATATTGGGCTTAAGGGAGCCTATTCAGTTAGGTGGGATTACGATACTACAACCAATACTTATAAAAGAGTAAATGGAGGGCAAAGCCACCTCGATTCGGAGCATAATGTTCAGATTACAGTGAAAAATGTCGTGATAGCTTTCTTAAACTATTCAGGTTTAAAGGAAGTTACCCCGAAGGTGTTTAACAGAGATGTACAGACTGTGGGTTCTGGAGCAGCAAAGATATTTAGAGACGGTAGTATGATTGATGGTAGTTGGAAAAAAGATTCAAGAGAAGCGCGAACTAAGTTTTTCGATGCAGCTGGCAAGGAGGTCGAGTTTAATCGCGGACAATTTTGGATGGAAATGATACCTGTCGGAACATCTGTCTAAATGGAGGACTAATGTTAAAAGACCTATTTATATCAAAAACTCGGGTAAAACTGCTCACAGTATTCCTTGCTAACCCAGGAAAAATATTCTACGTGCGCGAACTTGTGCGAATGGTAGGTGAACAAATAAATGCAGTTCGTGCAGAACTTCAGCGCATGGATAAAGCTGACATGGTTTTTTCGGAAAACAGAGCCAACAGAAAGTTCTATGGCTTCCGCAAAGACTATATTTTCTATGATGAGCTCTCAAGAATGATTTCCAAGGTGCAGGGTTTGGGTGGGGATATTATAAAAGAACGCGGCAAACTCGGAAAAATTAAATTTGCCCTTCTATCAGGCGGGTATATAAGGCGTCGTCCTGTTGGTGCCGCTGATGTTGACCTATTGGTTGTAGGTAACGTTGTTATTCCTCAGCTAGCTCAGGTTGTTAAAAGAGCCGAAAACGAAGTTGGGCGTGAAATCAACTACACTGTTATGACAGAAGATGAGTTTAATTTCCGTAAGCACAGACGTGACCCATTTGTAACTGGAATTTTGGAAAAGACTCGAGTGATGCTTGTTGGTGATGAAGAGGAGATCTTGAGATAAGACTTTGTTGACCAAAAAACCTCAGAAATTGTAAACTTAAGCACGTATATGAACCGAAACCGAATTCTACTAACATTAATATTTTCGATTGTAATAGTAGCGTTACTAGTTGATTGGCCTAGAGTACCTATAAAATTTAATTCCGGTCCAATAAAAATCCAGGGGAAAAGTATTTACATTGATACTGTTTTGGCTGGTCCCAAGCTTGATTTTAGTGTCTTTGGTACCAGAATTGAGCGGGATTTAGATGTCAAACTTGGGTTAGATCTACAAGGTGGTACTGACCTTATCCTCAGAGCAGATATGTCAGATATCTCAAATGATAAAAAGAAGGAAGCCCTGGATGCTGCAAAAGAAGTGATTGAAAGACGAGTAAACTTGTTTGGAGTTTCTGAATCAGTGGTTCAGACTTCTCAGGTCGGAGAAGAGTATCGAATAATAGTCCAACTTCCTGGAGTAAAAAATGTTGACGAGGCCAAGAAACTGGTTGGGGAAACGGCAAAACTCGAGTTTCGCGAACTTACCGATCCGAACGCGCCAGCCGGTACCTTCCCAACACTTGAGAATACCAAGGAAACTGGAATTTCTGGAAAAGATTTGAAGTCTGCCAATATTGACTACCCGCAAGCTCAAGACAGTCAAAACCCAGGCCAACCAGTGGTTGCCTTTGAAATGAAAAGTGAATCAGCAGCCAAATTTGGCGCTCTTACAAAAAGATTAATTGGAAAACCATTGGCTATTTTTCTCGATGGGCTAGTCGTTTCAGCACCAACAGTGCAATCAGAAATAAGTGATAAAGGTCAGATAACTGGTGTTGATGTTGATCAAGCAAAAAGATTGGCTACACAACTCAAAGCAGGTGCTTTGCCGGTTAAAAAGATCGATATTGTATCTGAGAGAACAGTTGGGGCGACTTTGGGGCAAGAATCAGTGCAACGCAGTTTAGTGGCCGGTGCAATTGGTTTAGCAGTGATCGGTATTTTCATGATCTTTTTCTACGGTATCCCAGGGTTATTAGCAGATCTTGCGCTTTTAATTTACACGATGGTTACTTTAGCAGTTTTCAAATCTGTCCCAGTAACGCTTACCCTTGCAGGTATTGCTGGGTTTATCCTTTCTATCGGAATGGCAGTAGATGCCAATGTTTTGATCTTTGAGCGTATGAAAGAAGAGTTGCGGCTTGGTCGGAATCGGAAACAAGCCATTGAGATAGGATTCGGTCGTGCGTGGAACTCGATCAGAGATTCCAATATCTCCTCGCTGATAACGACCTTAGTGCTTTTTAGTTTTGGAACTGGGCAAGTCAGAGGATTTGCTGTCGCACTTGCAATCGGTATCTTAGTGTCGATGTTTACTGCCATCACCGTGACAAGGACATTTCTTAGAGTAGTATATAAGTCTTGAGATGAAATTAAAAAAAATTTTGGGAAAAAAGCAAAACCCAAATTTCGCTGTTCTTTCTAGAAGATTAGAGAAAAGATCGCAAGAACTTATAACTGAGTTCGAAGAGAAACATAAAGACGCACTTGAGTATCTAGAAAGAAGGGGGATTGATGCTGATCACATCTTACAAAAAGGTGGACGAAGAGCAGCCGCGGGTTTGGCTGCCGGAATAGTACTGCTTTCTAGCGGTCTGGTACCAGAAAAGAATTTACCTACTAATACGGCTGGAGAGTCTTTGATTACGAATCAAATAATTGGCGAAGCAGTTGGGAGACAGGATACGAAAGAAGCTCTTTTAAAAATTTTCAGCAACCACCTACCAAGAAACGTCAAACATCTTTCGGTAGAAAACGAAAGGGTTTTGACTGATGAAATATCTAAAAATATCGGGATAAAAGTCACGGCGGAATTGGATGGTAATCACCTAAATACAAGTTATGGGAAAATTGGTTTGGAACAGCATTTACCACGTTATCCTGGAGACAATATACAGGAGCACTTTGAGTCAGGAGTTTCAGCAAACATTTATGGAAAAAGTAGGTTGACTAGAAACCGTGGCGCATTTGGGTATTTTGCCCCGAACAAGTTTGCACTTACCAAAGAAAATATTGAGGAGGAGAAATACTATGTAGTTGTGCAAACCTTTGATATTCCTGGTTACAACAGCAGCAAGGCCGCGTGGTACAAACACCGTAAGGTTTTGGTTGTGAACACGGAAAATGGTAGATCAGTCGTAGGCGATATAGCAGACGCAGGTCCAGCAAAGTGGACAGGAAAAAGTTTCGGGGGTTCACCTGAACTTATGGATCATCTGCAGATGTATCGTGGTAGCCGAAAGGCAAAAGTTCTAATATTTTTTATAGATGACGTGAGGGGTACAGTAAAATTAGGGCCAATTTAGTATTCTCACAAAAAAGAGGTTATGAGTATTTTAGTAAGACATTTTATAAAAGAACCAAAAATATTTATCGAGATTGGAAAGCTTGATGTAGAAGAGCAGGAAAAAGTTAAGTTGACGGAGATAGTCACGCTACTTTATCATCAAAAGCTTCTGAACAGGGTTTTAGAATACTTAGAGGAAAAGGACAAACAGGTATTTCTTGAGCTTTTGGTGATTGGTACGGGTGAAAATTATCTAGAGTTTCTGCATCAGAAGATAGCAAATCTAGAGGAAATTGTAAAAGAGGCAATTGTGGGAATTGAAGAGCAAATTATGGAAGACTTTAGAGAAATTAAGGAAACAAACTAATGTTAAATATAGTTGGTCGAAGGAAGTGGTACTATTTTATTTCGCTGGCGGTAATTTTGCCAGGATTATTTGCTTTGGTACTTTGGGGATTACCACTAGGACCTGATTTTACAGGCGGAACCCTTTTAGAAGTTAAATTTTCCAAGCAGGTTTCTAGAAATGAAATAATTGAAGTCGGGAAAACAAAAAGCATTGAATTTGGAGAAACCGGCATACAAGTAACCGCTACTAACACGTACCTACTAAGGTCAAACCCTCTAGACGACAATCAAGTGAATTCTCTAACAAACACGTTTAAAGAGAAAGACCCCAATTTGTCAATATTACGTAAGGAAACAATTGGTCCGACAATTGGCCAAGAGTTACTAAAGAAGTCATTGTTGTCACTAGGTATTGCCTCGCTACTAATCGTACTCTACATTGCTTATGCCTTTCGTTCCGTTCCAAAGCCAGCAAGTAGTTGGCGGTTTGGTATTTGCGCAATTATTGCGATGTTGCACGACGCCTTGGTTCTTCTTGGTGTTTTTGCAATTCTGGGACATTTCTTAGCAGTTGAGGTAGATGCTCTTTTTGTAACAGCAGTACTCACGGTAATTGGTTTCTCAGTCCATGACACAATTGTCGTCTTTGACCGAATAAGAGAAAATCTAAATCGTACCTCCTACAAGAGTTTTGAGGAGACTGTTGAGCACTCAATCATGCAGACTATCGGAAGATCTATCAACACTTCGCTCACGGTGGTTCTGGTACTTTTTGCTTTGCTTCTATTTGGTGGTATCTCAATTCGTTGGTTTGTAGCAGCATTACTTATCGGAATAATCTCCGGAACCTATTCTTCTATATTTAATGCCGCTCCGCTATTGGTCACTTGGCAAAATATCAGCCAAAAACGCAGAAAATGATTTTTGCTCATGAAAACTAAACAAATTTGAGTTAAAATAAAGCAAGATGGACATTGCAAAGGTAACCTCATTTCTTGGCGGCTCCATATACCTCCTTCTTTTTGGTGCAGCTTTGTGGTTTGGCCAGAGCATAACAAACGTTTTGTCTGAAAACTTTGGAGTTGAAGACAGCAATTTATTCGCACTAATTCTCTCCTCCAGCTTTCTCTTCGCTGTAGGAAATTTTTGTTTTTCTTATTTTATTCAGCTACGAGAGAATTACCATGAAAGAATGGAAAGTGCTTTCTTTTTCAGTTTGCAACTTCTAATCATCCCAGCAATCGTTTTTATCGGATTTGTTGTAATATTTTCTAATCTTAGTTAATGAAGAAACTTCTTTATAGCTTAGTACTGTCATTCTTTTTCTTACTACAATTTCATACTTCCACAGAGGCACAAGAAGATTGGAAAATTAGTAGTCTTCACGGTGATATTCGGATTCAGGATGACGGTTTTGTCAGTGTTGTCGAAACCATCACTGTTGATTTTGGCTCGTTGCAGAAACATGGGATATTTCGAAATATTCCATATATTTATCAAAACAAAGATGGTTCAAAGACGTATTTAGAGTTTGAAATTAGATCAATAAGCCGCAACGACAACAACGAGAAGTATTCAAAAACTACTTCAGGAAATGATGTAGTACTTAAGATTGGAGATCCCAACGAGACAATTACTGGCACACAAAGTTACAAAATCCAATACTTAGTAAAAGGAAACCTTTTGGGTTATGAGGAGTTTGACGAACTTTATTGGAATGTGACTGGTAACAATTGGGAAGTAGAGATTGAAAAAGCAAGCGTAAATGTTACTTTACCTAAAGAAGGTGTTTTACAAAAAGCTTGTTATCAAGGGGTAACTGATGCTGCAGAGGACTGTAGTGTAGCTGAAGCTACAGCTACGAACATATTTTTCGAATCAACGAGAACACTTTATATTGGTGAAGGTATGACAGTGGCCTTGGGTTACAAGAAGGGTTTAGTGCCATTGCTTATCGCGGAACCACCAAAAACCGTCTGGTCTGATATCGGAAATCCGGTGATCCTTGCTCTCTCTTTGGGAGTTTTCTTGATTGGGGTTTTTCTTATCATAAGGTTGTGGTTACGAAAAGGCAGAGATTTTTGGTTTGGAAGAAACTATTTACTAGGTTCTAAAGCCGCGTTATCTCCAGTTGGGGCAAAGGAAACTGTAGTGGTCGAATATTCCCCTCCAGAAAATTTAAGACCGGCGGAATTGGCTGCCTTGATTGACGAAAAAGCCGATACCTTGGATGTTACCGCGACTATTGTCGATCTTGCTAGTCGTGGTTATTTGACAATAACTGAGGAACCAAAAACGTGGGCTCTCGGTAGTAGTGATTATATATTCGAACGTTTAGAAAAGAAGGTAGAAGGTTTATTGGAATATGAAGAGGAGTTGTTGCTTCGTTTATTTGATGACGAGGGTAATGTTGTCAAAATGTCGGAATTAAAGAATAAATTTTATAAGGATCTAGCGACAGTCAAAGAAAAGCTATATCTGGATTTGGCTGATAAGAAATTTTTCGTAGAAAATCCAAGCAAAGTAAGGCTAAGATACTCGCTTTTCGCTGTGGTACTTGGTGCGGTTGGAGCAGGTGTGTTTTGGTTGAGTTTCTTGATAGTTAGTAGTTGGTTATTCGAGTTGAGCATAGTAGTAGTTTCTTTAGCAATAATATTTTTAGTTACAGCGCAATTTATGCCTGCCCGTACAGCACTAGGAAGACAACTTTTTGTTCGAGCAAGTGGTTACAAACTTTTTATTGAAACAGCAGAAAAATATCGTCAACAGTTCTTTGAGAAAAAGAACCTTTTCAATGAGGTACTTCCCTACGCGATAGTTTTTGGCTTGACAGGGAAGTTTGCGAAAGCCTTCGAAAAGATGGGCATCGAACCACAACAACCAACTTGGTACCACAGCCCAAATGCTTTCAATGTTATGGCGTTTGGGAGTGCTATGAATTCCTTCTCCTCCACAGTTTCGAGTTCGATTGCCTCAGCTCCTAGTAGTTCTGGGTCTGGCGGTGGAGGCTCCTCTGGAGGAGGTTTTGGAGGTGGTGGTGGCGGTAGTTGGTAAAGAAAACCCGCTCAGTCGTTGGCTAAGCGGGCAGTACTAGATTCATGAGTGCATTTCCTACTAGTCTGTAGTCAGTTCTGAGAAGCTGACAGTGAATACCGAGCAGCAACTCCGGCAGATTCCCGATAGTTCGCTTTCGTCGGTTCTGATTTTTGTAACCGCTATCAGTTCTCCGCAGTCTGTATTTTGTCCGGGGACAAAACAATGACTTATCGAGAGTTGTGTTTCTCCTTCCCAATCTTGTTCTCTCAAGAGCAAACATCCGACGACTATTTGCAGTGCTTGCTTTCCTTCGATCTGGAGTTGAGGCCTAAGCTCGTCTGCCATTGCGCACCTCCTTCAGAATAAAAGAATTCTAGCATTTTCTTGAGAATTGTTACAACAAAGTTTATTATTAAGGCCACATTACAACCAATACACAAGAAGCCCATACTTTAACAACAATTTGAGAGGCAAGGTTAAATGAGCTATTCAATCGATCAGATAAAGGAAAAACTTGGTAGTAGACTAGTAGGTAAGTATGTGATGAAAAAAGCGGTGGTTGAGGCTATTCAGAAACTTCCCGATGATATTTCCGATCAAGTTATAAAAAATGTTTGGTTTATCTCTAGTTTTGATGACGCTTGGGGGTTTGTCCTGACAGGCAATGAGTTACAAGGGAAGCATCTAGTTTTCTTAAGTGATGAACTTTTTGTCGAGGCCAAAGAGCAAATCGAATATACAGTACTCCATGAGATTGGTCATGTGATATTAAATCACCGCAATGCAATACTGAAACCTCAGACAAAACAGGAAACCGATCGACAGGAAATGCAAGCCGACGAATTTGCGAGAAAGTATTTGTAAAACTTTTTTAAAGAATTGAAAACGAACTTAATGCGAAAAAAATTGACAGAAAATAATGGTCTGTGCTATACTATATAAAGTTGAGCGCCAGAAAAGGGCGCTTTTTTGTTGACCTTTTTAGACTTAGGAAATTAAATAGAAAATTCTACTCAGTTATGTCAAATTTCTCGAGAAGTTTGCGATTACCCTCTATCTGATAGTTAAGTAATTCTGAGTAAATCCCAGGTTTCTTGGCTAGTTCTCCTGGATTTCCACTCTCAACAATTTTACCGCCATCAAGAACCAAGATCTTATCGACATTTTGGATCGTACTGAATCGATGTGCAATGATTATTACCAAACGATTCTTCATCAAAACATTGAGAGCCTCATGAACCTCCCGCTCACTTTTTGCATCAAGGCTACTGGTTGCCTCGTCCAAAATTAGGATTGGGGAATCTTTAAGAATTGCGCGGGCAATTTGAACCCTTTGTTTTTGCCCACCCGAAAGCTTGACGCCCCTTTCACCGACTTCGCTATTTATACCCTGGGGAAGTTTTTCGACAAATTCATAAGCGTTGGCCTTCTTCAAAGCTTCAATAATTTCGTCATCGGTTGCTTTGAGCTTTCCATAAGCCACATTTTCGCGAATACTCGTTGAGAATAATTCGTTTTCTTGAAAAACCAAAGCAATATTTTGTCTGATTGCTTTATGACTCAAGTTCGAATATTTATTACCGTTAAGAAATATTGCACCTTTATTTGGCTCGTAAAACTTAAGTATTAAATTGATAATCGTCGACTTACCAGCTCCAGAGTGACCAACCAAAGCTACGCTTTCTTTTTTGTTCAATTTGAAACTAATATCATCAAGAACTGATTCTGATTTTTCATAACTAAAAGACACTTTTTTAAATTCTATCGTTGGGTCTTTTATTATCTCAGTTTCTTCGTCCGTCAAATAATTCTCTTTTGAAGGTAGTTGTAGTATTTCAAAATATTCTTTTGAACCTGCTTCTGCGTTCTGAACATTAGTTAGAATGAAACTCATGGCAAAGAGGGGCCGTCTTGCTTGGTTTACTAGCTGTAAAATAAGAACAAGAGTACCGATGGAAAAATTCCCTTGGAAAGTTTGGTAGAAAGCTACTATATTTATCAATAATAAAATCGTGATTAGACTTAGGTTGCGAAAGAAATCAAAAATATGGAAAGTCCGGCTTTGACGTGCATAGATTTCGTTTGATTTATCTAAATTGGTTTGGATAAATTTAAATTCATTTAATTCATTATTAAAACTTTTGACTAGCCTTATATTGCCGACAACTTCCTGGATTCGTCCGCGAGAAAGATCCTCAATTGCATTTTTCTTGACTTCTTCTGCCCCCCAACGTTTTGATGAGTAGTAGCTCAAACTTAAGTAAATTGGAAAGAGTAGAAAGGTAAAGAAGGCGATTGGTAAACTATAAAATGACAGTACTGCAATTGTAAGGATACTTTGCAAAAATGTTGGTAAAATAAAGTTTGTGGAACTATTGATGAAATTTTGTATTGAGGTGATGGCGCGATTAAGCTGGTTGACTATTTTCCCCGAGATTTCCCCATCGAAATAACTTTGTGGCAGTGAAAGAACTTTATCGTAAAATTTCTCGGTTAAGAATTTTCGCAACCGTCCAGCAAAGTGATCCCCAAGCCTTTCGCTAACTGTATCGCCTACCGTTCCAACAAAATGAAGAGCGAATCCTATCCCAATCAAAATGGCCAAGGTATTTACGCTCCCGCCTTCGTGATTGAGCTTCTTAACTATCTCATCGACGATAAATTTTGATAAGATTGGTGGAATTAAATCCAGCAGTGCTCCGACTAAAATTAGCGAGCCGATTATCAAGACAAGTTTGTGCAGTGGTTTGGAAATAGAAATTATTTTCAGTATATTTCTCATGGTGGAGTTCATATAATATCATAGAAATATGAGTACAAAAGCAGCAGTTTATTCCGTTGTTAAAACAATCCCAAAAGGTAAGGTGACGACCTATGGCCAAATTGCCAGACTTGTTGAAACAGGACCGAGAGTTGTCGGAAAGTATCTGCATCAAAACAAAGACCCAAGAGCTGTCCCCTGCCACAGAGTTGTTCACTCAGATGGAACCTTGGCAGACGGGTTTGCTTTTGGTGGCAAAGATATTCAAATGAAGCTGCTACAGGATGAAGGAGTAGTGTTTCGAAAAAATAAAATAGATTTGAAAACGTTTGGTTGGGTACGCACTTAGAGTTGTGTTAAACTTTGTGGGTGGAAAAACGTTGGGTAGTTGCACAAAAAGTTTCTGATGATCTAAGAAACCAAATCTTATCGAATCGAAACTTAAAGAGCGCAGAAGAACAAAGGAAGTTTCAGCACCCGCATTTTAACGAATTCACCAAAACAGATAAGCTTTTCCCGGAAATTGAAAAGGCAGTAACACGAATTATAAAAGCTATAAAGAACAAAGAGCTTATTTTTGTTTATGGTGATTATGATGTGGATGGGATTACTGGGGTGGCAATTCTTTGGGAAACGATTAACCATTTAGGTGGTACAGTGTTGCCCTATATCCCTTCTAGAAGAAGCGAGGGTTATGGACTTCACTCTGAAGCATTAGAACAACTCGCTGAGCAAGGTGCCAAAGTTGTTATCTCAGTTGATTGTGGGATCACTGCTACCACCGAAGCCCAAGTCGCAAAGAAACTTGGTCTCGATCTGATAATTACTGATCATCACCAACCACAAGATCAACTTCCAAAACCCTTTGCTCTAATTCATACGACAACTTTAGCAGGGAGCGGTGTGGCTTTTAGACTTGCAGAGGTTTTGATGGCCACTTACGGTGGTGAACATGATCAGCAATCAATCAAAAACTTGGAACTAGCGACAATCGGGACTGTAGCAGACATGGTGCCTTTGGTTGGAGACAGTCGGATTATTGTAAAAAACGGGTTGTCTGGTTTGGGCAAGACCCAAAGACTAGGATTGCAGGCGCTTTACGAAGAAGCGGGGATAGGAAAAGTAGTTGGGACATATGAAATTGGTTTCATAATTTCGCCAAGGTTAAACGCTATGGGAAGACTTGACTCGGCAATGGATTCGTTGCGTTTACTTCTCACAAAAAATAAGAATAGAGCTTCTTCTCTTGCGCAAACCTTGGGTAGTACCAATAAAGAAAGACAACAAAAAACTATCGAAGTTATTGATCATGCCAGAGAAACAATTAAAAAAGATTATTTAGGGTCGAAGTTCTTAGTAGTAGATTCTTATCTTTACCCAGAAGGTGTAGTTGGGTTAGCCTCTTCCCGGTTGGTGGAAGAGTTTTATCGACCGACCGCAGTAATCGGAAAAGGAGAGAAGTTATTCAAAGGCTCAGCGCGTTCAATTGCCAACTTTAATATTACCGAAGCAATCCATAAACAAGAAAAATTATTAGTTTCACACGGAGGGCACCCAATGGCGGCTGGGTTTTCAATAGAGGAGAGTAATATTCGGGAATTTCGCTCTAATCTTGAGCAACTAGCTGAAGAGTCTCTCTCTGAAAAGGACCTGATTCCAATATTAAAAATCGACACGGAAATTTCGCTCTCGCAGATAAACGAGGAGTTAGCAAATCTTCTTAAAGAATTCGAGCCCTTTGGTATGGGCAATCCGGAACCGTTGTTTTTAACCAAAAACCTTGAAGTTGTCAGTGTCCGTACGGTTGGTAAGGAAAATAATCATATTAAGCTAGCTTTAAAAGATAAGGACCAAAGGATTTTGGACGCAGTTGGTTTTGGTTTAAGCTCTATCATGCCAAATGAAGGTGAAATGGTTGACATTGTTTACAACACCCGAGAAAATTTCTGGAACAGCCGCAAGCGACTGGAAGCAAGAATTAAAGATTTGAGGAAAGTAAAAAAATGAGCAAAGTTTGTGATCATACCAGTGTGGGAATATTAGTTTGGGACAAGGATAAGCTGTTGCTAATTGAGCGGAAGAATTTTCCGTTTGGCTTTGCGCCTCCGGCAGGACATTTGGATGGCGATAACTTTGAAGAAGGTGCTCGTCGAGAATTGAAAGAAGAAGTTGGTCTTTCAGCAACTGCATTAAAGCTTGTGATTAAAGGGAAAAAAGACAATAAGTGTAGAAGAGAAGATGGGAACTACCATGATTGGGAAATTTTTGAGGGGAAGACAAGTGGGCAAGTAGTCGGTAGTAAAGACGAAACAAAAAAGGTTGGTTGGTTTTCAAAAGAAGAAATAAGGTCTTTAGCCGAAAGAACCGAAGAATATTTATCCGGAAAGATTGACGATGAAGTTTGGAAACTGTCGCCTGGAATTGAAGAAGTATGGTTTCAGTGGTTTAAGGAATTAAAAATAATATGAAAAAGAAAAATCCAAAAATAATCGCTATCTGCTCGAGTGCGTCTTTTTACAAACAGGTTCTTGAAATCGAAAAAGAGCTAAAGAGGCTTGGTTTTAAAGTAAAAACGCCAAAAACAGTAAATATTATGAAGAAAAACAATAATTTTGATGTTTCCTACTACAAAACCTGGTTTAAAAACGAGAAAGACTACACCAAGAAAACGAAACTAATGGTTCATCATTTTAATAAAATTCTTAAATCAGATGCGATTTTAGTCGTAAACTACGAAAAGAACGGGGTTGATGGATATATCGGTGGTAATACACTGATGGAAATGTTGGTTGCTTTTTTAAATAAGAAAAAGATCTTTATTCTTAATGAAATCTCAGGGAAATTAACTATAGAAGAAGAAATTTATGGTCTGAAGCCAATTTTTATAAAAGGAAAACTAGAACGGATAAACTTCTAGACAAGAACTCAACTTTAGAATAGAATGGTGGCTAAATGAAACGAACGTATATAACAGATTTATTAGAAAAAGTAGGTTCTGAGGTTGAAGTTTATGGTTGGGTCGATTCTCGTCGCGATCATGGGAAACTTATTTTCTTTGACCTTCGGGACTCGACTGGTCTACTCCAAGTGGTTGCCACGCCTAAACAAGAAAAGGCGTACAACATTGCCGAAGGTTTAACCAGTGAAGATTGTATTCGGGTCACAGGTGAACTTAAAAATCGTCCAGAAGGAAATATTAACCCGGATTTAGAAACTGGAAAACTTGAATTAACAGCTTCTGAAATTGAAATTGTCGGTAAAGCCAAAGAATTACCGCTTCCAATTGATACTGACGGAACTGAAATCGATGAGGTAATCAGATTAAAATATCGATATTTGGACTTACGCAGACAACGTTTGCAAAAAAACCTCAGAGCACGACATGAAGTGGTCTCTTGCATGCGAGATTTTCTTAATAAAGAAAAATTTATTGAAGTGGAAACACCATACATGAGTAAGACAACTCCAGAAGGAGCCCGTGATTTTTTGGTGCCTTCAAGACTACAGAAAGGCGAATTTTACGCGTTGACCCAGTCACCCCAGCAATACAAACAACTTTTGATGTTAACCGGTATTGACCGCTATTATCAGTTCCCAAGAGCATTTCGCGACGAGGATCTTCGTGCTGATCGTCAATTTGAGCACACCCAACTAGATTTGGAAATGGCTTTTGTCGAAAGAGAAGATATTTTGGATTTGGTCGAAAAGCTAATGATTAATTTAGCTGAAAAACTTGGAAAGAAAGTAGCTGCTAAACCATTTCCGCGCTACACCTACGCCGAGGCCATGAAAAAATATGGCGCCGATAAATTTGACGCTCGTAAGAATAAAGATGATAAAGATGAGCTCGCCTTTGCTTTTGTGATCGATTTTCCGTTGTTTGAGTATAGTGAAGAGGAGAAACGCTGGACTTTTTCCCACAACCCCTTTACCGCTCCAGATCCTGAAGATATCGAAAAATTAAAGTCTGAAAAGGACATCGATAAAATTGGCTCATTGCAATACGATTTAGTTTGTAACGGTTTTGAACTTGCTTCTGGTAGTATTCGGATTCACGAACCGCAGATCCAGAAACAGGTTTTCAAAATCATGGGCTATTCACCAAAAGAAATTGAAGCAGATTTTGGCCATATTCTTGAGGCCTACAGTTATGGTGCACCGGTCCATGGGGGAATTGCAATTGGGCTTGACCGCCTCGTCGCGGTGCTTCAAGGCGAAAAATCAATTCGTGAAGTCATTGCTTTCCCGATCGCTTCCTCTGGCCAGATTTCAGTAATGGATGCGCCGAGTAAAGTTTCTGACAAAATCTTGAAGGAACTTGGGCTCAAGTTAGTAGATTCAAAAGAATAAAATATTTACCCAGAAATTAAAAATGAATAATTAATAAACTCAGAAAGGCGAATTAGCGCTGATAGTCTTTGGTAATTGCAGGTACATAGGCAACAAAATCCTTTTTCTCGCCTTTCACAATACCGTTTCCCTCAAACACATAAACTTGTTGTAAAGTTCTTCGATCAGTATTTGGATTTAGATATGCAAGGTAAGTTTTGGTAATCGTAATGGTTTCAAAAGTTTCGTTTAGGCCCTTTGCGATAAATGCTTTGGCAGTCTTGAGATCCTCAAAAGCTTGTGTTCCTGACTTTGGTGGGTAGGTTGCTGTTTTATCTTTGCTGTAACTAAAATAGGTGTAATTTAATTCCAATAACTGATTGTCTCCAGCACTAGGTGAAAGCCAAACGTTTACCTGTGCTCGGTCTGGATTTAGTTCAATTAGCTTATTTTCCTTATCAATTTCTTGGCGGAAGAATTCCACCATTACAGCATTGGCTTCTGAATAACTTCCAACACTGTTTCGATCCTTGCCAACTATTTTCCAATAACTGATTCGTGTTGTTCCGTTCTTTAAATCATCTTTCAAGGCTTTAAAGGAAGTTAGTTGGCCTTTAGCCTTTGAGATAATTGCTTCATCATTAGTCTTAAAGTTGCCCTCAAGAACCTTTGTGTCAGCGTTCCAGTCGTAGGTATAAACAAAATTGTTAGTTACAATATTAAACTTCAAAGACTTATTCGGGTTTTTCTTGTTGGTCCATCGCCATTCATTATCGGAGAGTTGCTGAGGTTCACTATCTAGACCAGCGTTTCTAGCAATCTTTTTTGCATTGTCTAAAGAGGCAAACTCTCCTTCGATCCTTGGTATTTCATAAACTTGCAAAGCTTTGGGTGGAGAAACAAAGGTGTTTCCCGGGGTGTCTAATATAAAAAGATTTGCAGAGAACGTCGAATTAAAAGTGACTGGCTGCCTAAGTTTTCCGAAAGCAACATCAGGTGGTGCAGGGGGAGGAGGAAAAATTAGTTTGTAGGTGAAACTAAAGACAACCCACAAAACCCACAAGGAAAAAAGCGTAACTACGGAAATTAAACTCCATTTGAGGACAGATCTAATATTCTCAGCAACATAGGGCAGGCCGGTCATTGTTAAAAGTATAACTTTTTATAGTTGCGCACTCAAGTTGTGCTAGGTTGGAAAAGAATAATACCATTGTTGTGATAACATCTCGCGCTTTCTAGCCGTAGAGATTATAATCAACGCATTAGTTTAAAAGATTATGGAAAAAGTCCGTACTCGAATTGCACCTTCCCCTACAGGAAGCCCACATATAGGAACTGCTTATGCTGCTTTGTTCAACTATTGCTTCGCTAAAAAGAACAAAGGGGATTTTATTCTGCGTATCGAAGATACCGATCGTACACGTTTTGTCGAAGGTTCGGAAGACGAAATTAATGAGGCTTTAAAATGGTTGGGTTTGGAACCAGATGAAGGTCCTGAAAAAGATGGCCGGTCTGGTCCTTATAGACAATCTGAGAGATTGGATATTTACAAAGAATACGTTGAGAAATTAATTAATTCAGGCAAAGCCTATCGTTGTGAGTGTACAACTGAGCGTTTGACGAAACTTCGAGACGAGCAACAAAAAGAAGGCGCGGTACCACATTATGATCGCAAATGTCGTTATAATCCGCCAAAATCAGTTGAGAATACAGTTGTTCGTCTGGCAATCCCCGAGGAAGGGGAAACTGTTGTAGAAGATGAGATTCGGGGAAAAATAACATTTCAAAACAAACTGATTGATGACCAAGTGCTTCTCAAAAGCGATGGTTTCCCAACCTACCATCTAGCTTCGGTAGTGGACGATTATCTTATGGAAATATCTCATGTAATTCGGGCGGAAGAATGGCTCTCATCAGCCCCAAAACATGTTTTGCTGTATTCAGCTTTTGGGTGGGAAAAACCAAAATTTGCGCACTTACCCTTATTACGCAATGTTGATAAAAGTAAAATAAGTAAGCGCAAAAATCCCGTTGCCATCGATTATTACAGACAGCAAGGTTATCTACCTGAAGCATTAAGGAATTTCTTGGGATTGATGGGTTGGTCTATGTCTGGGGATCAAGAAATATTTTCACTTGAGGAGATGATTGAAGCCTTTAGTTTTGATCGTATCGATCCGAGTGGGCCGGTATTTGACGTTCAAAAACTCGATTGGCTAAACGGAGAGTATATTCGGGCAATGCCAGAAGTTGAATTGGTCAAAAGATTGCAGCAGGAAAAATTCTCTAAGTATTCAAATGAACAGATAATTAAAGTTTTGCCTTTGGTTAAAGAAAGAATGAAGAAACTTTCAGAGTTTGATACTTTAGTTAGTTTCTTTTTTGAAGATATAGAAACCCCGAAGGAAAGTTATTTGCCAAAAGGCAAGGAAAATATTCAAGCAAAAGAGATTCTAGGGAACCTAGTTGAAGCTTTGAAAAACTTAAGTTGGACTGAAACAGCTTTAGAAGAAACAATTTCAAAGTTTCAAGAAAGCACAAGTTGGAGCCGACGAGAGCTTTTTATGACTCTAAGAATAATAGTAACTGGTAGAGAAGCAACTCCTCCCCTTTTCTCGACAGTTGAGCTTATTGGGAAAGAGAAAACTCTAGAAAGAATAGAGAAGGCAATACTCCAGCTTTAAGCTTGGTTCTAATTTTGTTAGAATTGAAGAGTAGATGGAATCTGCTCAACCCATAAATGCTACCTCTCTCGCAGAAAAGGAAAAATACTTTCGCTACGAGAAGATTTCCGAAATATTTACCTATCTCGGTATTTTTAGCGGTTTCATTTTGACTCAACTTCATTATAGTTTCCCCGTCGAAAGAAAAGCCCTTTATTTTCTTTTTATATTTATATTCGGTTTTGCCTTTTTTTGGTTTCGCTTACTACCCAAAAAATACACCGGATTTACCAAAACGTTTGTTTATTATTTGTTCACAGTTATTTTCATAGCAGTTGCAATTCACTCTACAAATGGGATTCAAAGTTTTGCTTTATTCTTTTTTTATCTGACAATTCTAGGAGCAGCAGCTTCAATTCCTACCCGTTTTTTCTCTGTAGTGGTTGTTAGTATTTGTCTATATATCCTTCTGGAGGCTTTTGGTTTCTCCAAGCTACCGTTTCTGCAAAACATTGGTCTGGCACTGCTACACATTTGGTCGCTTACAGTAGTTGGGTTGTATGGAAAAATGATTTTTGATGAGGAGCGCCTTGCCAAAGCTTCAGAAATTTCTGACCATCTTAAGGTTGCCAGGCAGATTGATCTGGTCAAGAACGAGTTTGTATTTGTTATTTCAAACAAACTTCGCCAGCCAATTCTCGCCTTGCAAAATTACCTTGATTCTGCATTTAAATCCAAAGACAATACTTGGACTGAGGATTTAACGGAACTGCTTACAAAGACAAGAGAGAATAGCCAGAGACTTTCACGATTGGTGAGTGATCTGTCCGATTTATCGCGTATAGAAAACCAGAAATTGAGTTTGGATTTGCAGCCAGTAGAGTTGAATGGTTTGATAGGATCCACCCTGTCAGATTTTAGTATGAGTGCTTCTGAAAAAGAAATAGATTTGAAGTACGAACCAAGCAAAGAACAGTTGATAGTCTTGGCTGATTCCTCCAGGCTTCATGAGATTTTAGCAAATTTGATCGATAACGCAGTCAAATATTCACCCAAGGGGACAGTGGTTGGTATTTCTTTTGTAAAAACAGATGGTTTTGCACAAATAAGAATTTCTGATCAAGGTTACGGAATACCAGAAGAGGCAAAATTACATCTTTTTGAGAAATTTTATCGAGTCAATCGTAGCTCCACCGAATCTAAAGGTACTGGCTTAGGACTTTTTGTCACAAAAGAATTGATAGAAAGACAGGGAGGTAAAATTTGGTTTGAGAGCCAAGTAGGTAAAGGGACAACTTTCTACTTTACTTTGCCTTTACAGCAACAACATGGAAAATAATATTGCAAAATTTAAGAGAATAGAACGATTCCGCGAGATTTTTGTGGTAGTTTTCATTTTACTAGGAATTATTATTTTACAATTTCCCCTCCCAAGCCCGTTTGGTACTGAAATATTGCCAAAGTATTTCCCAGGAATCTACTCAATTTGTGTTTTCTTAATTATATTTGCTTTTTTATGGCACCGAATACTTCCCACAAAGCTATTTTCTCAAGAAATGAAGTTTTTCATAGAAACTTTGGTTTATCTCACGGCAATTTTGTTTATCGTCCATTTTACCGGCGGTACTTATAGTTATTTCACCTTTCTTTATTTCCTGCCTATACTTAGCACAGCCGCAAACTTACCCCAACGTTACGCGATAGCTAGTTCAATTTATGCTTCAGTAGTCATGAGTTTTCATCTGATCAATTTCCTTGATAAAGGTGATTTCGGAAACGCCTTCAGTATTTATATTCTGAATCTGTTTGGTATTTGGTTAGTGACTGCTTTGGGAAGGTTCCTGGTAACAGAACTGGTTATAATCCAGAGAAGACAGCAAGAATTCCAGGTCGAACAGCTAAGGCAATTGGACAAACTGAAGGATGAGTTTGTCTTTATCATCGCCCACGAACTGCGTAGTCCGATAACTGCTATAAGAGGTTATCTGGAGATTATAACGACGGACAAGAAAATAAAGCTTAGTGAACCTTTGAGAAACTTACTCATCAAGAGTTTCTCAACTGGGAGTAAAGTAGCCACAATTATTGCTTTATTGCTGGAAGTAGCCCGAATTGAAACTGGAAAAATTCGTTTCTATTTCCAGAAAATCGATTTGAGAGAGGCAGTTGAATTTGTGCTTCATGACTTAAGAAGTGAGATTGAGCAAAAAGAAATTGATCTGACTTTGAATGTTCCCAAGGAGACTTTGATTTTAATTGACAAAGAAAGGTTCGAAGAAATTCTGGCAATACTTGTTGAAAATGCGACTTTTTTCACGCCAGAATTTGGAAAGATCCTAATCAGTACCCAGGCAACAGACAAACATGTACTGTTCTCTATTTCTGATACCGGAGTTGGGATTCCAGATGAGGTAAAGGCTAAAATCTTTGATAAGTTTTATACTGAGAACAGTAATACGGGTGAAGTTAAACTAAAGGGTTATGGTATCGGATTGTATGTTTCCAAACAGCTCATGTTGCGGATGGGTGGGGATATAACAGTTGAAAGTATCGTGGGTAAGGGAACAACATTTACTTTACATCTCCCAAAATTCTGGTCTTTTAGTTCTTAAACTCAGGCTTGTGTACTTAGCACTTTGTGTTAAGATTCTAAATTGATTTGCGTTGATACATGGCCTCAAAAATAATTGAAGTGAAGAATTTAATAAAGAAATTTGGTGACTTTACCGCAGTTAAAGGGGTGTCTTTTCAGGTAAATGAAGGAGAAGTTTTTGGTATTCTTGGCCCAAACGGGGCGGGTAAGACTACTACTTTGGAAATTGTAGAAACATTGCAGCAACCCACAGAAGGAGATATAACAGTTGAAGGTATTGACGCTCTCAAACACCCTTGGGAGGTGAAGCGGAGAATCGGAGTACAGCTCCAGGCTGCAGGATTTTATCCACAACTTACTTTGGTCGAATTGTTAAAGATGTTTGGCGCTTTTTACGATATAGAAGTCAACCCTATGGAGGAGCTTAAAAAATTCCAACTCGAAGATAAGAAGAAAAGCTATTTTGAGAAACTTTCGGGAGGCCAAAAGCAAAGGTTTTCGTTGGCAACCACCCTGATAAATAAACCAAACTTGATTTTCTTAGATGAGCCAACTACTGGTCTAGACCCGCAGGCGCGAGTACATCTCTGGGATACGATTCGTGAAATTAATAAGCAGGGTGTTACGGTTGTGATGACCACCCACTATATGCAAGAAGCAGAAGAGCTCTGTGATCGAATAGCGATTATGGATGAAGGAAAAATTATCAAAACTGGGTCTCCAAAAGAGTTGATTGAAGATCTATTGGCTACTGGTTTTGAACGCCATGAAGAGGTTAAGAAAGCAACTTTAGAGGATGTATTCTTGCATTTGACAGGAAGGATAATTCGCGATGAGTAAAGAGTCACCACAGATACAGTTAGCAAAAGAACCAGGACTGCTGTCTCAAGTACCAAAAATTTGGTCGATGACTTACTACGCGTTTAAAGCGTCGTTGAGAAATCCGGCTACGTTTGCGTTTGGTTTTATATTCCCGATCGTATTTATTAGTGTTTTTGGTTTGATTTCCAGCGGCGATGCTATCTCGGCAAAAATCGGTATACCTTCCGGCAGTGTTGAGCAAACCCCTGTTTTAAAAGCTTTAGATGCAATTGCTCCAATCGAGATAAGTAGAGGTGATGAGAAAGAACTTAGGGAGAAACTAACTCGAGGACAGATTGATGGACTTCTCACAATTCAGATTAACCAAGATAGAAATCAAGAAGCAGACGGAACGCTTTACATAGTTAAGCTTGAATCTTCCAACGCAAATCCACAGACAGCTGGTGCGGTCCAAGCGCTTGTGAGTGGCGTGGTTGATAAACTAAATCTGGGTTTATCGGGGGTAAAAAGTCCGCCGGTAACCTACGAGAGTAAACAAGTTTCAGGTAGAGAGTTTAGGTATATTGACTATGCTTTGCCTGGGCAGATCGGTTTTGCACTTTTGTCGACGGCTATTTTTGGCACAGCCTTTGGTTTGATTTTTCTAAAGAAGACTTTGGTGCTTAAAAGAATATTTGCAACTCCGACGCGGCCGATAAGTATTATTCTAGGTCAAGGTGGAGCACGGTTAATTACTGCACTTCTGCAAACACTGATAATTCTTGTTTTTGGTGTTGTGGTTTTTAAATTTCATTTAGCAAATGGTTGGATTACCTTTGCCCAGATGTTGGTTTTGTCCTCTCTTGGTTTGATTGTGTTTTTGGGTTTTGGCCTGTTTATTTCAGGGATATCAAATGACGAAAACGCAGTTGCACCTATCGCCAACCTGATTACTTTGCCACAATTCTTATTGAGCGGAACGTTCTTTTCTACTTCTTTATTTCCTGGTTGGGTGGAGCCAATTGCAAAGATCCTACCACTGACATTTCTCAACGACGCAATCAGAAAAGTAGCTACTGAAGGAGCAAGTTTTGTTGATATACGTACACAAATCCTTGCTCTTTTAGTTTGGGGTGTGATCGCTTATTTCTTAGCAGCTAGAACTTTTAAGTGGCAGTAGCTAGAATACTTTTACCAAAAGTTATCAAAAAAAGTAAATTTTCCTTATGATTATTCGAAACTGTGACTTACTAGCTATAAACCCACTCCGTGACAGTGCTCTAAAGATAATAGAAAGAGGCCTTGAGGCGATTGACACACGTCAAACAATCAAACGAAACTTCAAACTAAGAGATAACTTCTTGTTTATCAAAGAGAAACCGTACGACCTCTCAAAATATCGGAAGATTTTCTTGGTGGCTTTTGGAAAAGATTCTTTCGCTGCCTCGGGAGAAATCAAAGAAGTGCTTAAGGACAGATTGGATGGTGGGGTTGTTCTCTCCCTAAAATCAGAAAAGATCCCAGGATTAGAGACCTATCAATGTACCCACCCACAACCCTCTCTAAACAACGTGGAAGCAACAAAAAAAGTCAGCGATCTAGTAAAGAAGGCACAAGAAGATGATCTGATAATTGTAGTCATCTCCGGAGGAGGATCGGCAATGCTAACCTCCCCATACAAGATAACCTACCAAGACAAAGCACTAATTGCCGATACCTTGATGAACAATGGTGCCAATATTCAAGAACTAAATATAGTGAGGAAACACCTCTCTGAAATCAAAGGTGGTAGGCTTGCAGAGCTGGCTTATCCATCCACCGTCGCAACTTTGGTTTTTTCAGATGTGATCGGAAATGACTTTAGTACAATTGCTTCAGGACCGACGGTTTTGGATCACACAACGGTTGAGGAGGCAAAAGCGGTACTTCGAAAATTCCATGTTTTAGATCAAGTAGTTTTCTCTGGCTTGGAGCTGACCGAATCGCCAAAAGACCAGAAGTATTTTCAGAAAGTAGAAAATTTCTTGATTATGGATAACCAGGTTGCTACAACAGCAATGGAAGAGGCAGCCCGAGCACTAGGGTATTCGATAAGGGTTTATGCCAACAATCTGAAAGGCGACGCGCGGGAAGTTGGCAAGAAACTTCTCAAAGAAGGCAAAAAAGGTGAAGCCTTAATTGCTGCCGGAGAAACTACCGTCGAAGTGGTTGGTAGTGGTATTGGTGGGAGAAACCAGGAAATGGTTTTGGCAAATCTCAAAAATGTAAAAGAAGACCAGATTTTGGTTGCGGTGGGTAGTGATGGTCATGACCATTCAGATTTTGCTGGGGCTATTTGTGATACCTATACATTAAAAAAAGCAAAAGAGATGAAATTGGATCCAAAAGATTATTTGGAAAATAACAACTCCTATTTCTTTTTTAAACAGGTCGGGGAAGGGATAGATACCGGATTGCTTGAGTCAAATGTTGCAGATTTGATGCTGGTTTTGACAGGGTACCCCAAATAATTTTATGTTTAAAGAAACAAGAACTAGATCAGTTGTTAAAGCACTTTTTTGGCGTTTAATTGTTTTTGTTGCCGACTTTTCCATTGCTTATCTAATTCTTGGAAGTTATACTTTAGCAACAAAATTAGCCTTGATTAAGGTTGTTGTATCGTTTTTCCTATACTACAGTCATGAACGGATTTGGGATAAGGTTAGATGGGGTAGGAAAAATTAAACCCGTTTTTTACAGGTATCGCAAACTACGCTGGTGATAAATTGATGATCATCAGGATTCTTGGTTGGCTTCAGTTCAAAAACCAGAATTCCACCACAACTAGGGCACTTGTACAAATTGATAAACGGGAAGTCTTGTGAGATTTTGATGACATCTCCATAACCATCCCGAGGGGAGATTCGGTAGCTTTTCTCAAGCGTGGTATCGATCAGAGTTTTTATTTTGTTGATGATCTCGTTCGGTGAGAAGTTGGTTTTAAGTAAGTAGTCTTTGGCACCGAGAACAAGGGCCTTCTTGATATTGTCATCATTGGCAACATTTGAGAGAACGATGACTGGAATTGCTTTTAGGGTGGAGTCTGTATTGAGCTGCTCAAGAACTTGCAATCCGTTGAGCTTTGGCATCAATATATCAAGAAGTATTAGGTTTGGAGGTGAGGTACGTATTTTAGCTATTGCTTCTTCACCATCTGCGGCTGTTTCGACAGTAAAACCCTCAAAAGTTAATCGGTCGGAATAGATTTTTCTTAAGATTTCTTCGTCATCGACAATAAGTATTTTTTTCATTTATTTATCCTTCGCTATTGGAAGCACGAACCCAAAAGTACTACCCTTTCCTTCTTCTGATTCCACCCAGACATGACCGTTCTGTTTCTCAACTAATTGTTTTACCGCGTATAGTCCCAGACCGCTACCGGTTGTTTTTTGGCTGAGCGGGTTTTCGATCCGAGAAAATTTCTGAAACAGCTCTTTTTGTTTTGCTTTTGGAATACCAACCCCGCTATCTTTGACAAGTACCCAACAGCCAGAAGAGTTTGCGCTAGCTCTAACTTGAATTGTACCGCCATTGGGGGTGTATTTCAAGGCGTTATCAACTAAATTACTAATAATTTCTTTAGTCTTTTCTGGGTCGGCGACAACATAAGGAAGATTTTGATCAATAAAAATTTCTAGGTTTTGTTTTCTCTGCTTGGTATTTACCATAAGTCCTTTGCAGATTTCAGCGGTCAGTGTCCCTAAACTTACTTTCTGAAAGTTTAATTGTAGCCTACCTTGCTCAATTCGCGAAATATTAAGAAGGTCATTAACAAGGTTGATCATGCGTTCGTTAGCAACACTAAGTAATTCGATGTACTCTTTTTGTTTGGGATTTAGGGGACCGGCGATATTATCATCAAGTAGAGAGACTAAGCCTTTGATTTCAGAGAGTGGTGTGCGTAGTTGATGAGAGGCAATAGAAATAAGGTCAGTACGGATCTCTTCAATCTCTCGTTCATGTGTAATATCTCGAAAGACAACTATCCCGCCGACAATTATTCCTTTTTGATTTTTAATCGGCGAAGAGTTTACAGCTACTGGTATTTCTGCTTTGCTGGAGGTTATTAGCACAGTGTCCGCTGGCAAACTCACAGATTTTCCTTCGAGCAAGACTTTGTTGATAAACGATCCATAACTCTCTTTTGTTTTGGAATTGAAAAACTGAAGTAATTGTTCGTATTTTTGACCAACCACCAGCTCTTTCTTTAGCCCAACTATTTTCTCAGCGACTTGGTTGAAGATGATAACTTCGCCCTTGAGATTGACAGCAAATACCCCTTCTCCGACATTAAAGACAACTGCTTCCGCTCGATCTTTACGTTGCTCAAGGTCATTGATCCGCTCACGCAATGAAGTGCGCATTTTCTCAAGCGCTTGTACAGTTTGACCAAACTCGGAGGTAAGTTTTCGATCAATTTCCCGGTCGAGATCACCACTAGCAATAAGATTTGAAACAGATATAAAATAATGTAAGCCTTCGCGTGTCTTGGCAGCTAAGTAAAGAACTAAGATTATAAATATTAGATTGGTTAATACTAGAATTAGTTTTGCTAGGGTGGAAAGATCACTGCCAAAGACAAAAATTGAAATCCAGATGGAAACTGTACCAACAAAGAAAGAAGCAAAGGCAAATTTTAGAAGCAAACTTATTTTATCCATTCGAGCAGGTGTACCATCATTATATCAACCTAAGCTTTAGATTACAGTAACAAATCACAATGGCGAAAAGAGAAATAAATAAATATAAGAACAAAACTGTACTAGGACTACTTGTAATTTTGGTATTGGGGCTGCTTCTTTGCTCAATTTCCTATTCCGATATTTCTACAAAGTACCTGGATAAAAGAGTAGTTTACTTCCTGGACAACCTCTTTGCTCAGGTTCCATTTACACCGAAAACTTCAAGACAAATCTTGGTTCGTGCCACAGCTGTTAATAAAAACCTGACTTCCTATAAAATAGATTCGGAATTAAAAGTTGGAACCGAAAAGTTAAAATTTGTGGATATAAAGATGGTTGGTTCGGTTCTGAATCCAGGTACAGAGCAGTCACAGAGTCAACTGACAACAAAAGGTCAGATACTTTTTCCAATTTCTGCTACCTTTGACTTTGAGACGGCTGCCTCTGGCAAAAATATTTTTTTCAAGGTCAGCAAAGGTGTAAATCTCCAAGGCTTTACTACAAGCAATTTAAAGGGGTGGTATCAGCTTGATTCTGTTGAAATGGAAAAGGATCTCAAAGTGGATCTGAGAGGGGAGAGTGAGATCACAAAAGACATCAGTAAAGAGCTTCAAGCTTATTTTGATCAATCCCTAAGCCAGGATTTGAAACGGAAAGAAATATCAAGGGACAAGAAAACCTATTTTGAAATCGAAACAAAATTAAAAGGGGATTACCTGACGAAGATTTTCTTTCCAAATTTGAAAGACAAAGATTCAGAAGTAACACTTTTGATTGAAAAGGATAGCTACTTTCTCTCAGAATTGAAGCTAGAAGCGGTGGATAAATCTCAAACAAAGCTTAGTCTTGATTACAAAATAAATTCACAAAATCAGAAGTTTGAACTTTCCGAACCAAAAGGAGCAAAAAAGATAAACAATCCAGTCGAATTATATCTGTTGCTTACTTCGGGTGAAAAACCATCTACCCAAGACCTTCTAAACGCTCTTGGGGGAGAGGTCAAGGAAGTTGACACCTCCCTACTCACAATTGAGCGTTTGACCAAAGTAATGCTCCTACTACCAAAAGCTTTTTAGAAAAACCAAACTTCATATTGAATCCCCTACACTCACCTGCTATCATTTGAATAGATATTCAAGTAACTAAAGAACATGCGAAGAATTTCAAAGCCAGAAAATGTTTTCTGGACGAAAAAACATAGTTACTCTCCTACCATGCTGCGGGAGTTGCAAAAACAAATCTTTCAAAATCCAGGAATTCGAAAAGAGCAGCATTTGGTTGAGTTACTGTCTAAAGATACAAGAATGCAAATATTAGCTCTGTTAGCGCTAAAAAGTAGTATTTGTGTAGGCGATATCGCCGATGTGCTCAGGCTTGATATTTCGGCCATATCCCACCAACTTCAAATTTTACGAAAAGAAAATCTGGTTGTCTTCAAGAGAAAAGGCAAAGTAGTCTATTATGGCCTCAATCCAAGGTTACCAAAGCTAGTTGAGGTAATACTTGGTTCAGCAATGAATTCCCAAAGCTGATATAATTTTTGAAGACGGTCAGAGACTGAGCCAGCGTATTAATAAATATAAAAGGAGAAAATTCTAAAATGGTAAAAGTAGGAATTAATGGTTTTGGCCGAATCGGCCGACAAGCTTTTAAAGTAGCTTTAGATAAACATGCAAATGAAGTCGAAATAGTCGGCGTTAACGATCTAACTGATGCTAAAACCTTGGCTCATTTATTGAAATACGATAGTTCTTATGGAGTTTATTCCAAGAATGTTACAAGCGATGCCCAAAACGTCATTGTCGATGGCAAGCCGTACCGGGTTTACGCTGAAAAAGATCCAACGGCTCTGCCTTGGGGACAACTTGGAGTTGATGTTGTAATTGAATCAACCGGACGCTTTACCGACCTTGAAGGAGCGAGCAAACACATCACTGCCGGAGCCAAACGAGTGGTTATTTCCGCTCCAGCTAAAGGAAGCGATATTGGTACCTATTTGATTGGAGTTAATGTTGATAAAGATGACGGTTCTGCGAAGATTATTAACAACGCTTCTTGTACAACCAATTCAATTGCTCCCGTAATGGCGGTAATGCAAGCTAAATTTGGTATATCAAAAGCGATGACTACAACAGTTCATAGTTATACTCAAGACCAGTTACTTCAGGATGGCCCTCACAAAGATTTACGACGAGCAAGATCTGCAGCGATTAATATTGTCCCAACCACTTCTGGTGCAGCAATTGCTACTACTGAAGCTATCACCGAACTTAAAGGACTTTTTGATGGAATGGCACTGCGGGTACCAACACCGGTTGGTTCAATATCCGATATTACGTTCCTGCTCAAGAGGAAGACCACTATCGAAGAGGTAAACGCTGCACTTACAGAAGCGGCCAATGGCCCGCTCAAAGGAGTTTTAGCAGTTACTAATGAACCGATTGTCTCAAGTGATATTGTTGGACGGACTGAGAGTTCAATTGTCGATCTTGAATTAACCAATGTTGTCGATGGCGATATGGTAAAAGTTTTTGCCTGGTATGACAACGAACTTGGCTATTCAAACCGATTGGTTGAACAAGTTATTCATGCAGCGGCGGTTAATAAAAACACTGGTGGGCAAGTCACACCAAACCCTGCCCCAACCGCTGTTCCACCGGCTGAGCCGCAAACAGGAGGACAAGTCTGAAAGTTTATTTAGCTTCAGATCACGGAGGCTTTACTCTCAAAGAAAAGATAAAAGAGCATCTAGTTGCTCGAGGAAAAGATATTATTGACTTAGGTCCAGAGCAGTTGAATCCTACTGATGACTTTCCTGATTTTGCGATTCCCTTGGCTGAGAAGGTTGCGGAAAATGAGCAAAATTTAGGAATACTTCTTTGTCGCAATGGAGCCGGAGTTGAAGTAGCGGCCAACAAAGTAGACGGTGTTCGAGCAGTCTTATCTTGGGATAGCAAACACGCGGCCAGCACCCGAGCAGATGATAATGCCAATGTTTTAGCTTTGCCGGCTGATTATTTGGACGAGCAAAAAGCACTCGAAGTTGTTGATATCTGGCTTTCAACACCGTACAAAAAAGAAGAGCGCTTCGAAAGACGTTTAAAGAAAATTGAAAGCGAGGAAGATGAGCGTTGAGATTCTACCGGCAATACTAGCGAAAACACCTTCAGACTATCACCGCAAGCTAAAAGCAGTCGAACCCTATACTGAGTGGGTCCAAATTGATATTGTTGACAATATTTATGCACGAAATCAGACAATTGATGCCAAGGTTGTTGGTTCGATACGAACTAACCTCAAACTCGAGATTCAATTAATGGTTGAGCACATTGAAAACTGGCTTGATAGTTTTGTAGAGCTAAAGCCAGAAAGAATCATCTTCCCAATAGAATCTGCTCGTGATCCGATTGGTTTGGTCAATCACATGAGAGCCCACCAGATAGCATTTGGATTCTCCCTTGATCCGCACACTAGTACCGAGCGTTTGCAGCATTTGGTAGACAAGATCGATATCGCCCTGCTTTTAGCTGTGAACCCAGGTTTTTCTGGACAGCATTTTGCCCATGTTGTTATCGACAAGATCCGACAATTGCGGAGCATGCGCCCTGATTTGCCGATTGAAATCGATGGTGGTATTGAGCCAGACACTGCGCGAAAATGCGCCGAAGCAGGAGCGACAATTCTTGCATCAGGGAGTTATGTTTTTAACAATGATAAAATGGAAGGATCAAGTTATAACGAAAAGGTTCGAAATGCGATCGAAACCCTGAGGGAATCAGTCGCAGACGTCATACCAGAAAATAATGCCTAAAAAGGAGGTAAAAGAATGCGGACTTTAATAATTGGTGTTGTTATTGTTGCAGTAGTTGCAGGCGCAGCGTTTTTATTTGTAAACAATTCCAAAAAGGACAACAACACAACCTCAAAACAAAATACTGAGAACTCAACAAATAGTTCAACTAGTACAACCACAGATACCACAACAGCAACTAGTAGTGTGACAATTATCTATACTGACAGTGGCTTTTCACCGTCTAGTGTCAAAGTTATCTCTGGAGGTAGTGTTACTGTTAAGAACAACTCTAGTAGAACGATCCAGTTTGACAGTAATCCTCATCCAGCTCACACGGACAATACGGAGCTGAATCTAGGATTAGTTGGAGCTGGTGAGTCAAAGTCATTCACAGTGACAAAAAAAGGTACCTGGGAATATCATGATCACCTTAATGCTTCAGCAGGAGGTACAATAGTTGTAGAGTAAAATTCAATCCGCCAACTGGCGGACTGCCCTATGGAAAGACAAAAAGAGTTTTTTAATCAAGAAACGCTGCAAAAACTCAACCAAATAGCTGATGATATTCGGCAGGACATCATCAAAGCCTTGGTGGAGGCCGGTAGTGGGCATTCGGCTGGGCCATTGGGAATGGCTGATGTCTTCACCGCGCTTTACTTTTACGTTCTCAACCACGATCCTGAAAATCCAAAGTGGAAAGACCGTGACCGAGTCCTACTTTCCAATGGTCATATCGCTCCGGTTTGGTATGTTACATTGGCGCATGCTGGATATTTTCCTAAAGAAGAAATTTTCACACTTAGAAAACTTAATTCTCGTTTGCAGGGACACCCCCATTTTGGTTCCCTTCCGGGGATAGAAAATACTGGTGGTCCTTTGGGACAGGGTCTCTCACAAGCAATTGGAATGGCACTTTCTGCCAAAATGAATGATGAGAAACATCAAATTTATTGTCTGATGAGTGATGGGGAGCACGACGAGGGGCAAGTCTGGGAGGCAGTACTTTTTGCTGGCAAAAACAAGATAAACAATATCACGGCGATCATGGATCGAAATAATATTCAGATTGATGGTATGACCGAGGATATCATGCCGCTTGAGCCGATCAAGGAAAAGTATGAAGCTTTCAACTGGCACGTGCTCGAAGTCGATGGCCACAATATTGAATCTATCATTGATGCCTGCAATATGGCCAAGACAATTTACGAAAAACCAGTCATGATCATCGCCCACACTATTCCTGGAAAAGGTGTGGACTTTATGGAGTTTGAATACAGTTGGCACGGCAAACCACCAAAACCAGATGAGGCCAAACTAGCATTGAAGGAGCTAAGAACTCTCAAAGGAAGGATCAGAGGGGAACATGAGTGAGCCTGGAACAATAAACAACGAAGAGCCAAGTAACCTTATCCCCATAAAAGCAGTGGTAAAAGTTCTAATATCAGTTATTTGCTTGCCAATACCCGTGGGAATGATCCTAGCTCATAGTATCTATAATCTGACAGACCCGACAAACAATGACTATGACAGGGCAACCATTATTTCGGCTGAAGGAGAGCTATTAAAATTTGTTGAGAAGTATCATAGAGATACTCAGTTTATGAATTTTTTTGAGATTGTGGTCTGGGTAATCGTCCCAACACTTCTGATCGGTTGGGTTATTTTTCTGATCTCTTCAAAATCGAGACACCAGAAAAAATTAGTAATTTTAGGTTTACCTCTAAGTATTTTCCTAATTGCTCAGATCACCAATAGTTTGGGTGTAGTTAAAATATTGTCTGAAAGAAAACCAGTCTGGAAGGAAATGTTTTCCTTAGTAAAGGACAAAAATGTAGCTAGCTATTCTGTTAGAATTTCTACAGGTAGTTCGTGGGAAGGGGGGAAAAGTGGGACAATTGGATATAACATAAAAAGTGAGGGAGTAGCTGAGAATTTACGCACAAAATTAACCGGAAAAGGCTTTGAACATTCCGTATCAGAATCAATCGATTACTACTGTAAAGGTATGATTTTAGTTGCTATTTATCAGGGTTCTTCAGTGTCGGCAAGTACAGATTTTAGTAATGAAGCCTACTGTCCAGCAAGTTAGAAAGCTGGTTTGAAATTATTACTAATTTAATTTATGCAATACCTGAATCCAAAACTTTTTGATAAAGACCTGCCTGACGGCAAGGCAGGTGTGCAGCAGGCCGGGACTAGAGATGGTTATGGTCAAGCATTGCTGGAACTTGGTGATTCCAATAAAGACGTTGTAGTTTTAACTGCTGATTTGGCCGAATCTACCAGAGTTGAAGAGTTTGGCAAGAAATTTCCTGAAAGATTTATCGAGTGTGGAGTTGCCGAACAAAACATGATGGGAATTGCGGCTGGACTTGCTCTTTCTGGAAAGATTCCATTCGTTAGTTCTTACGCCGTTTTTTCACCTGGTCGGAGTTGGGATCAGTTGCGAGTGAGTGTTTGCTATACAGAAGCCAATGTTAAAGTTGCCGGAGCGCAGACGGGTATCTCAGTTGGTCCAGATGGGGCAACGCACCAGGCGCTTGAAGACATTGCCATTGTGCGAGTACTACCTAATATAGTAGTTGAGGTTCCCTCCGACGCAATCGAGGCGAAGAAAACTACTTTGGCAGCAGCGGCCCACAAAGGCCCGTTTTATTTCCGTTTTGGACGGGAAAAAACGCCAATCATCACCACTGAGGAATCCTCTTTTGAGGTTGGAAAAGCGGAAGTTCTCAAAGATGGCGATGATGCCACGATCGTTGCTTGCGGACCGTTGGTGTACCAGTCACTTCTTGCTGCCAAACAGCTAGAAAATAAAGGAATAAATGTCAGGGTTATCAATAACCACACAATCAAACCGATCGATGCTTTGACCCTAGCAAAGGCTGCCAAAGAAACCGGCGCGATTGTAACAGTTGAAGAACACCAGGTGATGGCAGGAATGGGAGCGGCGGTTGCGGAAAGTTTGGCAAAAAATTACCCAGTACCAATAGAATTTATTGGTATGCAAGATACTTTTGGAGAAAGCGGCAATACCAATGAGTTATACGAAAAATACGGAATGAGCCCTGACGCTATTTTTAAAGCAGTGGAGAATGTTTTGAAGAGAAAGGTTAAATAAATGAATACCCACAATTGGTTAACAAAAACATTTATAATCTTGGGGATTTTAGACATCCTTTTCTTTGCTTGGGTTTTTCAGGATGGGTTGATCGATTACTCGAATAAGTTGCGGGGCATTGGGGAGATGGTTGTTTTCCTTTTCTGGAGCTTTTACCATCTAGCCGTTACTTTAATTTTTCCAATTTTATTTATGATACGAGCAAAACAAAATAAATTTTCAGGCGGTTTATTAGTCCTTGCAATTTTAATGTTAGTTCAAGGGTTTCAGGGGTATTTAGTATTATTTAACATGAGATATTTCCTCACCAACTTAGGACCAATTCTTATTTACGCTTTAATCTATATTTTGGTAGTTGGTGCTCTTTTAATAACAAAAAGAAAAGTGGTTACATAAATGACTTTCTCGAGAATGGGTTTAGACTTGCCAGTCGCTAGGCAGGAAGAGCTAATAACCTTGTGGTTGAGGGTCAGGCCCATGAACCTAAGTTAATCGCAGCCTTTTCAATACCAAGACATCTTGATGCTAATATGCTTTTATGCTAGGGTGTAAATATGAAAGAAAAAAGAACCACAGTTGCAATTGAAGAAAACCTATTAAAAGCCGCCAAAAACAAAGCTGTCGAAGCAGATATTAGTTTAAAAGAGCTTCTAAACCAAGCCCTCAAGGAAAAATTGGATGTTACTAAGCAGATTAAGAAAAAAAGAAAATTTAGGTTGAGAACTTTCGATATGGGTCAGATAAAAACCCCACTTACACGTGAAGATATTTATGAAGAACACTTAAATGATATTATTCGACAGTAATATCTTGTTATTTGCTCACAATTCTCTTTCCCCCAAACATGAAAAAGCCAAAGAATTAATATTATCAGCGACTAGTGGTCAAATTGATGTTGCTTTGGCTCAACAGAATATTTTGGAATTCTACTCTGTTATTACAAACCCGAGGCAAGTTGAGAAGGTTCTAAATACCACAGATATCCAATGGGTTATAAACGAATTTTTGAATAGTGAAGATTTCACTTTTATTTATCCCCATAATTCAACTCTAGCTAGAGCAATCGAGCTAGCTAAAAAACATCAAATTAATAAGGCAAATATTTTTGATGCCTATTTAGCAGCTACTATGCTGGATAATGAAGTAGAGACGATTTATACAGACAATGAAAAACACTTCCGTATTTTTAAAGGGATAGAAGTTATCAACCCTTTCAGTTAGAATTGAGATATGACTGCCCACGACTGGTTAGAAAAAGCTAAAAAAGAAAATTTTGCTATCCCCGCTCTTAACGCTGGTAATCTAGAAACGATTAAGGGAATTGTTGCGGCGGCGGTTGAGGCAAAAAGTCCCGTTATCATTGAAACTTCAACTGGCGAAACCAAATGGATGGAAGCGGAAAACGTACTTTGCATCTGCCGTAACTTTAGTGATAAATACAAGATTCCAATTATTGTAAACCTTGACCACGCTTATACTTACGAAGATACTCGGCCAGGTTTTGAAGCTGGTTATGATCTAATTCATTTCGACGGTTCGAAACTTCCTTACGAAGAAAACATTGAGGTTTGTAAAAGAATTGTTCCTGAAGCACATGGTAAGGGTCAAATGGTGGAAGGGGAAATTGACAAGATCTTAGGTAGTGGTTCCGAAGTCCACACTGGCGAGACCGTTGATCCGGCAGTGATCGAATCAGGAAAAAGTCATCCGGAAACGGCTGCGAAGTTTGTTGCTGAAACCGGAGTCGATATTTTCGCTTCGTTTTTCGGTAATGTTCACGGAATTTACCCAGGCTACACTCCCCAACTCGATATTGATTTACTAAAGGCAGTCGGACAAGCAATTCCCAATACCTTTCTTTCGATGCACGGATCATCTGGAACACCGGATGATCAAGTTCGGGCAGCGGTCGCTGCTGATGTTGTTAAAGTTAATGTCAACACGGAAATTCGCTTAGCTTACAGAGAGTCTTTGGAAAAGGCACTTGTTGAACACAAAGAAATTGCGATGTATAAAGTTTTTCCTGGAGTTGTAGAAGAAGTAAAAAAAGAAGCCTTGCGGTGGATTAATCTTTGTGGAAGTGGAGGTAAGATATGAAACTTTCCAAAGAACTAGTTTGGTTGAGAAATTTATACTTTGGAGCGTTTATTGTTGGCGTCTTGCTTGTGATCCTAATGCATACTTTTGACAGACCGGCACTGGATATTTTTCGAGTCCCCACATTTATCGGGATAACCTCGCAGTTTAATGGTTTGGATTACTTTTCGACATTCAAAATTTACCAAATCAGTTTGGTGTCAGCCTTATTTGCCGTGTTGGTAGATGCTCTGTGTTTGACCAACTATCGTTCCAAATTCCTCTTGAAGCTTTCAGAAGTAAGTACTGTGGTTGGGTTGGCGGTGCTAGTTCTAGCAATATTTTTCTTTTCGTACAATTTCTTACTTGTAGACCACACTTTGCGCGATACCGCTTCCTTGTATATAGCTTTCTCGACATTTTTAGTTATCGTAGACTTGTTGAATATCCAGGTTGATGAGAGGTTATTGTCAAAAGGAAAAAAACATGTTTGACCTGATCAGTGTTGGTGATGCCACAATCGATGTCTTCATCAAGATCAACGATGCCCATGTACAATGCACAATCAACAAAGAGATTTGCGAGCTTTGCCTCAAGTATGGAGACAAAATTGCAGTCGAGGAAATGCAAAATTTGGTGGCTGGAAATGCTGCCAACAATGCGGTGGGTTCCTCGCGCTTGGGTTTGAAGACTGCCATGTATATGAATGTGGGGGCAGATGATGCAGGATTTCGTATCAAAAAGAAAATGGTTGAGGAAAAGGTCGATCCAGTCTATATAAAAGTCAACGAAGGAATGGAATCAAACTACTCTGTGGTACTTCGTTTTCAAGGTGAACGGAGTATTTTTGTTTATCACCAACAATGGGTTTATGAACTTCCAAAAATGGAGAGTGCGAAATGGGTTTATTACACCAGCGCTTCGGCAAGCTTTGCCAATGGAACTTTTTCAAAAGATCTAGCCGAGTACGTGAAATCAACTGGCGCCAAAATGGGCTACAATCCTGGAACATACCAAATGAAAGCGGGTGTTAAGAACTATCCAGAAATCTTATCTGCCACCGAAGTATTTTTTGTAAATGTCGAAGAGGCAAAAAGAATTCTGGGTTTGCCCGAAGAAAACCACACGGATATCAAAGAGCTGTTGAAGAAAACTCGAGATGATCTGGGGTTAAAAATAGTAGTAATAACCGATGGCAGGGAGGGTTCCTACAGCTATGATGGTAATGACTTTTGGAAACTGCCCGAGTTTCCAGGGGGGCGAGTTGAAGCAACTGGTGCCGGAGATTCTTATGCCACGGCCGTCTGCGCAGGACTTTTTCATGGAGAATCTTTACCCGAAGCCATGATTTGGGGTAGTATTAATGCTGCTTCCGTTGTTGGTCAAGTAGGTCCCCAAGCAGGGTTGCTGACTCTAGATGAGATAAAAAACCGTCGGGGTGGCAAACCTGAATTTTCTGCCCAGAAAATATAGTGAGTTTAAATAATGAAAATTAAAATCTACACAACTACTACGTGCCCTTACTGCAAAATGGAAAAGGAATACCTTGACGCCAAGGGTATCGAATATGAAGATATTTCCATCGATCATAATGAAAAAGCAGCACAAGAGCTAATGCAGATGGAAGGCCAGGCCGGAATTCCCTTCACAGTTTTTATCAAGGACGACGGTTCGAAAGAAACACTATTAGGTTATGATAGAGAAAGAATCAATCGGATTCTAAATATTTCCTAATGCTACCCAAGAAAGGTTAATAAATGGAAAAAAATCAGTTTGATAAATCAAAATTTTTGACACAAGGTTATTCTCAAAAGGTGGACAAACCCTGGGGTTATGAACTGATTTTTACACCAGAAGGGCAGCCTTACACGGGTAAAATTATGCACATTGAGGCGGGTAAAAGACAAAGTTTGCAGATTCATGACCAAAAAGAAGAGACGTACTTTTTGGGTTTTGGTAAGGGTGGGGTGATAATCGAAGATTCTAGTGGTCAAATGCAAACAATAGAGTTTGAACAGGGTAAAGGTTATACCACAAAGATTGGGCAAAAACATCGTCTCTTTGGCATCACGGATTGCGATATCTGGGAGGTTTCTACACCAGAAACAGGTACAACCTATCGACTCGAGGATGATTATTCGCGAACCGACGAAACAGAAGAAGTTCGATCTCAACCAAACCGTGGGTGGAACTCCTAATTATTACAAGGCCCGTCCTTGCAGAAGTAAGAACAAACTATATCAAAATATATTATGGATGAAATTTATGATGTGATTATTGCTGGTTCTGGACCAGCTGGGCTGACGGCAGCTATTTATATTGCCCGTTCAAACCTCAAAGCTTTGGTTGTTTCCGGAGTCGAAGCCGGCGGACAGCTTATTTGGACCACGGAAGTTGAGGATTACCCGGGGTTTCCAGAGGGGATTCTGGGACCAGAGCTGATGCAGCTTTTTCGTAAACAAGCAGAGCGTCTTGGGTCTAGTTTTGCGGATGGCGATATTACCGAAGTAGATTTGACTAAGAGACCATTTACCGTGAAAGTTGGTTCAAAGACTTTTCAGGGGAAATCATTGATCATTGCTACAGGAGCGTCGGCTAAATGGCTTGGACTAGAGTCAGAACAAAAACTCCGTGGGCGTGGCGTCTCTGCCTGTGCAGTTTGTGATGGTGCTTTTTTCAAAGGCAAGAACTTAGCGGTGATTGGTGGTGGAGACACTGCTCTGCGTGAGGCTTTGTTTTTGACAAAATTTGCTCCTAAAGTTTTCCTTGTTCATAGGCGCGACGAACTACGCGGATTTAAAGCTTTGCAAGATCGAGCCAAAGCAAACGATCAGATAGAATTTGTTTGGGATAGTGAAGTAGTGGAAGTTCTTGGTGAGACCAAAGTTGAAGGGTTAAAGATAAAAAATAAGAAAACAAGCAAAGAACAGACTCTACCTGTCGAAGGGGTTTTTGTTGCTATTGGCCACAAACCAAATACTGACTTTCTCAAAGGCCAGGTCGAGACTGATCAAACCGGGTATATAAAGTTGAAAGAAGGTAGCCGAACTAGTGTCAAAGGAGTTTTTGCTGCCGGAGATGTCCACGACTACAAATATCAGCAAGCAGTTACCGCTGCCGGAGCGGGTTGTATTGCAGCACTTGAGGTAGAAGAGTTCCTAGAAGAGGAAAAGGCAAAGAACGCCTGAGGCTATAGGTGGACAGTCCAATTGTCAGGAAAAATGGACATAATACAGGTATTGACAGTGTCAAGATCTTGGTGTTAGCATTTACTTAGTACCCAATATATTGTGCTTTCGAGTTTCTTTTCAGAGAAACGTACTCCCTAAATCCGCCAGCCGGTGGAGGGACCCAAAGACCCATCAAACCACATAGCACAAGATACTGGGCCAAAAGTTCTTTTTTAACTTCTAAACAATCAGCTTAAGGACAGAAAGCTAGATAGTAAGTGTTTATCATGGCGTACTTTTTTGCGCCCTTGAAATTGTGGGGAGTGTACCGTGAAATGTCCGTATTGTAGTTATTACGACACCTCAGTTCTTGACTCACGTGACAGTGAGGATCTTGGCTCTATCCGCCGCCGCCGAGAGTGTCTCAAGTGTGAAAAGAGATTCACCACCTACGAACGTACGGATATGGTTGATTTGATCGTTTTGAAAAAGGATGGGCGTCGAGAACAGTTTGATCGCAAGAAACTGATGACTGGGATGCTCAAGGCCACCGAGAAAAGGCCAGTAACTCTGGACCAGATCGAGAAAGCAGTTGATGAGATTGAAATGGAGCTTCGCAAAAGAGATTCGATCGAGATACCATCAGCTGACATGGGTGATATAGTGCTCAAGCGTTTGAAGAAACTTGATGAGCTTGCTTATATTCGTTTTGCATCGGTTTACCGTTCGTTCGACGATTTGGAAACATTTGAAAAAGAAGTCAAAAGTTTGATTAAAGATAAAGGACAAGTTAGCTAGAGGGTGGTGAATGAAAAATGGGTAAAAATAACGGACGAGTTGGCGAAGTCAGAAAAAGATCACAGCTAGAGAACCCAGTTACCCAAAACTGGCAGAAAAGGAACGCCGATACAGGCAAGTTTATGGATGTAAAAGCGGATAAGAGACCTTTCAAAGGTGTGCGGAGGGAAAAGTAATTTGTTTAACATTATTATTTATACTCAAGGAGGAACTGCTCGATGAGTAGCGGAAATTCTAAATCAAAGAAATCCCAAGGAAAGGAGTTCCGCTTTTCAATTGTTTTGCAAAGAAAGCTCGAGAGCTTGATCACAGATTCTGAGCAAACCCAACTTGAAGGTGTTCGCGCCAAAGTTTTCCGAGATCGCTACAGTTTGAAAGATGATGAAGGTAAGTCAATCGAGGCTCACCCAGAGCAGATGTGGACTCGAGTTGCCGCTGGTCTAGCCCAGGTCGAAAAAACTCCAGAACTTCAGAAAGAGTGGACCCAGAAGTTTTACTCTGCTTTGAAAGATTTTAAATATGTTCCCGGTGGTCGGGTGCTTTCTGGAGCCGGGACTCCCTATGAAGTAACTTTCTATAATTGTTTTGTCATTCCTTCCCCACACGACTCACGCAACGGAATAATCGATAATTTAAAACTCATGGTTGATATCATGTCGCGCTCCGGCGGTGTGGGCATCAACCTCTCTTCTTTGCGTCCACGTGGGGCCAGAGTCAAGAAAGTCAACGGTACTAGCTCTGGGCCAACTAACTGGGCCGAGCTTTATTCTACGGCCACCCATGACGTTATCCAGCAAGGAGGGACCAGACGCGGGGCTTTGATGCTCATGCTCAACGATTGGCACCCCGACGTTGAAGAATTCATTACAGTCAAAGAAGATTTAACTAGAATAAATGGGGCTAATCTCTCAGTCTGTGTTTCTGATGGTTTCATGGACGCAGTGAAAAACAACAAAGATTGGGATCTCTATTACCCTGACTTAGCTGAACCGGATTATGACAAGCTTTGGGATGGTGATATGGATAAGTGGAAGGCTGCGGGCAAGAAGGTTGTCCTGTACAAAACTGTAAAAGCAGCTGCTGTCTGGGAGAAAATCTGTCAGTCTGCATGGCGATCCGCCGAGCCAGGGCTACATTTTATCGAACGCTCAAACAAAAGAAGCAACACTTGGTATTTTGAAAAACTGATTGCCACCAACCCCTGTGGTGAACAACCGCTTGGAGCTTGGGCAGTTTGTAATCTTGGTGCAGTTAATCTTTCTGCTTTTGTCAATGAAAACGGGGAGTTTGACTTTGCTGATCTTGAAGAGAAAGTAAAAATTGCGATTCGAATGATGGACAATGTCATCGAGTCGACTGGTTACTATTTCCCTGAAAATCGGAAGCAGCAGATGGGTATTCGTCGAACCGGACTTGGAACCATGGGTCTTGGAGACGCTATGATCAAGATGAAACTTGCTTATGGTTCTGACCAGGCCCAACCAGTGATTGAAAAAATCTACAAAACGATCCGAGACAGTGCCTACGAAGTTTCAGCTGAATTGGCAGCGGAAAGAGGTGCGTTTCCAAACTTTGATAAAGAAAAATATTTGCAAGGGTGGTTTATCAAGAAACTCCCTCAAAAAGTTCGTGATTTGATTGCCAAAAACGGTATTCGCAACGCTGTGCTTTTGACCCAAGCTCCAACTGGGACTACTTCTCTGGTATCCGGAGTTTCTTCAGGGATCGAACCAGTCTATGACTTTGCAATGGTGCGTCGCGACCGCACTGGCGAATCGACAATGTATCACCCACTCTATCAGGCTTGGAAGGAACAAAATCCAGATACTGAGAAAGCACCAGCATATTTTGTCTCAGCCAACGATCTGACCCCAGAAGAACACGTCAAGGTTCAAGCTTTGGTCCAAGACTACACCGACAGCAGCATTTCCAAAACTGTGAACGCGCCAAACGCTCATACGGTTGAGGAAGTTCGCCGTTTGTATATGGACGCCTATGATCTTGGTTGTAAAGGGGTGACCTACATGCGGGATGGTTCTCGTGAAGGAGTACTCT
The DNA here is from genome assembly GCA_964360785.1 of uncultured Gammaproteobacteria bacterium. Lineage (GTDB taxonomy): Bacteria > Patescibacteriota > Microgenomatia > Woykebacterales > RBG-16-39-9b > DATIHF01. The sequence continues at coordinate 392,208 of CAYHXX010000001.1, read as the reverse complement.
CCCACAAAGATGATAAAAAAGAGGCAAAGGCAGAAGAAGCAGTTGCAGCCGCAGTTCCAGCACATCTGCGCAAACGACCAGACAACCTGCGAGGTATCACTCGTCGAATTGCGACTCCAGTCGGGCACGCTTTTGTGACGATAAACGAAGACGAGCAAGGCAATCCTTTCGAGGTCTTCATCAACGTTGGAAAAGCGGGGACTGATATTTATGCCGACGCCGAAGCAATCGGTCGTCTGATATCACTGGCACTAAGAATCCCGTCAAACTACGCTCCAACTGAGGTCATCCAGCAGGTAGTAAACCAGCTTTCCGGAATCGGTGGTAGTTCGGCCCGAGGCTTTGGAGCAGATCGTATCCATTCACTTGCTGATGCCGTCAGCAAAGTACTGTCCGAATATTCTGGAAAGGAAAGCACCTATCCAGCAGTAACCGAAGCAAAACTAGCCAATGGTAATGCTGCGGTACTTACAAACGGCAACGGTCATTCGCTCCAAAATGGCAATGGACACGCACAACTAAACGGTAATGGCAACGGCAATGGTCACGCAGTAATTGCTACTGCCAAGGAAGCTAGTGAATCAACCGAGGAAACTAAAGATGAGTCAACGGGTGTGACAATGCAACTTTCGGCAATTCCGACAATTGGAAAAATACCAAGTCGCCGGGACATCTGCCCAAAATGTGGTGTCGCCAGCTTTGTTTATGAAGAAGGTTGTAAGAAGTGCTACTCGTGCGGCCATTCTGAATGTTGAGGTAATTATTGTTTTGGACAATAAATGATAATAAGAGTTGTGAATATTGTGGTCAAACTTTCACATCTTCAAACATTGGAACAACAGACCATTTAATACCCAAAGGAAAATTTAGGGCGTATGCTGATGTACCTTGGACTTGGGTTATTTCCTGTTTAAGCTGTAACCTAAGGAAAGCTGATTATGTAAATCCTTCCATCCCCTTTATTCCAGAGAATAGAGACCTGTTGATCGAGGATGTTAGAATAAATAAATTAAAGATAACTAGCAAACATTAGATGCTTTCTAAACAAAAAATCCTCGACTCAATAAAATCTGTTGTTGAGCAGAGTAGTTTCGTTTCCATTGACGAGGAAGCGATTGATCGCTATGTCAAAGGTTTTGCTTCCCAAGAAATTATCCATTGGACCAAAGGTAGCAATGCCTATCCACTGGGCTACAAACCTCAACCTAACAAGGAAGACGAAATAGATTTTTTGTTTTTACTGGCAAATCAAGCCTTTTGTTACTGGGGCTATCCCCAGAAATGGACAATTTCATTTCGAGGCCAAAATCTAGATGGTTGGTGGGCAAATATTGCTGCCTTTGAGCGGGCAATAGAGCAGGGAAACAACATTCTTGACGGCAATTTTCTTGCTAATTTGACTCTAGAAAAGACGCGTGAAATCTATGCAGGCGAGCCGGAAATTCCGCTTTTGAAAGAGCGCTACGAAATGATGAAAAAGATTGGTGAAGTTCTTGTGGCGAAGTATCAAGGCCATTTTCACAATTTTTTTGAAGAGTATCGTACAGACGCTTTTAGAATGATGGAAGGTTTATCAACTGAGTTTGCTGGTTTTTACGATGTTCCAAAATACAAAGGTAATAGTGTACTTTTCTACAAAAAGACCCAAGTTTTTTTGACAGATGTTGCTTATTTTGACAAACCTCTGCCGAAAACAGATGAAATTTTGGGCTTTGCAGACTACAAAATACCAGCAATTATGCGCACTTTGGGATTTTTGAAATACAGCAAGCCTTTAGCGGAAAAAGTGGACAATCGGGTTGAGTTGGCTGAAGCCAGTGGAGAAGAGATTGAAATCCGTGCCAATATGCTAATGGCCAGTTATCTAACTGTTGAGAAACTTAGGCCCAAATACCCAAAGCTGAACTATGTGGATTTTCTGGGAATTTTGTGGCTAGAAAGTCAAGATAAAACAAAGATCGATAAACCCTATCACCTTACCAAAACCGTTTACTATTAATAAATGTGGCTGAGCTCGGAACGGTTGTTCGGAGCCCAGCTGGTGTCTCGATCAGCTTTTTCTCAGAGCTGTCGGATTAGTTCTCGCCAGCGTTGCTCGATCTCCGCGAACAGTTCTCCCATCTCTTCAAACTCCTTGCCTTGCATCTTTGGGCTGAACTCGCTCAGGACGTCTCCAACCTCGTAAATCAGGGGTGGTGTGGAAAACCCGTGATCTGCGATCTGGGCAAGTACTCCGTCGGGATCTGCGAAGGAAAGCGGTTCTTGCCCAGGCCATTCCCAACAGTAAACGCGGCGTATTGCCGAAGCCCAGAGTGGGCTGTCGCCATTCTGAAATTCTCCTATTCCCCAAGAGAAAATGGGGTAGGGAGTTCGTTTCGAGCTCACACCTAGAGTCCATATACCGGCAGGTACACGTACCATGGGCATATCGTTAGCCACGACCAACCTCCTTAGCGCTCTCGATTCTGATCAAATTATCTCACTAGAGTGCAAATTTACAAAAAACTGTTGACAAATTTTCCCGCTTTGGGCTAAAGTCTTACTACTTTTAAAATTTAGATCAAAGGATTTTTGGTGAAGCCTGGTGCGATTCCAGGGGAGTGCCGCTACTGTAAACCCAGAACCCAGCCTTTGAATTCCTTCGAGCAAAGGAGGTGCCGATGAGTATGTAATCGACCAACCTTTAGCAGGTTGGTTTTTTGGTTTCTGCCTTATTAATAGTTAATTTTTTAGGAAGTTATCTCATGAACAAAATTCGAAGCAATATTATTCTAGTTATAGCTGCCTTGGTAGTACTTCTTGGTGGCGGTTACTATTTTGTAAATCAAAACAACAAAGAAGCAACGAAATCTTCATCTAGTACTACACAAGAAGCAACTGAAGCAGTAACTTTCACTGTTAAAGCTGATGGAGCAGAAAAGGAATACCAGGCAAAAAATGTAGTTGGAAAAACAGCATTGGAAGCTACAGAAGCGGTAGTCACAATAGAGAAATCTGGTGAAGGCGAAATGGCCTTTATTACTAGTATCAATGGAAGATTGGCTAGCGACTCTAAGAAAGAGTATTGGAAATTCTTGGTAAATAGTCAGGAGGCCAAGGTTGGAGCTGGCTCTTACACTATTGTCACAGGTGACACTATTGGTTGGGAGATAGCTACCTACTAAGGAGGGTTGTTGGTATGGGCTGGACTTGTTATACTAAGTTCCAGCCTATATCTTCCCAGTAAGTTATGCAAAAATACTTCGAGAAAATTTCAAACCCCTTAATCTTTGTGATCGCAGCAGCGTTTATTCGGCTTGTCCCACACGCCCCGAATTTCGCACCGATCGGGGCTATGGCCCTTTTTGGTGGTTCTTATCTAAACAAGAAAACCGCACTTGTCTTGCCACTAGCGGCAATGGTCCTGTCAGATTTTTTCATTGGCTTTGATTCAATTACTTCAAGACTGACTGTGTATGGTAGTTTTGCTCTGATTGTTTTGATCGGATTTTGGTTGCGAAATCGCAAAAGTATTGGAAATATAGTCTTGGCTTCAATCACTGCTTCAGTACTTTTCTTTATTATTACGAATCTTGCCATTTGGCTCGCGGGTTCACTTTACCCAAAAACCTTTGCAGGTTTGGTGGCTTGCTACAGTGCGGCAATTCCTTTCTTCCGCAATACGATGGCAGGCGATTTGTTTTATACAGGGGTATTCTTTGGAAGTTTTGAACTTGTAAAAGCAATAGTGAGCCAGAAGAAACTGGCTTTTGTAAAAATAGGAGACAAAAAATAACATGGCAAAAACTGACCAGCCTGCCGGCAGGCAGGAAAAGTTCGAAGTCAAAGGGGAAGATGTTACTGAAAAAATTAAAGAGCTTATCAAAGAAGGTAATGTTCGCAAGATAACTATTACTTCAAAAGAAGGCAAAACTATCGCCGAATTTCCACTCACCGTTGGTGTGGTTGGTGTGGTTCTCGCTCCTGTGCTGGCCGCCATTGGTGCAATCACAGCATTGGTAACAGAATGCACGATTTCGGTTGAGCGTAAGTAGGCTTGACCGTAGGTTTGCAAATCTGCTATACTGCTATTTCAAAAAACGACCGCAAGGCCGCTTTTTGTTTGGGTAAGAAGTGGTAGAATGTAGCGACTGAAGGGAGTCAGATGAATCCGGTAGATGCATACGTCGCAGTTGTGGTGACGTCGCTATTGATCGGCCCGTTGATGCTGGTACATTTCGTATACGGCACCTGGGTGTACGCTTCGGTTCGCAACCACAGTTACCATCCAACTGGGATCGAGCGGTAACCAACCTGAGGAAGTCGCTTGTCCATATGGCCACCCCACACTCTTCCGGGGTGGCCTTTTCTTTTCCAGCAAAATTTCTGATATAATTTTCCCTATGGAAGAATTAAAAAACAAACTTTCAGAAGAAGCTTATTCAAACCTAAACAAGTGGTTAACTGATTCAGAATTTACTATTTATAAAGACGAACTTAATAAATTAATTTCCGATAACAATATCATCGAACTTGAAGATGCTTTTTATACCCGCATTCGTATTGGAACTGGTGGGATTCGAGGAAAAATTGGTGCTGGACCAAACAGAATTAACTTGCGCACAATTGGCGAAGCGGCCCAAGGTCTAGCCAATTTCATTGAAGATTTTGGTCAAGAAGCAAAAGATAAAGGTGTTATTGTTAGCCATGAAGTTCGAAAATACTCCCGAGATTTTGCAAAACTTACTTGCAGTATTCTAGCTGCCAACGGAATCAAAACCTTTCTCTTTGACGGAATCCGTGCGACTCCAGAAGTTTCCTTCGCAGTGCGCCATTTGCAGACAATTGCGGGTGTTCAATTAACAGCCTCTCACAACCCAAGAACGGATAATGGTTTTAAATTTTTCTGGACCGATGGTGGGCAGGTGGTTCCACCACTCGACGAGAAGTTCATGCAGTTGGTACTTGATGTCCAAGAAATTAAAAGAACTGGTTTTGAGGATGCAGAGAAACAAGGTTTTGTAAAAATAATTGGTAAAGAAGTTGACGAGGCCTATTTACAAAGACTTCTGGAGCTTTCATTAACAAAAAGTCGGTCGGCCAAAGTTGCCTTTAGTCCTTTGAATAGTTCAGGTATTACAAATGCCCTACCGATTCTTAAACAAGAAGGCTTTGATGTGACTGTTTTAGAGAGCCAGGCGAACCCAGATGAGAACTTTCCCGGGGCTTATCGAGACTACATTAACCCAGAATTTGAGCAAGTTCTTCAACCAACCACAGAATTTGGTGAAAAAATTGGCGCTGATATTGCTATTTGTACTGATCCGGACGGGTGCCGTTTTGCTGCTAGTTTTAAAACAAACATTAATTCGAATAAGTTAACTTATCTCACCGCCAACGAAATTGCCTCGGCCATGCTTTACTTAATTCTCAACAAAATAAAAGAGGAAGGAAAGATCAAGCCAGAATTGCTTCTCGTTAAAATTTTTGCCAGTACCACTTTGGCGACTGACATAGCCAAAAGTTTTGGGATAAGTGTTATTGACGACTTGCTGGTTGGTTACAAGTGGATTGGCCAAACAGTTGAGCACATGAAAAATACTAAGGATTTTATCTTTTCCTTCGAGGATACTTGTGGCTACTGTCGTGGGGATTTTATCAGAGATAAGGATGGCGCAATTGGTGCCATTACTGCGGCAGAGATGGTTTCGTGTCTTAAGGACCAAGGAAAAACCGTAACCGATTATTTGAACGAAATTTATCTTAAATATGGTTATTACCGCAATGTGCTTTATCAGGTTGAATCCTTTGGTAAAGAAGGTTTTGAAGACATTGTTAAACTTTATAAAGCCTTGCGAGCTGACCCCCCGAAAGAAATCGCTGGTCTGAAGGTTGTAAAAGTAATTGATAAATTGCCCGAAGAACAGCGGAAACCAGAAAACTATAAAGCTGGAGTAACCGGCGATGAAATTACCTTTATTCTTTCCGAAGATGAAAGAATTCGTTTGCTCACTAGACCGTCAGGGACTCAACCCCAGTTCAAATACTACCTACAAACTTTCGGAAAAGTCGATGTCTCTTTAGAAGAGACCAAGAAAGAGGTTGATGCTTTAGCTCAAAAAATAGAAGATGATATGTACGTAATCCAAGACCGAATTTTGGGTAAAAAAGAACGGGGATTAATAATTAGAAGCCATTGGTAGTCAGCGTAATTGATCTAAAACCCCAATTCAGGCATACTTAAATAGTAGATGATTTCCATTGCCCTAAGAAATCTTTTTGGTGAAAAGACCCGACTGCTGATCTCGATCGGTGGTGTGGCCTTCTCTGTCATGCTGATTCTGATAATCCTTTCACTCTACCGTGGCTGGCAGATCAAATCGACAGAATATATCCGCGAGGTTGATACTGATATCTGGGTTTCCCAAGATGGGGCCTCAGATATCTCAAGTAGTGCCTCGATTATTTACCCTGATATCGCCGAGGAAATCGAAAATATTGACGGTATTGCTGTGGTGCACAAATTTCTTGGCCGACCAAATCAGCTTTCCATTAAGGATCGGGATGTAAATGCCTATATTGTTGGTTTTGACATCAAAGATCCAATTACCGGCCCAAAAAATATTATCGAAGGGACCGACAAAATCCATAAGGGTGAGATAGTTGTCGATAAAGTTCTAGCCAAGAACAACAAACTTGTTATTGGGGACTTTATTGAGATCTTCGACAAAACATTCAAAGTTGCCGGAATTGCCGAAGGCGCAAATATGTTTGTCTTCCAGTTTTCTTTCGTAACTATGGAGGATGCAAAAGAAATATTCAACACGGGAGAGCTGTTTACCTTTTACTTACTTAAGGCTGAGCCGGGTAAAGTAGACCAAGTTATAGATTCTGTAAATGGGATTAAAGGAATAGAAGCTCTTTCCAGAGAGAAATTTGTCGAAAAAAATAAACGTTTTATCGATGAAGTATTTCTCCCGATTATCTCGGTGCTTGTGATTATTAGTATTCTTGTCGGAACAGCTGTTATTGGTCTGACAATTTATACAGCAACAGTCGAGAAATCCCGAGAGTTTGGAGTTGTAAAAGCACTTGGAGCCTCAAATATGCAGGTGTACAGGATCGTTTTTGAGCAATCCCTGGTATCTGGTGGAATTGGTTATGTTATCGGCGTTGGGCTTACATTTGTCTTACTTTGGTTGATACCAATCTTTGCCCCAGCTTTTGTAACCGTGGTTTTGGTGAAAGACGTTGCAATGGTTTTTGTAATCTCGATTCTGATGAGTGTTGTAGCTAGTTATACGCCAGTACGGCGAATTGTAAAAATAGATCCAGCATTAGTGTTTAAATCATAATGATGAATCAAGAGAACTCAGAAGTACTAAAACTTGAAAATGTATCAAAAGTTTATGGTGTTGGAGCAGTTGAAGTTCGGGCTGTCGATAACACCGACTTGGTTGTACGCGGCGGAGAAATTCTTTTGATCATGGGTCCTTCAGGCAGTGGTAAGACTACTTTGATAACCATGGCCGGTTTACTTTTGCGGCCGAGTTCCGGTTCGATCTTTATCGATGGGGAAGATGTTGGCTCCATGCCAGAGAGAAACAGACGGTTCCTACGTTTGCATAAGATCGGTTTTGTTTTCCAAGCCTTCAATCTATTGAGCAATCTAACTGCACTGGAGAATGTTTTGATTCCGTTGGGGCTAGCTGGAGTCAAGAAAGATATTGCCAGAAAGAAAGCTCAGGGTCTGCTTAAGGCGTTTGGCCTTTCCCAAAGAGAAGATTTTACCCCAGAACGTCTTTCTGGAGGGGAGAAGCAAAGAATTTCGATTGCACGTTCCCTGGCAAATGACCCAAAACTTATTTTGGCAGACGAGCCGACAGCCAATCTCGACTCCCAACGCGGGCGTGAAGTGATGCGGTTGCTGCAGGCAGTGGCGAAGAATATGGGAAAGACAGTTGTGGTAGTGAGTCATGATCAGAGAGTGATGGAGATTGCCGATCGGGTAATGTGGATGGAGGATGGTAGGTTTAAGAATTCTGAAGATCTGGTGGTGGATCCCAATTGTGGTACCAGTGTTGAGGTTAGATCTGAAACTACAAGATTGGATTTTCGAGGTAAGAAATATTATTTCTGTTCAGAGGCTTGCAAGAGAGAATATATCGAAAAGAACCATATTCCGACTAGTTACTATTAATGGTTAAACTTGACAAGTAAATTATTAATGAAAGATAATTAACTTATCAATGGACTCTGCCCTAGACAAAATCAGCCAAAGGTTTAAAGGACTTGATGATTGGCATCACCTCAACAAATTTTCCCTGATTCTAGTGGTCGCAATCTTTGGAGCGATTCCGGTAACAGTTTTTGGCGCAATTGCCTTGAGGCAAGTGAGTCCTCAGGCGGCGACTGGAAAACCGACTTCACTAACCCCAGCCTACAGTGCCACTTCAACCACACCAACGTTTCGTTGGGATTGTTATTGCTATACAACCAAATACCGGGTTTTCTTGAGAGAAGGCGATGGGAATTTCTACGCTGGCTCTTGGTACAAAGACGTAACTAAAGGTAGTTCAAATATCTCTTCCACTGGCTACAGCGGTTTTCTCAACAACAATTACAAACCAAGTCCCCCTGCATTGCCTGAAGGAAAAACATACTACTGGACAGTCTCATGTCTAACTGGTGGGTGTACTACTTCAAATACCCAAGCCTTTACTGTTGTTGATAAGACACCACCAATTCTCACTATTAAAGCGGCTAAGGTTGGCCCCAACGAGATTACTTGGATTTGGTCAGCGACCGATGTTGGTGGAGTTTCGGGATATTCGTATTGTTATACAGATTCAGTCGATCCGAAATATTATAAGGATGTAACTAGCGGTGGGGGTGGTGGAGGTTCTTCTTCAACTTCTTGTAGTCCAATGTCAGCAACAGAAGTACTATTTTTAACAAATCTAAAAGATGATACATTGTATAATATTGTTGTGACTGCTTATGATACCGCTAACAATAAAAAAGAAACTTCTTATAGCACTAGAACACTGAAAATTGATTCTGATGGGGACACTTTTGGTGATGCGGCTGAGATACATATGGGGACGGGTACATATGCATCTTGTTCATCTTGGGTGGGGACCAGTTCTCGACCACCAGATCTCAACAATGATAACAAGATTGACTCTGTGGATCAATTGATTTTGTCAAAGTATGTCGGAACTGCTTACAACACTTCGTTAAATTCGTCTGGGAAATATTACACCAAGAGATATGATCTCAATCTTGATGGTTATATCAATAGCACCGATGTGTCAATTCTAACTGGTTTTTATGGAAAAACCTGTATACCTAATTGACGGTTATATCAAATTGCACTGACATGTCAATTCTAACTGGTTTTTATGGAAAAACCTGGACTTATCCTCAAAAACTCTTTTTTTACCACTCAGGCAAATATTCGCGGTAGTTTGTGGGGTTGATTTCTACGAGGGTAACATTATCTTCGACAATTTTCCGGGCGACTTTTCGCAAGATTCCATTCAGCGTTCTTTGGATATTACGAATATCGATGTCATAGCCAAACGGTTTGATTATCAGTGGCCACATATCGTCAGTGAACCGTATCTTGCTCTGGTCGATGCCAGTATTTGTAAGTTCGCGGGGAAATAGGTAGTCGCGGGCAATATGGACTTTGTCATCATCGGTATAGCGCGGCATCAAGATCATCTCAAGTCGATCCATAACTGCGGAGGTGATATTGCCCATACGGTTGGCAGAACAGACAAAGAGGGCTTCAGAGAGATCGATGGGATAATTTACATAATAATCCGTGAATGCTTGGTTTTGCTCCGGGTCAAGCAGCTCCAACAGCACACCCATAACATCGCTTTCCGAACCACCAACGATCGAGTCGATCTCATCGAGTAAAATTACCGGATTTTTTGTCCCCGCGCGGACCAAGTTTCGGACAACGGCGCCAGGCTCGGCTTGGGGGAAGGCTCGTGGTTGTCCACGCAGGACCATTGGGCTACTAACACCTCCCATAGCAATACGAATAAATTTCCGGCCCAAGCTTTCTGCAATTGAAGACGCAAATGAGGTTTTACCAGTACCAGGGAGACCAACAAAACAAAGTACGCTAGCGTGTGGCTTGATCCTTTTTTCACCCTGGTCTTGTTGGAGTTTTAGAACGGATAAATATTCAAGAATTCTATTCTTTATCGATCCTAACCCGTAGTGGCTCTGATCAAGAATTTCTTTAGCTTTCTTGATGTCGAGGTTGTCTTCGGAAGATTTTGTCCAAGGAATTCCCAGCAGCCATTCAACATAACGAGCGGTTTGTTCGTACTCTTGTTGATAGACGCCGTGTTGCATAGCACGATTGAGTCTGGTGAGAGCTTCCTTGATATTCTCTTTTAGTTCTGGAGGGAGACTGGTTTTTTCGACTTTTTCCAACTGAGAAGCAATCTCCAGAAGAGTCTTTTCACCGCTATTTGAGGCTTGAGCAGATTCCATCTACTTAATTCTATGGAAGTTGGAGTTGTTTGTCTATATTTGCCTGGGTCTGCGATAATGTATCTTCATGAGCACTATTCCTAAACATGTAGCAATCATAATGGACGGTAACCGCCGTTGGGCCAAACAAAAAGGCTTGAAAATTGCAGATGGCCACAGAGAGGGTGTGGAGGCTTTGGAAAAAGTAGTGCGGGCGGCTGCGAAATTGGGCGTTACATATCTCACAGTTTACGCACTTTCCACTGAAAACCTCAGAAACCGTGCAAAGACAGAGCTCAAAGATCTATTTTCTTTGTTGCAGAAAGGCTTTGTCGACAAGTTGCCAATGCTAAAAAAAGAAGGTGTCAAAGTAACTTTCTTTGGCCAATTTGAGAAACTTCCTTTGGCGGTACGAGTGACTCTGGGTGAAACCCAGAAACGTTTGAGCGCTGGTAATAACTTGCAACTGAATATAGCCATTAGTTATGGATCTCGAGCTGAAATTTTAGCGGCAATTGAAAAAACTGGGAAAGAGAAGAAGCTTTCCGAAGAAGAATTTTCAGACCTTCTCTATAGTGCAGGTCTTCCGGATCCTGAATTGATAATTAGAACCGGTGGGGAAAAACGCTTATCAAATTTTTTGCTTTGGCAAGCTGCTTATTCAGAACTATATTTTACCGATGTGCTTTGGCCGGATTTTGACGAAAAAGAGCTAAAAAAGGCAGTTGAGGAATATAAAAATCGAAAGAGAAATTTTGGGGCGTAGAATTTTTACGTTCCAGGTAGTGAGCCGTTGGCAAAGAGAAATATTCCAATCGCGACAATAATCGCAATTACCAGTACAACAAAGATCATAATTGGGAAGCCGTGATGCTCTTCCACTCCTGGAGCTGCGGTTGCTGCAACTGCTCCCCCTGCATTTGCTGCCGGTGTGTTTCCAGCTGCAGGTTGTTCGCTTGGGACTTGCCATGGCAGCGGTGCGTTTGAAAGATCAGGTCTTGATTCTGCAGTTGCCGGAGCCGGTTCTGGCGTTGCAGGAGCTTGAGAATCAGTTCGGAGCCAGGCAGGGCCATTGTTGTCACTGTCAGCGGGTGGTGTTGGTGGTTCCATAGCAGGTGCTGGCGTCGGAGCTGGTGTTTCTACAGCTGGGACTTCAGGCATTTTTGGCGGCTCTGGAGTTGTCACAGTCTCAATTGGGTTTGGAGTTGGTTCGATTGGTGTAGTGATTGGTATGGTTTCGGTGGGTACTGAGTTTGTTGGTTCAGGTGTTGGGACAGAAACAGGCTGTGTTACTGATTCTGGGGTAGTTACCATAGGTGGTGTTGGTTGTTCATTGGCCCAGACTGGTTTATCTACCCTTGGTACAGGGGTAGTTTCCGCTGATGTTGGTTCAGGTACAACAGGTGTTGGCGTTTCTGTTACTGGCGCAGATACCCCAACAGGGGTATCAGTTACGGGTGTTGAAACCGTTGGCATCACCGGCGAAGCTTCCATTGGAGTGGAAGGTATAAGTGTTGGGTCTGGTGTTGTCGGCATTGGTGCTGCGGTGACAGTAGGTTCTGAAGCCGGAGAAGCCATTGGGTTTGGTATGGGGCTTACGCTAGTGTCAATTGGTGTTGTAGGAGAAGTTGGCGCCGGACTTTCGGTTACTGAACCTGAAGGTGCAGAACCTATCGGTGATGTAGGACTAGTTGGGTTTGAAGTGTTTGTTTCTTCGGGCATTTAAGATTTTTGAACTGCAAATTTTGAGCAGCACTCCTTAGAGAAAGATTACACCAGTCTGTCAAGTATTGTCAAGAATTTCTTGGGTTTGAATTAGGTTCAGTTTTTGTGTATAATCTCTTGGTTCTTGGACCCGTTGGCTAGTGAGGCAAATGCTTCGCATTCATTCCTGAAGAAGGACTGGATACTTGGTTTTCATCCAAGAGATCCCGGGTCCGGTCCGCCGGTTTAAAAATAAAATAACTTGTGGCCCCGTCGTCTAGTGGTTAGGATACTTGGTTTTCATCCAAGAGATCGCGGGTTCGAATCCCGCCGGGGTCACCAAAGGGAACACCCTTACTTTCAACATCAATAATACCTTGATATATCGGGCTAATACCGCGGTTCGAACAACCAGGATAGTCCCAACTCAATCCCGAGAGAAATATCGAACCGAGAAGGCAGCGAGCTTGGCTAAGAGTCGAGCTAAAATAGGTTTGGGCAATATCGGCTAGTTTAGTTTCGATAAAGGCTACAATTGCGGCGATATCGTACTTATCAATGAGAGCGTCATTTTTTGAGGCTTGAGCAGCTATTAGTTTTTCTTCAATAACGGCGTTCTGTTCTTTAAAGATCTCATCTGAAAAAGTTCCAGCTAGGTTTTTTTCAACTAAAGTCTGTCGGAGTCCAAAAAGCTTCTTGATCTCCTCGTCAGCTCCATTCTTAGTTTTCTCAAGTCGAAACATTTTCTTGTTGTAGGTTTTGATAAGGGCGTTGCAGTAAAGTTTTATTCCGTTTTCAGTAGGGTTAAGAATTTGGAGCAGGTTTCCTAATGACTTGTCTAAAGTTTCAACTGGCACCGAAGTATTAACACATCTTTTTCGACAAAAATAATATGAATAGTATTCACTTCTCCCTTTGGTTTTGGCTCCAGTAAACGGAGTGCCACATCTACCGCATCTAACGATCCTTCTCAGAGGAAAGTCTTTGTTATCTCTGCTTTTCCGTGGCATAACCAACCTGTTTGTATCGCGACCGTCCAAAATTGCTTGTACTTTATAGAACTGCTCTTCAGTAACCATAGGAGAGTGCTGACCACGAACCTCCTCTGGGTATTTTGGAGAGCTTAATATGCCCATGTAGAACTTATTGTGGAACATTGCGTGAATCGCGTGCGGTTTTATCTCAACTCCCCAGCAACTTAAAATAGTTCTTATTTCTCTTAAACTCTTTGTTCCCGTTGCCATTAAGTCCCAAGCTTTTTTAATAGTTTCAAACTTTTCCGAATCTTTAATAGCATAGCCACCTTGATTAACATACCCAGCGGTTAACTTGTTTGTAATCAGGCCTGATAAAAACCTTGCTCGCATACCGTTTTTCGTTCTTTCACTTCGCACGTCATTATCGTGTTGAGCAAAACTTGCCAGAACAGTTTCAAGTAATTTTTCTGTTGGTGAATTTCCTGTTGGTTCAGTTGCGGAAAGAATAGCGATATTATAGTCGGCAAGCCTTTTTCTTATTGCTAGGTAATCGGAAGTTTGCCTGGATAATCTATCAAGTCGGTAAACATAAACCGCTTGAAGATCTTTCTTGTTTTTTCTGCAAAAGTCGAGCATTTCAAGTAGCACTGGCCTTCCAATAATAGTTTTTGCTGAGCGACCCTCTTCCTTAAATACTTCCGCTATTTCATAACCTTTATATTTCGCATCTCTGCGGCATATTTCCTCCTGTGTTCCCAAAGAAAAGTTTTCTACTTGTTCCTCAGAAGAAACTCGGATATAGATAACAGCTTTTCTTGGTTCTGAAATATTATTTGCTGGAAACGGTGTGTTCATGATAATTTAGGTGTAGTAACTCACTTAAGGTCTTACCCCCATAAACCTTTGTTTCAAATTCCTCTAACCAAGTATCAACCAGATATTGAATCTCACTTACTAAATTGCAAATTTGCTCATCAGTTAGGTTTTCCGCAGCTTCTCCTAAGATATCTCGAGCTTCGAGAATGATTCTTTGTTCCTTTTCTTGTTCGGAAAGATGTTGATTGAGGTTTTCGTAGACATCTTGTTGTTCTAGGAGTTTAAATTCTCGTTGTTTAGGTCTAATTTCCAATTGTTCCGAATCTAGTACTTTCATATCCAAGAGTTAGGCAAGTTACATATACATATCTGTATATATTATATATACATATGTGTATAGTTGTCAATTAGTAAAAATAGTTCGCACGTACGCATGGGCTGTGTCCTAACTGTCTAGGACACGGGTCGTGGCTACGTACGAGCTTATATTAGGTTTATTAAAGGAATTTTAATTTCCGGTCTTTACCCTTTTACAAGGTAAAAGGAAGAGAAGTAGTAATGTTGCTGAGTAAATGTGTATAATCCCCTAAACCTCTGCTCCTTTAAGTTTCCCTGCCCAACTAATAAACCTCCTGTCCTAAATCTAGAAATCTGCCAATTAAATAACTATTAATAAACTGGAATGATCTTATGAACTACAAAGAACGTCCCGAGATAACTGAAAAACAAAAAGAGATAGTTGATCTTGTTTACAGGTTTCGGTTTATTAACCGGAAACAAATACAAAGGATTCTTGACCACAAGGATCCAAAAAGAATTAACGTCTGGCTTAAAGATTTAGTGGAAAAAGGTTATTTAGGCAGGATATATTCCCACAAGCTACTCGAAAATACCAAACCTGCCATCTATTACCTGGCGAATAACGGCATCTTATGGGCACGTTTTGAAAAGGGTGAAGCTTACCAGGCAGATAATGAAAAACTGGACTTTAAGCTTATTAAAAAGTTCTATGAGGATAAACACGCCTCCCAAACTTTTATTGATCACTGCATCAGCCTCTTTGACTTCTATATCCAGCTCAAGGAAAAACAAAAGAAAAGTACTAACATAGAGTATCAGTTCGCTACAAAAACAGAACTTTGGATAACTGAAAAGATGGATTTATACAAAGAAGACGATTTTGAAAAGATCAAGGAAATTATTCCAGATATTTACTTTGAAAAATTAATTAATCCTGATCAAGAAGACAATAGCTCTCAAACTTACTTTCTGCAACTCTTTGACCCAGGTGTTCCAAGATATGCTCTCAGGTATAAAGTAGACCAATATATTAAATTTAATCAAAGTGAAGGGGGGAAACATAGATTTAGCGGCTTGGACAGAAAATTCCCTATTCTTCTGCTAATTTTTCCCAACCAACAAAAATTAAACCAGATTGGCAAATACATTAAAAAACAACTTGACAGTTCTTACGACCTCGAAGAAATAACGTTTTTACTAACAACTTTAAAGCAAGCAACCGAAGAAGGGTTGGGTAGTGATAATATCTGGACAATAGTCAGAAAAGAGTAATATTACCCTGCGCTTTAGGATTTAATCAACAAAAAACCAGCCTTTCAGCTGGTAAATCTAGAAATGAAAAACCCAGGGTCGTTACGGCGTACTCAAGAGAGTAGCTATAACCCTGGGTTCACGATCGCCCTATCTTTCCAACACCTCCAACGCCTCCTCAACTCCTTCGTCAAAGGTGAGATCTCCCCTATAGGCAGGCTGCAGCCAGTTTGGCAGGGATCCGTAGAGGAATCTGCGGAACTGCTGCGACATGAAGAAGGTCACACCCAAATCCGTTGTGCTTCTCACGTTGCGACCACGGACCTGGAGAGCCTCCATCATCACACGCCAGTTCCAAACCGACCAGCGCCTGCTTCCAAAACGGCGCTCCTCGAACTGAGTTGCCGGATCATTCGGAGAGGGGTACGCCGGGCGGAGGAAGAAAATCACCGGGGCCTTACCATCGGGTAGGTCAATCCCTTCCCCGTAGTTGGCCACTGTCCCACACAACACACCACCCTCGCCACGATCACGGAACCTTTCAGCAGCAGCACGTGCGCTAACACCGTCGCCATAAGAAACGACGTCAACACCTTCTTCGGCCGCCATTCGCAGGAACCTCTGTCTCTCCGCATCAGAAACCACCACGACCAGGCAACGATGCCCAGCGTCATTGAAACGTCGGCAAGCCCGAGCTATCCTTCGGATGGTGTTAGCCAGATCCCTCCGACCTCGAGCCTGCATTGCCAGGTTCGGTGTATTGGTTGGCATGAACACCCGGGTATTCTCGTTGGGGAAGTCCGAGCCAAAGTGGTAGGTCGGCTGACGAATTCCTGTCTCGAGTGCAAAGATGTTCTCATCCCCAATTGTCGCCGAGTAGGCAAGTGTCATCCTCGAAGACAACAGGCTCCTTACCAGCGGAGCAACGTGATAGGCTTTGACCACAAGCCGGTTGTTGACTCGCCTACCCACTACCTGCTCCCTGTCGTAATAGGCGAAGGTGTAGTTAAGAGGGTGACGATCTTCAGTCGGTAGCGAGAACTCAAACGCACGCAGGTAACGTACAAGATCTCGCACGATCCGGTCGACTCGGGTGAGCACCTCCACGTGCTGACTGACATCAATGGAACCCGACGTAACTGCCGTTGACAACCCTTGCCGCAACCTGTTGTGGTCGATAAGCATCAGCGTCATCAGCAGTTCTTCAATCTCGGTGTCTTCAAGCAAACTTGGCGTGTTGGACCGTTTGATTCTCACGATCCGGTTCATCGTCTCAAGAAACACCTCGAGACCAGCCGCACCTTCTGGGGCAAACGGCTCGAGAAGCCGAATCGCACTTTCAAGGTGGTAGTCCGAGATCTCGAAACTCAGGGCATTGCGGAACACCTTGGCAATTTGGTGGGTCTCATCGATCACCAGGCCAGCAGGTTCCCCCCATTCCCGACTGAACAGTTGGGTAAAGAGGTAAAAAGCCATGGTGCAGACAACGATCTGACTCTGCTTCGCCTGATACTTTGCCCAGTAATACGGGCAGCGTCGACCCCGTCCAAAGGTTTGCCCAGTTTCCTGGTCAACCCGGTGAGCACAGTCGGTTAGCAGAGAGCACGGTATCTCATCCGCCCGGTAATTTTGCTCCGGGAAGTAGAGACACTCATACTCGTGCCGTCCGTACACCTCAACGAGGTCGCGGTGCAAAGTGTGCACCTGCCCGACCAATGCCCTATTGGGCACGACATAGAACAGAGGCCCTTCACCTCTGGCGGCAAGCGCCCGCAGAACAGTGTAGCCAATTGCGGTTTTGCCACTCCCGGTTGGGGCTTCAATGGTAACCGAACCCCTTGCTTGGGCAATTCGTCTGAATGCCTCCCTCTGGTTGGGGTGCATTTGCCGATACTGCCTTGGAAAGGCAGAGGACAGCTCCTCGAAGGTGAGCGGTCCAAGATGTTCCCCTTGGTTCACGATCCTTCTCCTTGAACTATTTCAGCTGAAAAGTGCTGATTACAAAATTGAACAGTAGGAAAAAGTATAAAAAAGATGGCAGGGGTTCGACAACCGAAGTCGAAGAACCCCCAGCCCTGTGCTACAGACTGCAACAGAATGGATAGCTAGAGAGAACAAAGCAAAGCACAGGAGTGCAGTGCAGAGTCACAGCTCCCAATCTGGGTCTGCCTTCAGTATGAGCATCCTTGCTCATGTTGTCGTCATTGCTTAGCCTTTGACCTTGATCGTTTCGTAGTCGGTTTGGTCTCGACCAAGCTGACGACCTTCACCGTCTCCTCTGGCTTCCATTCCTCGAGGATCTTTACTTCCTTGAGTTCGAACATTCCGAACTCGCCTTTATTTTCTGCCCGGAAGCTTCCGATTCCAATCCCCAAACCTGCCACCCGAAAGAGCTCGATCAGTTTACTGAGAGCGAATCGATCGTTATCGAAAACCGCTTCCACCTCGAAACCCCAACGAGCAATCTTGGGACGAATGATACGAACAGGGGCTTTGGTGACTTTGTTCACCCCACGTCGCTTATCCACGGTCCATTCATCGGGGGATAGTGGCTGGAAAGTGCCATTACCATCCCGTAACCCCAGAATTACCTGTTCGCCTTCGAGAGTGAGGATCATGGTGAGACGAGTAGAATCGGCAGTTGACAGGCTCATCTTCCCTTCGTATTTGACGAACCTTCCCGCTTCAACCAAGCACGAGAAGAGGTAGCCCAGCGGGAAATACAGGTAATCTCTTTCAGTAACGAGAACTCTGCTTCTGGCCTCTTCTTCGACATTGATATCAGTTCTTGGTTGTTGTCGAACACGAGTACCCAGTTTGTCCAAGAATGCTTCAGACGCTGGGTCGAACATTACGGGCTTGATACCTTCGCAGTACAAGCGAATCCTTTGCATGGCAGCTCCTTTGGCTTGATGGGTCAGTATTTATTGAGGCAAAGTATACATAAACCTATAGTCAAAAGTCAAGGGCTATTTAATTCAAAACGGTTTACGAATTTTAGTGAAATGAGTTATAAAAATAAAAATAAGAATAAGTCACTTTTTTCCTTAAGTGTTATACTATACACATATGAATAGCGATCAAAACGACAAAATAACTAAAGATTTAAGCAATAAACTAAAAGACGCCAGAGAAAAGTCTGGTTTAACTCAGGCGGAGGTAGCCGAAAAATCCGGAATGGATGTCACATACTATGCCAGAATTGAGCGTGGGGAAATAAATACATCGTACGATAAACTGCGCAAAATTGCAGAGGTGTTAAAGACAAAACTTTTATAGTTCCTGATCTGAAGTTTCACAGTAAGACTGTATAATCCTGTCCCAGAAAGCCACGACCGGTTCGAACTGTGTACTGTTCGGGTCACCAAAACAGAAAGCAGGCAATCTTTGCCTGTCTTTTTGTTTTTATGATCTCTGGCCATTGGTTTGAACCCACTTGGGTTCGCTCATTTCTTAATGATTAGTCCGATCGGATCGGACTGTCTCCCGCCGGGGTCACCAGTTCCTATATTAGGTTGTTGTAACAGGAAATATTATCTAGTTATTAGGAAGAATATCGTCACTATTATTTGGTATTCCATCTGGTCCATCACTTCTCAATTCAAAAGTTCCATCCCCATTAACTTTGTAATTAATTGGTTTTAACCAAGCATCGCTTGGATTAATCATATATTCTCTTGGTAAATTACTTAAGCTATCTGGCAACTTTCCGTTATTAGTTTTATAGGCAAGTATTTGCGCTTTATCCTGATTAATGATTTGTTGTGTTAGTTGTACTTTAATATCAGCAAAAGGGCCAGATTTTGCCACAAAGCCAAAATAGAAAAGGCTTCCATATAGAATTACTGAAAATAATATGCCTCCTACTCCCAAGAAAATGGAGAGTTTTGATTTTGTGAATATACCAATAATAATTGCGATTATTCCGAATAAAACTCCAAAAAGCGGTATGAAAGACAAACCACCAAAAATATAACCGACTTTAGAGTGTGAAGTGGCGACTGGTTGGGGTTGCATTATTGGTTGAGGTATTTGTTGGGGAATCGGTTGTTGAATATTTTCTTCAGGCATTAAGTTAATTATCCTTTAGGGAGAAAATCGTGTCAATATTATGCTTTAATAAGCTGAGGTAGTTGTTTCCAAACTTATTAGTTGGATTTTGCCAACGTCAGATTTTCCGCAAAGACAGGGTTATTAGGATCTAGCGAAACTGCCTTTTCTAATTCTTGTATACCTTCTTCTTTACTGCCCAATTGAATCAATGATACCCCCACTGCATTGTGACACCAACCCCAATTAGGATCTATTTCTACACATTTTTTACCCAGATTCAAAGCTTGTTGGTGATTACCCTTGTCTCCTTCTATTGCCGAAAGAGTAACATAAGGTCCGGAGGAATATGGATTTAAACTTAAGGCTAATTTCTCGTCTTTTTCTGCAGATTCAATATCTCCAAGTTTGTATTCTGCAAGGCCTTTCCAATAATAACTGACGGACTTAGTCTGATTGTTTCTGGCAAACTCTAATGACAATGTTGCTTTTTCCAACTGCAAATCATACTGCTTATTTGAGTAAGCTTTACTAGCGGCATTAATATTTGTTGTGTAACCAAAATAAAAATTAAAAGCCATTGGTAGGAAAATAATTGCAAGCACGATGTTTATTATTATCCCAACAATGAAAAAGGCAAGTCCTGTTACACTCCAAATACGCTGTACTCTGTTAAAATCGTCAACATCTTTCCACCTCTTCGCTTTCCAAGCCAATTCTCGACCCTTTATACCAAGAACAACAGGCATAATACTTCCAATCAAGGGTATAAATGTGATTAGGCTGATCCATACATTATTGAATATTCCCCACCAGACAGTTAAAAAGAAGGGTCCCCAGCCCCACCCAGCTACGCCAAGAGGGAGGGGTGCGTTAGTATCTGTTCCTGATGTGTTTTCAACAACAGATGAGTTCGTATTTGGAACGGTTTGTGGATTTACTAAAGGAGTCGGTTGATCTGGTAAAGTATCGGACATTATAATTATTATCCAATATATTTTCAGCGTGGTCAATTCAAGATTCTAATAAATGGAGGTCGTTATTACCAAACTGATTATTAGCTTCAAGTGGAAGTAGAAGATCTAAGTATTTCCATTTCTTCAGAACCTGAACCAAAGTGTTTAGTTGCAGAGAAGTTATGGTCACCATTTTGACTGATATATCAATAAGAAACATCATGTTTTGACAAAACTAGAATAAACCCTCATAATTACTTCAATGCTCGATCAGCCTGTTCCAAATCCTTTGGCTAAAAATCCTAATTTCTTTACTCACAAAGTAGTTGCCGCTGTTGGATTAGTTCTAATTGGTACAATCGCCATTGTTGCTGGTATCTGGTATTTCGTTGGGGATAATTCTGGAACTGAGGGCACTTCAAATCAAGTAAAGGTACTTTCGGCTTTTGATAATGATAATGACGGGATCAAAGATTCCGTGGATAAAGATGACGACAACGATGGAGTACTTGATGTTAATGACGCTAAACCAAAGGACCACGATAACGACAGCCTAGACGATGACCAGGATAGTGATGACGATGAGGATGGTTTGGAGGATAAAAGTGGGGACCAAGCTTTGTTTGATCACGACAACGATGGTTTGGGAGACATGGACGATCTGGATGACGATGAGGATGGTCTTGTGGATACTGCTGATAGCCACGAGCTTGACCATGACAACGACAATATTTCCGATAAAATAGATGACGATGATGATAACGACAGTATCAAGGATGATTCTGACAAAGATGACGAGGATAGAGATAACGATGGGGTTGAGGACAAGGACGATAAGGACAGCGCGGATTCAAACTCAGTTCAAACCTTTGAGGATGATAAGGATAAGGATGGGGTAGCAGATAAAGAAGACCAGGACGACGATAATGACGGCAAAACCGAGACAGAAGTCGAGAGTAATTCTGGGAGTGGGGGTAATAACTAATTCTTTTTGTCAGTAAATTGTTTTGTTTGGTACAGCAGCTAGCTTATAGGCTAGTTTTTTGTTGGTCTGGTTTATCTTTGTGAGTTTACTCTACAAACTTCTCTTATTTATCTTAGATATTGACTTTAAGACTCCTGCAGGCGTAAAGTAGCTTCGAAAGGTGGTGATTTTAGATGCCAAAAACTACCTTAGGTAAATGGTCTGTAGGGTTGAGCGCTTTTTTCCTGCTTGCAGTTACCACTTCTTGTGTACTTGTTTTGATACTTAAAATACTTAAATTTGACGATTCCTGGTGGGATGTGACAGTAGCTATCTCATTTCCGGCAAGCATTATCGCTTTAATCACTGGAATAATAGCAGTAAGCAAAAACAAAGATCGCTCCGTTTTGGTTTATCTTTCCATATTTATAGGTGTATGTACTGTTCTTTTTATCTTGCTTCATGGTTTATTTATCAATGATTAATCTTCTTTATTACGAAAATAAACTTTACCAATCTAAAGTAGGCGGGAATTAGGGCTAATGGACTATTATCAAAGGTTTGCAAAGCCAGTTTTGTTTAAAATGCATCCTGATATTGCTCACGAACTGGTCAGTAGTATTGGGATGACACTTGGTAAGAGCGAATTGGGAAGAACTCTAGTTGATAAGTTTTGTCATTTTGAACACCCCTCCCTAGAAACTGAAGTTTTTGGCGTAAAATTTAAAAACCCCATTGGCATTGCCGGCGGTTTTGATAAAGGTTGTAGATTGATTCAAATACTTCCCTCAGTTGGATTTGGGTTTACAGAAGTGGGTTCAATAACTGCTAAACCTTATCAGGGTAATAGACGGCCTTGGAACACCCGTTTGATAAAAGAGGGGGCCTTGATAGTCAATTACGGTTTAAAAAACGAGGGTGCGACTGTTCTCAAAAAACGAATCGCTTCTCAAAAACGCTTTGTACCGTTAGTTATAAACATCGCAAAAACAAATGATCCAACTATTAAGGGGGAAGATTCTGTTAAAGACTACAAGAAGTCATTTGTTAAGCTTCAACCTTTGGCAGACATTGTCAACATCAACATCAGCTGTCCGAATACCGGCGATGGACAAATGTTTTGTGAAAACCCAGAAATGCTCAATCAGTTGCTAAAAATAATTAACAAAAATAAAGTCACTAAACCAGTAGTTTTAAAATTAAAGCCCGATTTGAGTGATGAAAGTTTATATCAAGTTTTAGAAACAGTAATGAAGTACCACTTTATTAAAGGGTTTATCATTTCTAATTTAACTAAAAATCGAAGTGGACTGAAACATATTAAAACTTCGGAACTTGCTCATCTTCCTGGCGGGTTGTCGGGGCGACCGTTGAAGGAACTTTCGAATCAAATGATCAGAAAAGTTTACCAAAAGACTGCGGGTAAGTATCCAATCATCGGCTTGGGTGGCGTTTTTACCGCCACAGATGCTTACGAAAAAATCTGTTTGGGTGCTTCTTTGATTGAGCTGGCAACTGGTTTAATTTATGGTGGACCAATGACGATAAAGAATATTAACAGCGGGTTGGTGGAACTGTTAAAGAAGGATGGTTTTGTGAGTATCAGTCAAGCGGTTGGAAGTAAAAATTAGCTATTTTGACAAGATTTCAGTAAACCTTCATAATTAATTCAATGCTCGATAAACCTGTTCCTAATCCTTTGGCCAAAAACCCAAATATTTACACACACAAAGTTTTTGCAGCAGTTGGTTTGATCTTGATTGGTACTATTATTGCCGTCGCGGGAATCTGGTATTTTGTTAATGGTCAGGAGGCAACAAAAAACGGTTTGACAAACAAAACAACAACTTCGCCGACAGCCTCTTCTTCGGCTAAAACCTCTTCTCAGACAGAACAAGTAACTTGGATGCCGATAGAAAACGGTTGGCAAGCCAGTGGTACGTTGCCAGCCTGTCCAAGCCCAGTGTTGAAGACTCCAACTGATCTTACCAATGTCACCTCAATCCTCTATCCTGGGCAAGAGAGGGGAGGGAATTATAAACCGCACGGTGGTTTTCGCTTTGACAATGCCAAGAGTAGCACCGTGACTGTCACTGCTCCAATGGACGCAGTCATAGTGAACGGAAGCCGTTATTTAGTCGGTGGGGAGATTCAATATACATTTGATTTCATCGCACCTTGTGGAATCATGTACCGGCTTGGCCATCTGCTTGTTCTTGACCCCAAGTACCAGAAAATTGCCGACACCTTCCCGGCCGCGATGGAAGGCGATTCCAAGACAACAAATATTAATCCCCAGGTTTCTGTTACTGCGGGAGAAACAATCGCCATTGCTGTTGGTGTAACAAAAGGCGGATTGAATGTATTCTTTGACTTTGGTGTTTACGACCTCAAAACCAAAAATCAGGCTTCACAAGATGCTACATGGTCCGCCAATCCTGCCCATGATCCACTTTTGGCTCAGCGCGCCTTGTGTTGGTTTGACCTTCTGCCAAGTGTCGATGCCGCTAAGGTCAAAAGTTTACCGGCGGCAGATGGTACTGCCGGTAAAACCAGCGACTACTGTAAATAATTCTTCCTTAATATATATGGTTACTTTGCAAGCTCTTCTGAAGATTCCTGCATGCGTTTGAGGATTGGTGCGCCTTCTCCAGAAGGATCTAAAAATCTTGGTTGGTATTGGTTGTCGTACTTGGTTGGTTTGAGGCGAACCATTATTAGTTTTTTGTCATAAAACGTATATTCTCCAACCACACCCTCTTTCGTTTCCTCAGACCAAGTTTGGTCAAAGATGAAGTTCCCGTGAGCATAGGTTACAAAACCCTCATCCAATAACTGGACGCCCTGCACCCAATGTGGGTGATTGCCAATTATCAAATCTGCACCCGCATCAATCACGATTTTTGCAATCTCCTTAGGATCATCAGGCGCAACATTGCTAGCAGATTTTGGCAAAGCTTCGTATTCCGCTCCCCAGTGGATCGAAACAACGAGAATATCGACTTTCTTTTTGGCTTGGGCGACTTCGGTTGCCACTGCGGACCGGTTGAAACTTGTTCCTACCCCATTGTAAGCAAGAAATCCGAATTTGACCCCCTTTACTTCCTTGATCCCGAGGTGGTCAAAACCGGAGTACTCAACAGCATTGTCAGTCAGTAATTTGATAGTCTTATTGATTCCAGCAGAGCCGTAATTACCAATGTGGTTGTTGGCGAGGCTTGCCACGTCCACTCCAGACCAAACTATTCCCTCGATTTGTCGGGCATCTCCACAGAAAGAAAATCCTGAGGTTTGCAGGGGACAACCAGCGAAAAGTGAGGTTTCTAGGTTAATGAGGGTCAAATCCCCACTTTTTAAATAGTCGGCGGTTTTCTCCCAGTTGATTTTGAAATTACCTGATTTGACCCCTGGCCAATTGGCCCCGCGGGCAGGTATGACGTCACCGGTAGCAATCAGTTTGAGTATCTTTCCCTCAGATAGCCCAGTTAAATCTGCTGACTCTGTTGCGAAGATGCTTTCTAGACTTAGTTTTGGTACAACTGGTTCTTGTTTTGGAATAAGTTTCGAGGAAGTACTTGCAGTGGGTGTAAGAGTGGTTAGTTTAGTTTTTGGCAGCAATAGAAAAAACTTAAAGAGAGCGACCATAACCAAAAGTAAGGTTATGCTTACTGAAAGGATTATTAGGACCTTTTTTCCTCGAGATGTCTTTATTATCATTAGCCAACTCCTGCCTTTAGGGATCAGCCTGCCTTTTTATCAAACAAAACTGTTGTGATAAAAGTTGTGATTGGTACTGCTAGTATCAGACCAATACTTGCAACTAAAGTTCTGACAAACTCCTCGGCGACGATCTCATAGTTAATCAGTTCAGAAAAAGGGTGAGGGTTGTTGGAAAATAGCAGAAGCAGTGGCATCGCTGCTCCAGTATAGACAAGGATAAGCGTATTTACCATTGAAGCAATGTGGTCTCGGCCGATATCCATCGAGCGATTAAACAGTTCCCAAAAAGGAATTTTAGGTGAAGCTTTCTTAAGCTGAGCGACTATTGCAGCTTGAGAAATCGTAATATCATCAAGGATTCCGAGAACGCCAATGATAATACCCGCGAGGAGAAGTCCTCGTATATTGATCAGATCAGGCTTGGCTTGTTGAAGAAATGCCGCCTCTTCAGAAGCAAAACCGGTAAGTCTGGCGGCGTCAACAAATACATTGGCTAGTATTCCGGTAATTACCAGCGCTATTATCGTTCCAATAACTGCCGCGGTTGTTTTTCTATTTGCTCCGTGAGCAAGGTAAAAATTGGTTGGAATGATAAATAAAGAGGCAACTATGGCGATAAAAATCGGGTCTTTTCCAGAGAGAATTTGCGGGAGAACAAAGGTAAAAATGACAAAGAAAGACAGTCCCATTCCAATCAGCGAAGCAAGTCCTCTTTTTCTACCAATCAAAACTGTTAGCCCAGCGAAGATTGCAAACAGAAAGTAGAGTGGTGTTCTTCTAACATAATCATTTATATACAACAACTCTTTCCCATCCACAGTTTGGTTGGCAGCGATGACTACTTTATCACCAACCTTATACCTTTGAGCATTTACAACTGGCATATTGTTTTCGATCACAAGGGTTTCCCCTTTTCGTTCCTCACTTACTACTAGCACTTCTAGCTTCTGATAAAGGGTTTTCTTGTCAGTGCCTTCTGCTTCAACTTCTTTCTCTTCTTGTATTTTTGTAACAACTGCTTCAAGTCTCTCCTCCTTTGGGGGAGTTTGTTGATTTTCTTGAGCTGCAATTACGGTAGGGACAAGAAAAAGAAAGAACAAAAAAGCGATAACAGATATTTCAAATTTTGAGGAAAGTATTTTCATAAACTTCAATAATCTGGTAAACAATACCAAATGTTAGTAGGCTCCTACAAGGGTTTCGACTAAAGAACAGTTGACAGAAAGTTTATTGGAAACCTATAATTAAACTAGAGTAAATTATCAAATCACCTTGCCAAAATGAGTTCGGACGAGACAAAAAAAGAATCTCTCACAAAATTTCCAAGACTTCTAATTTCAATACTTTCTCTGGTTGGTTTTGGGATAATGGTGTATCTCACATATATCCATTTCGCCGAAGCATCTTCAGTGTGTGACATCAACGAAAAACTTTCCTGCGATGCAGTCACTACTAGCATATATTCTGAAATTTTCGGAATTCCAATATCGATAATGGGTTTGGGGTATTTTGGTTTAACTTTCTTGCTAGCTATTTTCCAAAGAACCAAAGCTTTTTATCAGACGATCTTTTATCTGACTGTCTTTGTTTTGATCCCATCGTATTATTTTACGGCTCTTGAAGCTTTTGTTATCAAAGCTTTCTGTATCCTGTGTGAGACTAGCAAGATCTTGATGATTCTTATTGCTGTGACTTCGTTTTTTGCGATGAAGGAGAAGTTCACTGTTGTTTTCCGGATGGCCATGCCTGTTATCATCGCTGGGGTAGTGGTTGCTGGAGTGACTTACTTTGCTCAGACTAGTATTGTAGCCAAGAAAGACTACACACCCTTTGTAGAAGCACTCAACGAAAAAGGACTAGTTTATTACAAGTCCTACACTTGTAGTAACTGCAAGAAGCAAGAGCAAATGATTGGTCCAGCGTACAAAAAACTCAATAGTGTGGAATGCCACCCTAAAGGTCCAAACGGCAATCCACAGTTGTGTCTGGACCGTGGGATTGAACACACACCAACTTTTTTGATCGAAAAGGATGGTGAAGTAATAAAGAAGATTGAAGGTGTTCAAAAACTTCCGGATTTAGCAAAGTGGGCTGGAGTCCCAGTCGAAAAATTGGAGGAATAATATGGGTGGTCAAGAACTTACACTACCTTTGGTTATCGTTGCGGCTGTGGTTGATAGTATCAACCCTTGTGTTTTTGGAGTTTTAATTTTCTTGATCGCCTTCATGACCAAGGTTTTCAAAAGCCCAAACAAGATGCTTCTTGGTGGTTTGCTCTATTCAGCAGTAGTTTATGCAACTTATCTACTATTGGGTTTTGGAATTCTGAAATTAGCTCTTAATGCAAACATTGCAACCGCTTTTTACTGGGTAGCAGCATTGGTAGCAATTCTTGCTGGGCTACTTGAAATAAAAGATTACTTTTGGTACGGAAAAGGCCCTTCCTTGCAGATAATTCCTGGTGGGAGTGAGAGAATAAAACTTTACACCAGTAAAATCGAAAAGATGGAGCAAAGTCATCCGGCGTTGCTAGTCTTGATGACCGCTGCTCTCGGTGTCTTTGTGGTTTTGGTAGAACTTCCTTGCACCGGTGCTCCCTATCTAGCGATCCTAGGACTCCTATCAAAGGGCGCTTTTGCAACAGCGGTACCGTTGTTACTGCTTTACAACTTCATTTTCATAATCCCGCTCTTTATCATCATCGGTATTGCTTACTTTGGAGCTTCGTCTGAGACCCTGGAGGGCTGGCGAAAAGAACACCGTGGGTTGATGAGACTCGGGATCGGGCTGTTCTTACTTCTACTTGGTTTCTACATGATTTACTCGCTGAACCCAGTTGTTTAAGAGTGAATTCAGTACCCATATTTTTGTGATTTTCGTCACATATACCGTTGACATATTTTTATCTTTCTGCTATATTTTGTCGTTACAAAGCAGTAACGCTCGGGTTTGAGTATCGAAGCTCCGTCTGAGCCCAAATGAAGTCCCCGACAAGGGGATTTTGCGTTTTATGGACAGTCTTTAGAATTGATTCTGCTCGAGAAGGAAAAATAAGGTGAAAAAAGCCGCCAAAAGTGAAACGATTGAAAAAAGAGAACCAAAAGTTCTTTTGACAGAAGAGGGTTTAAAAAGACTAAAAGAAGAGTATAACGATTTGGTTAGTGTAAAACGCCACGAGGTGACGGAAAAAATTGCCAAAGCTCGGGAGTTTGGTGATCTGTCTGAAAACTCAGAATACGACTCAGCACGGGACGAGCAGAGTTTCACCGAAGGTCGCATCATGGAGCTTGAGGAAATCCTCACCCATGCAAAATTGATCGAGAAATCAAGTGAAAACCAGGTTGGTATCGGCTCGAAGGTTAAGGTTCAATCAGGAAGTGACGTTGATGAATACATTATTGTTTCTTCCGTCGAGGCCAATCCAATGGAAGGTAAGATTTCGATAGACTCCCCAGTTGGGAAAGCCTTGTTGGGTTCAAAAGTTGGTGACGAAGTACAAATTTCTTCCAAGATCCAAGCAACTTATAAAGTATTGGAAGTTCAATAATCCAATACTTTCATTTGCTCCGCAAAAGTAAAGTCCTTTAAGTTAAATAACTCTCAATACTTTCGTTTGCTGGATTAAACCTCGCTCTTATTTTTCCCTTGTCTAACCACGAACTTCAATATATACTGGTAGCATGTTTTGGGCTGATATCATTGCCAAAAATTTAAAGGCTAAAACCTCTCATTTAGTAAATGACGCGAAAACTCCTTCTGGAAAAGTTCATGTTGGGTCTCTACGCGGAGTTTTGATTCATGATTTTGTCCACAAATCTCTTTTGTCCATAGGGACTAAATCCAATTACACTTACCATTTTGACGACTTTGATCCGATGGATGGGTTGCCAGTTTACCTGGATCAAGAAAAATATTCAAAATTTATGGGCTTCCCTTTGAAGGATCTTCCAGCACCCGAAGGAGAAGGTTCTTATGCAGAGTATTATGCTAGTGATTTTCTCAAAGTGTTCAATAGTTTGGGTGCACATCCAGAGATCATTTGGAGTTCACAACTCTATACAAGTGGGAAATTAGATAAAGCTATAAAAATAGTATTGGACAATGCGGAAGCAATCCAAAAAGTTTACCATGAAATTTCTGGGTCGGAGAAGAAAAAAGGCTGGTTGCCTTTTCAACCAGTTTGTGAAAATTGCGGAAAAATTGGTACCACCACCGCAACTGACTGGGATGGTAA
This sequence comes from uncultured Gammaproteobacteria bacterium, assembly GCA_964360785.1. Lineage (GTDB taxonomy): Bacteria > Patescibacteriota > Microgenomatia > Woykebacterales > RBG-16-39-9b > DATIHF01. Next base: position 362,760 of record CAYHXX010000001.1, on the reverse strand, counting down.
AGAAGTCCAATACAGTTGCGAAGAAGACTTGGTCGAGTGGGCAAAAGGTTGTGGTCACGAAGGCAAAATCTCACCTTTCGGTGGGACAGGAAAAATGCCGTACAAAGTCGAGTGGCCAGCCAAATGGTTTAGCCTGGGTGTAACTATTGAAGGTGAGGGTAAAGATCACGCCTCCAAAGGTGGAACGCGCGATGTTGCCAATCATATTGCTCGGGAAATCTTCAAAATTGAGCCGCCGGAGGACATTGCCTACGAACATATTCTTTTGGGTGGCAAGAAAATGAGCTCATCCAAAGGTCTTGGGTCCTCGGCCGCAGCTGTTGCCGAACTTTTACCGCCTGAGGTTCTTCGTTTCCTTTTTGCTCGGGTACCGTTTCAGCGAGCAATTGATTTTGACCCGAGTCAAAGTAATACGATTCCCGACCTTTTTGATGAGTTTGACCGAGGGCAGAAAGCATATTTTTCAAAAGATAACGAGGATTTAGCCAAAACTTGGGAAGCTGCACAAATTGGTGAGATCAAAGAAGAGTTTAACTTACGTTTTAATTTAATCAAGGAGTTGGTCAAAAATCTAAAATCCGAAGCCGATATTCTGAAAGAAGCTGAAAAAATGCAAGGACGGGCCTTGTTAAAGATTGATGAAGACGCGGTCAAATTAAGAATTAAATACGTAAAGATTTGGCTCGAAAAGTTTGGTCAGGAAGAAGCAAACGAAAAAGTCGAATTGAACGAAAAACAAAAGGAGTTGCTAAAAGTTCTCGCCCAGGAACTAAATGAGCAAATGTCAGAAGACGAACTACAGAATTTTATCTATAATAAAGGCAAAGACTTGGGGTTAAAACCAGCAGAAACCTTCCAAGCGGTTTACCAAACACTGCTTGGTAAGAATCAAGGACCAAAAGCAGGAGCCTTAGTGCAATCTGTTGGAATTGACGAGGTAAAAAAGAAACTTAACCAATGATAGACATTAAACAAATCCGTGAAAATCGTGAAGAAGTGGAAAAGCTGCTGAAAAGGAAAGCTTTTGCCGGCTACAACCTTGACCATTTGCTCAAAGTTGATGACGAACGCCACAAGTTGATTAAAGAAGTCGACGAGTTTCGTACACAGAAAAATGCCGCTGCAGACAAGCGTGACATTGAAGCAGGTAGGCAAATCAAAGAAAAACTCGAAAAATTGGAGCATTCTCTGAAAGCAGTCGAGGAGGAGTTTGCAACTGAGTATTTCAAAATTCCAAACCCACCATTGCCTGGTGTTCCCGAAGGCGATGAAAGTAACAATGCTGTGTTGAGAAAAGTAGGGGACATTGCAAAGAAGAATTTCAAACAGCTCTCTCATGTAGAACTCGGTGATAAACTTGATATTATTGATATTCCCCGAGCCGCCAAAGTCTCGGGAGCGCGTTTTGCCTACCTCAAAGGAGATGGAGCTTTACTGGAACTAGCCTTAATTCAATTTACGGTGAACAAACTGGTAAAGAACGGTTTTACGCCAATTTTTCCGCCGGCTCTGATCAAACAAGAGATAACTAAAGGTTTGGGTTATTGGCAAGTTGGAGCCAACGAGAACTATTACTCAGTCAAAAATACTTCAGTCGATGGTGGTGACCAAGAAACAGATTTATATTTGGTTGGGACAGGTGAGCACAGCGTTGTACCAATGCACTCAGGTGAAGTATTTGCGGAAAAAGATTTACCAAAGAAATATCTTGCTTTCTCGCCCTGTTTTCGTCGCGAGTCAGGCTCCTACGGCAAAGATACGCGAGGGGTATTGCGAGTACACCAGTTTGACAAGCTCGAAATGGTTGCTTTCGTCAAACCAGAAGATGATGAAAAAACCAGGGCGGAAATGCTACAAATAGTTGAAGATATGATGAAAGATCTGTCCCTCCCCTACCAAGTGGTCAAACTCGCTGCTGGGGACCTTGGTTTTCCCTCAGCTGAAACAATCGATATCGAAACTTGGATCCCAACCCAAGAAAAATATCGCGAAACTCACTCAATCTCAACAACAACCAATTTTCAATCTAAACGACTAAATATTAAGTATGCGAGAGCAGACGGAAGCAAGGACTATGTCCATATTCTCAACGGAACAGCTTTTGCAATTGGTCGTATTTTGATAGCAATACTTGAAAATTATCAACAAGAGGATGGTACTGTGAAGGTACCAGAGGCGCTGCGTGACTTTATTCACAAAGACACTATATTCCGGGACTAGCCCACACAACGGCGAAATTAGAGTCTTTGAAAGCTTTGGTGAAAGAAGGCTAGTTGCTGCTGGCTATACCCAATCACGAACTTTAAATAAACACGGTATGACAGGTTCCTACTGGGATGGGTTCGTGAGAAATATTCCAGACCTAGGGAAAGATGCTCGTGTATTGATACTTGGCTTGGGCGGCGGCACGATTGCAAAACTTCTGACCAAGAAGTTTGGATTGATTTCTATCGATGGGGTTGAAATCGACCCTTTGATGGTAGAACTAGGACGAGAGTTTTTGGATTTTAAAGAAAAGAATGTTAATGTGATCAATCAAGATGCACAAGATTTTCTCAAAGAAACCAGGTATAAATATGATTTTGTTGCGGTCGATTTGTTTGCGCACGGCGATGTTGCGAAGGTGGCAGAATCGGAACAATTTTTTAAAAAAGTAAAACAAGTTTTGTCCAAAGACGCTGTTGTGGTGATCAACAAGATTTTCAAAGACAAAGAAAATCTTAATAAATATGTTGATTTTATCGGTGGTATTTTTAACAAAACTGATATTTTGCTAGTTCGAGGTGGTTTTAGTACCGATAATGTAATTGTGTACGCCTATGTTTAATGTTGAAATTTTTCAGGCTTTGGTTCTGGGGATAGTTCAGGGGGCGAGCGAATTTCTGCCGATCTCCTCTTCCGGGCACTTAATAATCATTCCCAATGTCTTGGGTTGGGAGGGTCTAGTAAACAGCCTGACTTTTGATGTTGCCTTGCATCTTGGGACAACTGTAGCAGTTGTTGGCTTTTTCTGGAAAGATTGGCTAAAACTTTTTAATAGTTTCTTTAAGACTTTACCAAAAGGTTGGAAAGCACTCTGGAAAGAGTCCAACTCGAGAATGTTAATTCTTCTGGGTATCGGATCGGTGCCTGCGGCTTTTGCCGGTTTGGTTTTAGAAAAAACAATTGAAAGTGCGTTTCGAAGCAATTTGCTGGTGGCAGCGAACTTAATAATTTTTGGACTTTTTCTTTATTGGATTGACAAACAGAGTAAGAAGGCTCGTTCCGAGACCAGTATCAATCTCGTTGATTCGATTCTGGTCGGGATTGCGCAAGCAGCAGCTCTCTTTCCCGGAGTTTCCCGTAGTGGTATCACTATCAGCGCTGGTTTGTTTCGAAATTTGGATCGAGAGACGGCGACCAGATTTTCGTTTCTGCTCTCGACTCCAGCAATACTCGGAGCAAGCTTACTGAAACTTTATGATATTACCGCTCACTTTGGGGGCAATAGCAGCGTTTTTATAGTAGGGTTCCTATCAGCTGCAGTTTCTGGCTGGTTTGCAATCAAAGTATTGCTCACCTACGTAAGAAGTAATAATTTCAATGTCTTTGTGATCTATAGAATAGTGTTGGGAGTTGTTATCCTGCTACTTTTAGCAAGAGGTTAAGATCCTTCGTAAATAGGTTCGATCAACTGTGCCTCTTTTCCCAATACCCAATTCAAGCTGTTGCAGACCGCTGCTCCGACCCGGATACCAGTGTAAGACCCTGGGCCGGGGTTGGACTCAAATTTATCAATATCAGAGAGCTTTAGACCTGATTTTCCCAGTGCTTCTCTTAGAGCGACTAAGGGGGAATCTTTCTCAGCGGAAGTTAGCAAAATAGCGTTTTCAAGTATTGAGACTTTGGCAATTTTGGCGACAGTTGTGTCTATTGAAGCGATTTTCATGTGGTGGAAGAGGTAACCATTTCTTTGACAGTGCTGTTGTTTGTTTGTGGTACGTTTGGAGCAACTTGTTTTGGCTGGGTATCGGAATTCATTTTTTTGATCATTTCGGGGTCTGCCACATGAAGAGTGAAGATAAAGCTCGTACCTTTGCCTTCTTCACTCTCAACCCAGATCTTGCCACCATGAAGTTCCACATAGGTTTTGGTGATGTACAATCCTAGACCAGTACCACCACTTTCCTTGGCTTTGGTGTAGGAAGTTTCAATACGGCCGTATTTTTCAAAAAGCTTACCGGCATCTTCCTTGGAGAGCCCAACTCCAGTATCAGTTACTGCAACCTCGATGAAACCTTCTTCCTTTGACCTTTTGGCAGTGACCGTGATTTTGCCTTTCTCAGGGGTAAACTTAAGCGCGTTGCCGATCAAGTTTTGCAATATTTCTGGGAACCGTTGCTTGTCGAGGATAAGTTTGGGAAGGTTGGCAGAACCTTCATATTTTAGCAAGATATTTTTCTCAGTAACTTTGGACATAATCTCGGCAAAAACCTGGTCTATTATTGTCTTGATATCGATCTCTTCAAAGATCATCTGGACTCGCCCGGCTTTGATACGCGAGACATTGAGCAGATCATTGATCAGTTGGATCATACGCTCAGCACTGGAGTAAGAGATATCGAGATAGCGCTTGAGGGCTTGGTTCTCGATTTTTCCAGCTCGACCATTGATTGCCATCCAGAGATAGCCCTTGATCGCGGTCATTGGGGTACGCAGGTCATGGCTGGCAATCGAAAGGAACTCATCCTTGAGCCGATCCAGGTCTTTGAGCTGTTCATTGGCGCTCCGCAGCTCGCGAGTGGCTCGATCGACCTGTTCTTTAAGAGTAATGTTGAAGCGGCGGATTTTTTCAACACTTTTGGCATTTTCAAAAGAAATAGCTGCCTCAGGCGAGAAAATTTCCAGGACCTTGATGTCTTTGGCGGAGTAAATCTCTCCCGAAGCTTTTTCTCCAAGCAACAAAAGCCCAACATGGTCAACTTGGGTTTTCAAAGGGATTACTGCGGTAACATTCAGCTTCCGCATCAACTCTTTACCAGAACCCTCTTCTAGCTCCTCGAAGATCAGATTCTTATCGAGAGCTTGTAAGCTAAAAACATCTTTTTCGGAAAACTTCGGTTCTTCTTTGTAACCTTGAGTCTCGGAAACGAAAATCTTACCTTGATCTGTTAGAACAAATGCTCCTCGAGTAATACGCATGTCTGCTAGAAGTTTTGTCAGTAGTCTATTGGCGATATCATCAATCAATATTGTTTCAGCAATGATTTTTGTGAGTTGGGAAAGTAAATTATTAAAATCATAATCACCTTTAAAAAATACTTTGTCAGTAGATTTTTCAAGGAATGAGCGCAAAGGTTGAAAAGTAAAGGCAACAACTAATGTGAGGGCAGAGTAGAGCAATAGTTGGGCACTAGATGTAGTTGTTTTGAACAGAAAGTTTGTAAGAAGAACTGTAGAACCTATGTAGAAAACAGAAAGTATAACTAGCAATAATGAATAAGCTACCGTTCTAGCGACAACTAGTCTGATATCAAGTAATCTATGCTTCACTATTGCATAAGCTGTTGATCCAACAATGAAGACAGAGGAAAAAGCACCCAAACTTACCAGGTTGGATAATCCAAATATAGGTAGAATTACGTTTAATAGCAAGGCGAAGATTGAAGCTGTTACCAACCCGAAAATAAGATATTGGATTTGCAGTTTTTCCAAAGAAGTTGATCTTTTAAACTTTTTAAATAGATTAATGAATGTACCAATTAAATATATGGCAAAATAAATGAAAAAGGGTGTATATAAGGGGCCAACAACAAGTTCTTGTCCAGTGGCTGTAAAGCTTACTTTTTCAATGTTTAATACTGTTGGGGTGAGTACTAAAGTGATAAGACCTGGGGTAAGGAGTAAAAACCAGAAACCTTTATTTAGGGTAGCCTCTTGCCTAGGGAAAACCTTAGAGAACATTAACAAAAGAAAGGGCATGAGGGCTGGAGCAGCTAATGTCATTCTTGCCCAGAAAGTGGCTACATCTGTTGTTTTGGCTATGTCTGTAAAGAAATTAGTAATCACCCAAAATGCCACACAAATTGTGAAAGCTCCAAATGTTACATTAGTTAACTTTTTTGGATCTCTATAAATTATGAATAGTCCAAGGAAGATGGAAACAATAAAGGTGGTTATCGACGCTAGAGTGCTTATAGGCATTTTAATTTAGATTACCACCATTTTCTTAGGCAAACAAGGTTGAAGAAGGAGTGAGGGGGCGTCTCACTCCTTAGTTCTTGGTTTTGACTAACTTCTCCTTTGATTACACCCCTATTCCAAAGTCGTTAGAACAGCGTTGTAGAGCTGGGATCCGATTGGTTTTCCATCGACTAATTCAGTTCCCGAAACCCGCAGAATAATTCGAACGAGCTCGGAGTTTGGCGGTGCTGAACCGTGGTCAAATAGAACCAACTGCAGACCCTTGCTCCGCATGTATGACTGTATCGAACGGCAGAGTTGATCGGAGTACCCGAGTCCCTGTTGGGTCAGCGGGATGTAAATTGCAGGGACATAGAACCTGCTGTTGACGTACATGGGTAGCGTCTTGTCGTAGAATTCTCTGTAGATCCAAGGGATCTTGTCGAGATTTTCTGTACCCATAGCGAAGAAGACCATACGGTTTTCCTCGTATCCGATCAATTTGATGAACTCGGGGTCCTTCATTGCTGTGACGAACTCTTCTCGATGGAAGTGCTGTCGACAGGGATTCCGATCCCTTATAGGTGTGAAGGATTCATCGTAAGTTTGCCAGAAGGCTTTGATGTCTTCACAACTCAGGATTGGGTTCACCTCAACCCGTGCTACCAAAGATACATTTTCCATGATCCGTGCACCTCCTTAGGTGAGTCTACTGAAGCCAAAGCTCCAGATACCTGCGTAGAACGGAACCCAGATCGCCCCGAAAATGTACGAGGCACCGATCGTAAGTCCCAAGACCTGCTTCTGGTTGTAGCCCAGCAGCTTGAAGACGGGCCAGCCGAACACAGGTCCGAGAAGGACTGCAGCCGCTAGCGCGCCCAAGATCTGGGCAATTCTGGCCAGCCGAAGAGCGATTCGTTCCCTCCAGTTTTTTGGTTTTTCAAGTACATCTTGTGTGACTATCTCTTCCTTTTTCTTCGAACCGAAGATGTGGTTTCTCACCCAGGGCTCGACACGAAGCCAAACCAAGAGCAAGAGAAGACCAAGTCCTGCCCAGAAAGTGCAGAACACGAAATATCCCAGCCAGAATCCAAGCCATTCCACAAGGAAAATGATTGGCCCGGCGAGGAGAACCTCATCCCAAACAACGCCAGCAAAGGCCGGAATTGCCAGGATGGTGGCCAAGAGTATTCGGCTCAAGCCACCCCGTCGTTGCGTCGTTACTGTTGCCACAGCACACTCCTTAGCAATTCATGCCACTGGTTGTTTATTACATTCTACCATAACAATAGGTATATATCAACCTATAGTATAACGGGTTCTTGTGGGTGAGCTAGGACCAGGGGACAGACTTATAAACTGCAATAACAAGAGTACACGTGGGTTTGGTTCGGACTTCTTTTGAGGAGACAAGCATTCCCATTTTGCTGCGTTTGAAAGGAATGTTTCGATGCTCGCACAGATTGCGTACAGTTGTTTCGAGCTTCTTTGAAACATTTTTTTCAGCTTCCTTCTCATCAAGCGCTTCGATAATATCATGATGTTCAGCAAAAACTCCGCGACCATCTTCCCATTGGTACCAACCTATTCCAGCTGCGATGCTGCGGCCAACGAGATCTGTACGTTCTTCTGCACAGACAACATAGAGGCGGTCTCCAAATTCGTTTTCAGGAGATTTATATTTTTCAATAACTATCTCGCTTTTTGGTGGGATAACCGAAGAGAGTTTGATCAGATTATAATTGTAGACCCCCGCAGTTTTAAGGGCATTATCAAATGCAGAAAGTTTGGTATCACCCGTGCCGCTACCAGAGCAAACAACAATTTTCATAAATCCTGGTTTACATCACGCGAAACAAATTATTACCTATATTATAAGAGATTTACCAAAATAGTTCTAATTTATTGATTTTTGGGTGTAAAATAGGAGCAATGTTAGATCCCGCGGTTTTAATTTTCATAGTTGCCTTTGCAGCCCTTTTTTGGGTTGGAATTTTTGTTCTAACTTCCAACCCCTTTAACACACTTTCCAGAGTAGGCGCGAGTCTACTTTTTTGTTTGTCAATTTACCTACTTTCCGGTGCCTTTTTATTTAGTAGCAATTCTCTAGAGGAATTCAGAACTATTTTTCGGCTTAACGCTTTTACAATTTACCTACCTGCTGCGATATGGTTGCAGGTGTCGGTTCTAATGTTAAAGAAAAATGACCAGAAGAAATGGAAATTGCTTGTCCTCCTTGGCTATTTGCTCGCCTTGTTCTTTAGTTTTTTGGAGCTCAAGACAGATCTTGTGCTCAATTACGATAAAGTGATTTATCCGGTTAGTCGCTTCAAATATATTTACGCCAAAGGGCCGCTATTCTTTCCCGCTATTGGTTTTGTCCTAAGTTACTTCTTTTTAACCAGCCGCAATCTTTTTGAGCTTTACAAAAAAGCAAGGAGTGGAGATGAAGGAAAATTAAAATACCTTTTCCCACTAGTGACTTCGCTGGTCTTTTCCCTTGGAGTCATACTCATCGTTTCTACCTTTGTTGTTGGTCCGATTAAGTTAATTAAAGAAGCAGGAGAAGTGATTATTTCTTTGGCAATAGTATCGCTTGCGGCCAGTGTATTTTTCAACCGGCTTTTCTTGGACGGGGCAAAAACTAGTCTAGGAAAAGAATTTCTTTACTCGACTTTTACGGTAGCGATTATCGTCTTAGTTTATCTGGGATCCTTACTTTCATTCCAAGTAAACTTTGGCGTAAAGAATTTAATTCTCTTGTCAGTTTTCATTATTTTAGTTTTATTAACACATACAACATACGATTGGATAATGAGTTTTGTCAGAAATATCTTCCAAGGGGAGATTAGTTTCCCTCGGGTTACCGATGAAGAAGTGAATATTGCTTTACGAAACCTACAGCGGCCGGAAAGGTTGGAGACAAGTACATTAATGCGGCTAAAATCGGTTACCATTTCCAATCCAAAACCAAGCCTTGATAAACTTCGCGACTTAATTAAAGACTCAATTGAGTATTTTAAACCAGACGAAAATATTCGGACTAAAGCAACATTAAAGTACAATATTCTGAAAATGATTGCTAACCAAACAGAAGAAGGGCAGATTCTTTGGGATTTGGGTTTTGAGGAGTACCCACTGGGAATTGCTGAAAATGGGGATGGTCAGAAGCCACGTTTTGCCATCCAATTTCCGACTGACTATCAAGCCACGTCTCGTAGCGCCTTTATTTCCCTAAAGAAAGAAGCGATTCACGATCTCGCATGGAGGATTTCCTACCTCGAAAAGCATTACAAAAGTTAATTTGGGTATATCCAAACTTTACTCCAACAAATCATGGTGCTAGAATCATTGCAAATGGAAAAGTTTCAAGTTATTAAGAATGGAATAGTTTTCGAACTTGAGCCAGAAGAAGAAGGTGGTTTTACTATAACGGTACCGACACTTCCTGGCTGTGTTTCCTTTGGAAAAACTATCGATGAATCATTGAAGAATGTTATGGATGCGATGACGGGTTGGGTAGAAGTTGCCCGTGAAGAGGGAATTGACGTTCCAAAGGAAGTTGAAACAGCGGTTCTTGTCCTCCACTAATGAGATTAATTCCGATTAAACCAAAAGAATTAGTTAAAATCCTTGAGAAAAAGGATTTTATAGTTCGGAAACAAACCGGCTCCCACCTAATCTTATTCAAAAAAGGTATTCGACGGCCGATTTCAGTACCAATACATCCACGTGATTTACCATCTGGTACCCAACGTGCAATCCTCCGCCAGGCGGAAATCTCCATTGATGAATATAATCAGTTACTTAAAACATAAAATTTTCCTATCTCGAAAACACTACAAATAATTATTTATTAAAAAGAACCTCCTAGATACTCTTCTAGGACTGATCTAGGGCAACTTCTACCTATAAAATTCCCACAATGAAAACAGTTGAGCTTAGTTGTAAAGTTCATCTTCAGTTTGAAGACGGTGACGGGTTTTACTTTCTATCATCATCTTCTCCGAATAAGCAGTTAAATGAAATTTCTGTTAGCTCTCCAGTCGGTAAGGCAATATTAGGGAGAAATCAAGGTGAAGATGTGGAATTTTTGAATTCAAGCAAGCAGTTGGTAAGAGTGAAAATTTTGAGAGTTGATAACGAGAGAGTACTTAACATTTGATTATTATCTTCTTTAAAGCGGGTTAGTAGAAGAAAGGAGAGGAAAGGGCGCTCTGTCGGTTGGTGTCTAGTCAGTAACGGAGGTTATCTCTTGGACAGGATATCACGGAGAAGAATGCTCCAACTGTCCGCAGCGGGATTTGGTGCAGGTACGTTTGCCTTGGCAAGCAGCCATGTACCAGATGTCCTCAACCATTTCCTTGATGAGGGAGTGGATTTTTCGGGTTTCGATGAGGCCTATGTGCTGAACCGCGACACCGGATTGTACACAAGGTCTCAGCCGAGTGAAGTGGGTGGCCTGAAGGAGGAAGTGGATCTTAGTGGTCTTAATCGACCACCAGCTATAGGTTTCGAACAGCCTCATCACCAGGAGAGCGATCAGCCATCTTGGATTACCGACTCAATCGAGCGGTACACCAAGATCTTCACTGACAACCCGGGCTATGATGCCAAAATCTTCCTTGGTGCGCAGCCAAAGAGTGATTTTCTGCCAGGAGGTACTTCCGAAAGTGAAGCCTGGCAGTTTGGCGTTTGGCCATTGTCAGTGAGTGGTGGCACCCACTACGGGACTGTTCGTGGTTGTATCAATCGAGATGTAAACCACGCTGACTTCCGTGTCACCGAATACGGAAAGAACGTGGTCTACGTTGGCATACACATTGCCAGCTGGTACGAACCGGGACGCCAATGCTTCGGCATTTGGGAGTCCAGAACAAACTGGAACTACTGTGTGTGCGTGCCAAAGATCGATTTCTGGTCAATGGCGCATGCGGTCAATTCGGGTGTTCAAGCAGGGTTGCCATGGTACCTTGATGGCCTTTCTTGGCCCATCACGGCCACCGCGGTTGTCTTGGTGATCGCTGCTCTGACCGCAATACCCGCCGTTCCGCCACCACCCTGATTTAGAAAGGAGGTTGAGAGGTTCTGTCTGCCTTAGGCCGCTGTTTGCTTTAAAGAGCGCAGCGGCCTTCCAATATTATTAATAGTGTGCTAAACAAGAAACATGAAAAGTAAAATTCTTCAGAAAATAAAAGAATTTCTTTTTTCCAGAAAAACAGGGATTAGGGTTTATCAAGTAACGATTGAGAAAGTTCCACTTGCGAACCGCGAGAAAAACATGGCGCTTGAGGACTTGCTTTGCACCTTTCGCATCGCCTACCATGTTTATTCTTGGGATAAAGATTTTTTTACAGTTGGAATAGTTGAAAGAAATGCGTCGACGAAAGACTCTCGAGACGGTGAAGCACCTCACACAATTGAGCAAGTAGTGAAGGCAGTTGAAAAAGCTGGCTTTTCTGTGCGTGCAAACCAATTATTAGGAGAATTGAGAACTACTTTGTTCGGTTTTGTGACCGGACCATAGGGTTTTGTCGTTGACCTCATTATTTTATGGATCAAAACAATGGAAACTTTTTTTGACTATAGTTTGGTCTTCAAAAACCAAAAATTAAAGAGAATTCAGTTAAAGATCGATTCTTATCCTCGGGGCATTGTCAACTCCGAGCAAGATGCGGCTAGGGTAAAGAAAAAGAACCCACAAACTTTAGAAGAGTATCTATTTGGCCCAGTTTGGGGAGCCTTAACAAAAGAGTTTGGACGTAATTTTTCTTGTATTGGAATTCAGGAATTGTACTTGAACCAGCTCGTAGTTCTCTGTAAAACGAATTGTTCTACAGAGACAATTGTCGAAATATTAAGGAATCTTGGTTTGGAAGTTGAAATACTTGCTGAGGAAGAAATTACGGGTAAGTGGGGTATTTATCGTTTCTAGACAAACCGATTTCTTGAAAATAGGAGTAAAAAAGACTATAGTTTCTCCTTAGTAATATGAAAGAAATTCCAAATTTACAGCCTTTTGTTTCTGGTTTCGGCAGCGAATTTCAAAACAAAGAACGACTAGATGCTGAAAACTATCTTGAGTGGTTCCGACAAGAGTTTGACCAACAACTGCTCCTCTTTCTCGAAGAAAAAAAGAAAGAAGCCACTGAAATAAATCCAGAGGCTGCAGCTTTGGTCGATGAAATCATTCGCTTTTCTCTCAACGGTGGAAAAAGAGTCCGGCCAGCCTTTGTTTACTCTGGTTATGTAGCTTCTGGTGGTCGGGCCCATGACAGTATTCTCTACGCCTGCATGGCAGTGGAGCTACTCCATGTCTTTGCCTTGATGCATGATGATATTATTGACAATTCTGACCTGCGGAGAAACCAACTCACGACTCACAAACAATTTGAGAAAACCCACCAACAAAGAAAATTACAGGGAAATCCAAAAGAATACGGTTTGTCGTCTGCGATACTAGCAGGGGACCTGGCCCTAAGTTTTGCCGAGGAAGTGCTCACCTCTGCTCCCTTTCCCCAGGAAAGACTGCGTCGAGCGCGGTATTTTTTTGACCAGATGAAAACCCAAGTTATCTATGGTGAGTATTTGGATGTTTTGGGAGGCTATAAAAAATCCTTGACGGAGGATGAAGTTTTGCAGATTCTCGAGTACAAAACTGCAAAATATACGGTGGAGCGCCCACTGCACATTGGCGCGATGCTCGCCGGTGCTGATTATAAAGTTCTCGAGACCTTTACAGCTTACGGTATTCCTTTCGGCCAAGCTTTCCAGATGCAAGATGATATTGTCGGAACTTTTGGAAGCGAAGATGAAATTGGTAAGCCAAACGATAGTGATATCAAAGAAGGGAAAAAGACTCTCCTGCTAGCAAAGGCTTTGGAGAGAGCAAATACTCGTCAAAAAAAGTTGCTAACAAAAGTTGTCGGCAACAAGCAGTCCTCGAAAGAAGAAATTGACCAAGTAGGAAAAATAATGAAAGCTACAGGGGCATATGATTACTGTATTAAACTGAGTATGAGGCTTCTAGAACAGTCTCGCCAGGCACTTTCGGGGGTCAAACTCTCATCCGAAGGATCAGATTATTTGCTGGCAGCGGTCGATTATCTGGAAAGAAGATTTAACTAACCTCAATTTCCCGTTCGTTTTCCCCTACTTTTCTAATCTTGATCCATCTTGTGTTTTTTGGAAGTAAAACTCGGGCTACTTCTGGCCATTCGATCACAACCAAAGAACCTTCTTCTCCAAGCACTTCCTCAAAGCCAATACTTTTGACATCTGCCAAACTCCTGCACCGGTAAAGGTCAAAGTGATGAAATTTCTTGAACTTCGGATTTTCCAAATTGTAACTGCGGAGAAAAACGAAAGTTGGCGACAGTACTCTTTTTTCAATTCCCAACTCTTCGGCTAACCCCTGAACAAAAGTAGTCTTGCCGGCTCCAAGCTCTCCATCCAACGCAAGGACAGTTGGTCCTTTCAGATCCCTGACTAGATTTCTAGCATATTCTTTGGTTTCACTATCACTTTTGCTTAACATATGAACTAATTCTAGCAAATTTTTGCTGCTATGCTATACTTCAAATTAGGTTTGAGGTCTCTTGAAAAGGAGGAGACTCATGAGTAGGCTACTTCTGGTCCTACTACTCGCAGGAGCAGCGGCCGTGGCGTGTTCTGAAGATAGTTCAACGAAGGACAACGCTGGTACCGAGTCAAGCAACACAGCTACTGTAAGTAACCAACAGAATGCTGAAGAAAACGGTCAAGTAGAGGGCGCGTTGCGCTGTCTCACTCCAAGAGATTACGTGACAAATTACATACGGGAGACACCAGAAGAGGCGGCGGTAGTTGAGGCCTGTGAATATGCTGAGGATATCAAGGAAATCGATTTTCAGCCATTAAGAGTTGAAATCAGCGATAACACGGGAAGAACTGCTAAAGGTAGGGTTGTGGGTTACTCGGAATCGTGTGCCTCTATTTGCCCAGGAGAAATACAGATCAGTTACGACCTTTTCCTTAGCGGAGACGGTGATTGGGAGGTGAAGAGCGATTTGTTTACCGGGTTCGAGGAAAGTAGTGAGAGACAAAGTGTCGAGAACCAACTGGCATATGCACAAGTGAATAAAATCACTGTCCGTATACCAAACTTGAGGCCAGAGCTGGACGAAGGCGCGTTTTGTACCACGGTACTGATCGAGCAACCTCCAGGTAGAGTTTGGCCGGAACTCTTAGTAGACCTTCCCAACGGTCAAACAGATATGGAGTACAGTAGGAATCCAAATTCATACGGATCTGAGATATGCTTCAGTCAGTTGCCAGGACCAGATGGTTTATATCGATTAGAACGCCAAATCTATCGATGGAACGGTGCACCTGTGACAATCAAAGCTTATCGACTGGGTTCTAACGAAAGCGGAGAAAATGTCAGAGGTGATTGGGTTTACATCACTCAGTGACGACTACGGCGGTTGTTTCTTCGGAGCGGCCGCTTTTTTTATTCTAACGTTTTCTCTTCAGTATCTGTGGCAAGCTGAGGACTCTTAACTTTGAGTTTTAGATAAGTGTTTTTCCCCAAGATTCCCAAAGCCACAAATATTAATAAGCCGCCAAAGACAAACGGAAGTTTGTTCAAGAAGTTTTCATTGGTTTTTTTGTTACCAAAGCTTGCAGACACAGTTGCAACTTTGGCGGACTCGGTCGAGTTTGTTAGTTTTGGTAACGATGTGGATAAAGACTCCTCAGCTACAACTTCGGTTTGTTCGGCCAGAACCTTTGTTTTGTTTGGGGTACTTTGAGTTGGACCAGCCTCTAGAGGGTTGGGGTTGACTGTCCCAGGTGTTGGTGTGTCTGTTAGAAACCAAGCACCACTACTATTCTTTGCAAAACTCTTGCCTTTTTCTGGAGAATTGTAACGGTATTCCTCGACCAGCGAGTTGTCAGCTCTCAATAGACGGACAGAATCAGTGAGATCATTGAGTTTGGCCGAGGAGAAATAAGCAACGTAAAAACTGTTTGGGGCGACAACTGTTCCTTGGGGAACTTCAAAGGGAGAGGATTTTCCTTCCTCATCGTCAATGAGCCAGCCTGAAAGTTCGATATTTCCGGTGCCTTTGTTTTTGATCTCGACCCACTCCTGACCATCGGAGGGTGTAGACATAAACTCATTCAAAATCGGTTCACCTTTGGCTTCAACTTTTGGTGGTTCTGGGATTTTTGGTGCTTCCACAACCGAGATTTGGTAGGGTTCGGAATCTTTGTTTGAATTGTCACTACTATTTCGAATTCTGATTACCAATAAATTTTTTCCTAGTGCAGTCGTCTGGTTTGGACGAATCTTTAGTCTTCCTGTCCAATGGCCATCAGAATCTGTCTGAAACTCTGGAAAGCGGTCCCAAGAGACGGTGTCGGAGAGCCAGACACCCGTTTTTTCATCAAAAGTTTGGGCTTTTGTTAGCGAGTTTAAAGCTTGACCAAGTCTGCCTTTTAGATAGTATTTGGTGTCGGGTTTGGCGGCTATTTGGAGACCCACTTCGAATTGCGTATCTTGAGTAACTTCTGCAGGTGAAGTGACCTTCAGGTAGTCGGCCTCGACAACATTAACTGCCAGTGGATTGAGGAAAAAACTGGTTGCTATAGAGACGAAAATGGTAAGTCGCAGCAAGAAATATTTCATCGTTTTGAGGACAGAGGAGAAAGCAGGCATGACAATGAAATTACTACCTTTAAATGGATGAGTCAACTGAGATTATTGATATAAAATAAATTCAAACGGTATCAGCTGAAGCTGTAATTAGCGGATGTGCCAGTAGATTGTTTTCGTACCATCGCCATGGTCGATGGAAATTCCTTTGCCTTTTCCAGTACCGGGAATGACACTTGGGCAGCCATTGTCACTACCGAGGTAGGCCACACCGTCCTTGGCCGCTTTTATCGGTGTATTCCAACCGGGAGCAGGTAAGCCTTGCATATCGATTGCCGGGTGCCCACCAGGACCATAAAGCCCGGGGATAGCATTTGCTCCGTATGGTTGGGTGACTTGGTAGTTGTCCATTGGTTTTAGAAGTGTTCCGTTGTTTAGGTAAGATTGTGGGTTGACGGTTTTGCCGCCGACGAGGTAGCCAAAATGAAGATGGGTTCCAGTTGAGCAGCCAGTGTTACCTTGGAAGGCGATTATTTCTCCTCTCTTGACCGGGCCAAGTCGGGTCCCCAGGTTGAAGAGAGCGTTTTGGATGACCTGTTGGTCAAGTTTGGCTTGAGCAAGAAATTTCTGGTAGTTTGCTTCGTTGTTTTTGGTAACCTCAAGTAAAACACCCTTTTGGCGTTTTTGGTTATCAAGATCAGCACTTTGTTGGCTGAGTTGGTTTTTTAGATTCTCGGCATCGGTTTTCTGGTTAGTTAGTTTGGTTTTCTCCTCCTCGTAGGTTTCTTTCAGTTCTTTGAGCGAACTAATGAGTCTTATGTCTTGATCGTGTATTGCTTCGGAGTATTTTCGCAGCAAAATATAGTTGTTGAAACTATCCGTTTTCAAAATAAGCTGAAATGGTTGGGCTTTTCCGGATTCATAGATTGACCGTATCCGTTGGTTGGTGACCTCGGTACGGTAGTCCATATCTTTGGTGGTTTGGTCGAGTTTGGCAGAGGTATTGCCAACATCGATGGCAAGCTGAGCAATCCTGTTTTCAGTCTCATCGATCTTGAGTTCAGTGAGGGTGATTTGGTTTTCGGCCTCGGTAATTTGTGAAGCTAGGGTCTTTTCTTGCTTTTTGGAATCGCCAATTTTTTTATTTAGTTCAGATTGTTTTTTGAGGTTTTCGTTGAGTTGTTGTTGGAGTTCTGTAAAAGTCGATCCGACGGCTTTGGGTTGTGCTTTTGACTCAGAGACCGCTGAATTTAGAAACAACAATCCTGTTGCGAAAATTATTGCAAATGTAGCGTTGAGCAGAGGTTTTTTATTAGCTATAAAAAGAAACTTTAGCATTTAGACCTCCAAATAGCGTCTTGTGGCAATCCAAGCTCCAACCGATCCGATGAGGAATCCGATAGACATTTCTCCAAGAAAAAGATAGAGGAAGATCAAGGGGTTGGTTGGAAAGAGTGGTATTGGGTTAAAAGCTTTTTCGATAAAAGGCGCGATAAATGGATAGGCGATTCCCAGAGTCGCTACTGCTAAGAAAGCACTGATAAAACCATAACTAACCCCTTCGATAATGAAAGGTGTACGAACGTATGTTTTGGTCGCGCCGACTAATTTCATAATTTCGATCTCCTCTCGATGTAAGGAGATATTAAGACCGATTACAATCAAAGTTACGGTGATTGAGGTAAGCAGAAGGAAACCGATGATGACAATTCCAACCCAGCGCACTGTGCTGGTAACCTTCATCAGGGTATCGATGATTTCTTCATAATAAACTACTCGGGAAACCTGAGGCTCGTTTTTGAGATTGTTGGCAATTTCGCCGAAATCACCGATCTTGTTTCCCGATACTTCTACTGAAGCAGGTAGAATATCGGCTGTTACAAACTCAGAAAGAATCGGTTCATCCTTGTTTCTTTCCTTATAAATTTGCAAGGCTGCTTCCTTGGAAATGTATTTTACTTGGGTTACGGACTCTGTTTTTAAAGCGTTGGATTTTATATCTTCGACTTGAGCTGTTGTCGTGTCATCTTTCAAAAAGGCAGTTATTTGTGGTCTAGTTTCGTAATAGTGAATAATGACGTTTGAAGCCAGTGAAACTAAGAAGAAAACTCCGATTACAAAGAAAGTGAGGAACATAACCAAAATTGCAGCGGCAGCGTTGTAGGGATTGCGTTTTATTCTTTTGGTGGCGGTTTTGGTCAGACGATGTATTTGGGCCATTTGTTATTCCTTTATCTCAGCTTCCTTTTCTGGTTCCCTTTTGCTCTGGTTATTTTCACCCTTCTTTTTGGTATCTTTTACTATTTTACCTTTTTGTATCTCGACCCGTCGATGGGGTAGCGAAGAAGTGATATCAAGATTGTGTGTCGCCATAACAATAGTACTGCCGAGTTGATTGAGTTTGGTCAATATCTGCATCACTTCCCACGCACTTTGAGGGTCAAGGTTGCCAGTTGGCTCATCCGCCAGAATAATCTCAGGTCGCAGAACCATCGCGCGCGCGATCGCTGTTCTTTGCGCTTCGCCCCCAGAGAGTTGGGAGGGAAAACTAGTTGCTCTTTGTTCTAGGTTTACTAGTTTTAGCGCTTCCATGACCATATCAGAAAGTTCGTCGTCCGGGATTCCCATTACTTCAAGCGGAAAAGAAACGTTCTCAAATACAGTTCGTTGTGGTAGCAGTTTGAAATCCTGAAAAATCGTTCCGATTTTTCGTCTTAGAGTCGGAACATTCTGATCTGCTAGGGTTGAGACCTCCCAGTCGTCGACCGTTACTTGGCCACTAGTTGGTATCTCTTCACGAATTATTAGTTTCAACAAAGTGGACTTGCCGGCGCCGGAATGACCAATCAAGAAAACAAACTCACTATCAGGGATCTCGAGACTGAGATTTTCCAGGGCGTAACCGGAATCATATTTTTTCGAAACTGAGGAAAATTGGATCATCATGAGAGACAGTAAAGTTTGTCTCGGAGACTTCTATGCTAGCAAAAATGAAGCTAAAAAGCAACCTTTAGCCTGTTTTGGCTCTGGGTGTTAAAGATTTCGCCGCGATGTCCCTGCGAAATTGCATTCCGCTAAAACTAATACAGTTAATTGCCTGATAAACTTTTTCCCTTGCATTTTCAATTGTACTGGCAACTGCAGTTACGGACAAAACCCTTCCGCCTGCAGTTTTGAGTTGACCACCACTAATTTTGGTACCAGCATGAAACACAACTATCCCAGGAATCTTTTCGGCCATTTCCAGACCTTTAATTTCATAACCGCTTGAGTATTTTCCAGGGTAGCCTTTGGAAGCTAAGACTACACAAATTGCGAATTCTTTTTTCCACGATAGCTTTGTATCTGCTAAAGTGCCATCTACGCAAGCATTGAGTAGCTCTAGCAAATCAGTTTTGAGTAAGCGCATATATGATTGGGTTTCTGGATCCCCGAATCTAGCATTAAATTCCAAAACCTTCGGTCCTTGTTGAGTAAGCATTAAGCCAGGGAACAAACAGCCCTGGAAGTTTCTTCCGTCCTTGTCTAAGCCTGCCAAGGTTGGTAAGACTACTCTTTGCTTGATTTCATGGAGCAATTTCTTGTCCACCAGAGATACTGGGGCGTAAGTGCCCATTCCAGCAGTATTTGGACCTTTATCCTTATCAAAAATAGGTTTGTGATCCTGGGCTGTGGGGAAGAGGACAGAGCTTTTACCGTCCGAGAGAGCGTGGATTGAAATTTCCTGTCCTTGAAGGTAGTTTTCCACAACAATTTTCCTTCCGGAACTGCCAAATACTTTTTTTTCAAAAATTTGCTCAAGAGCGTTGTTGGCCTCTGCAAGAACTTGGCAAACAAAAACACCTTTACCTTTGGCTAGACCACTGACTTTAATTACAATGGGCAAATCTCGTTTTCTGATGTGAGCTAAAGCAAGGGTGTGGTCGCTGAATACTTTAAATTCTGCAGTTGGAATCTGGTACTTTTGCATAAATTTCTTTGCAAAAGACTTTGACCATTCAATCTCAGCTGCTCTTTTTGAAGGACCGAAAATTCTCAGACCGGCTTTATTGAATTGATCGACAATTCCTAACGCCAAAGAATTTTCGTGACCCACAACTGTTAAATTCACATCATGCTTCTTGGCAAAATTTTTTAGACCAGGGATATCTGCTATATCAATATTAATGTTCTGGGCTATTTCAGCTGTTCCGGCGTTACCGGGAGCAACGAAAAGCTGCCCTAATTTTGTTGACTGAGCAAGTTTCCAGGCAAGAGCATGCTCTCTACCACCAGAGCCTAACACCAGAACATTTTGTTGAGACATAGATTTTAGAGCCGAATTTCGGCAGCAATAAATTCTTCCAAACCTCCGTCCAAAACTTCCTCGGCCGCGTTGGTTTCAAAATCGGTCCGAAGGTCCTTGACGAGTTTGTAAGGGTGGAGTACGTAGGAGCGAATTTGGGTACCCCAAGAGGCAGTGTTTTGCCAACCCTTTAATTTTTTTTCTTCCGCGAGTCTCTTTTGCTCCTGTATCTGGTAAACTTTAGCTTTGAGAATTTTGAGGGCGTTTTCTTTGTTTTGAAATTGCGAACGCTCACTTTGGGCGGTCACTACGATATTGGTTGGAAGATGTTTGACTCTGACTGCCGTTGATACTTTTTGGACATTTTGCCCCCCAGGACCACTAGATCGGAAAGTATCCCACTCTAGATCACCTTCATTGATCTCGATCTCTGCCTTATCCTCAATAATCGGAAGTACTTCGACCAAAGCAAAAGAAGTTTGTCGCAAGTTATCCGCATTGAAAGGGGAAAGCCGCACTAGACGGTGAGTTCCAGATTCTTTCTTCAAAAAACCGTAAGCAAGTTGGCCTTTGATTTCCAAAGTTGCCGATTTGATGCCTGCTTCTTCGCCTTTGGTTTCGTCTACAAGAACAGCGGTCCAGCCTTTCTTTTCACAAAACCGTTGGTACATCCTCAGTAGCATTACTGCCCAATCCATCGCTTCAACACCGCCTTGGCCTGCATGTACTGACAAAAAACAATTCGCAGAATCAAATTTGTCAGAAAGAAAAAGTCTCAGCTCCAACTGATCGATTGCTTTTGTAAATTTCTGTAGTTCACCTGTGATATCTAAACCTTTTGAATCCTCAGAGCTTAGACAAACAAGTTCGTTGAGAGCGGTAGCTTCTTGTTCCAAATCATCTATTCTTTTTATTTCACTCTTCAGATCGGAAATTTTCTGCATTGTTTCCGTTGCTGATTTTATATCTTCCCAAAGATCACTTTTCAGCGACAGCGCCTCTTGTTCGAGCAATCTTTGCATCAGAGAGTCGCGATCCAAATTTTTCGAAATAGCCTGGAAACGTTCTTTTTGAACTTTAAACTGTTCTGCTAAATCACTCATAACTGTGCTAATTCTAACATTAAATGCAGAATTTTTTGACTTAGAGCCTGTTTTTGTGGTAAATTGAGGTCTTCTTTTCCCGCCCTACAACCATGAAACGTTACATTCCGCCCCGAGAGCGGGGAGCGTGGAAAAACTTGCGGATTTCCACAGTCGGCTTATCCATTTCAGTATTGATGACTTTGACTATCATTAGTCTTATTTCGGCTGTGCAGTCGTATTGGTACACTGAACCTGTAGCCGCCCAAGAAACTCAAGAACCAAGGGTAGCTACCATTAGTGATACTGTGGCTGGGAGTAAAAATGTTACCCTGAATACCACCCAAAACATTAAAAAAATCTCAAACCCAACTCTGGACCTTTCAACATTGCCCGTGGAGAGAATTTGGCCAGTAAGAGGAAGATTAACGACTTATTTTAGTTCGGTTCATCCGGCAATCGATATTGCTATCAGCAGAGGAACTCCTATTAAAGCATTCGCTAGTGGAGTAGTTCTTGAAGCTGGTTATAGTGGTTCTTTTGGTCGGAGGATCATAGTAGCGCACAACAACGGGTTTCAGACTCTTTATGCACATCTCAACTCGATCGCTGTCGGGATAGGTCAGAGTGTTGATCCAAGTACAATCATTGGTGGAGTTGGTAGTACGGGGCGCTCGACGGGTCCGCATCTCCACTTTCAGGTAACCCAAAACGCTAGATTTTTAAACCCACTTTCTGTCCTGCCCTAAGATTTGGCTTCTAGGCTTAGAGAGGCGACAGCTCCCCAGACAGAATATAAAAGTAGATTTACAAACAGGTTAATTCCAGGGTTTATATCTGGGTAAACAGTTTCTTTGAAAAAGGGCAACAGCCCACCAAGTATCAGGAACACGGCCCAAACCAGAGCGCCAAACAGGACACCTTTTGCAAGACTTGATCCCGGTAAGAAGTTTGAAAACCAAGTTGAAAATATAAATACCAGAAAGATACTTGTAACTAATGCAATTATCGAAGCTCCTAAAATGTTTTCGGATAAATTTATTATTGATCCCCAGCCGCCATGACTTCCCATGAATGCTCCTGCAAAAATTAAGGCTACTGCGGCAATAGTCCCGGATCTAAGAATTTTGGAATCCATCAAGTAAACACCTCCTTTTAGATAGTATTTCAGATTTAATTATGGGTTAGGTGTCTATCAGTGTCAAGGAGCTAGGTCTGGGCCTTTGTTTGTCGCTTTTGGAGGAAAAATACTAGGATATATAAAGCTATTGAGACAGCCATAAGGGTTAAGGAGATTGTCAGAATATTAACAAATATTTTATTGGTGATAGTCTCAAGATTTTTACTTATAAGATCAACCGCAGATGAGAAAGTAGCGACACCTTCTTGTTCTTTCAAAAATCCGGAAACCATTCCAACGGGTTTGGTTATAAGTGCCAAAAAACCAAATATTAGTGGCAAAAAGGTTGCTGAAATTCCAGTTGATGCTATCCACTTGAATCCAGATAGAAAGTGTGGCAGGCGTGTAGCAAATAGAATTACGGCCAGAAGTACTGTTGTTACTATTAATATTGATTGGGATTCTTTGATACGCTGCAATGCCAACCGAGCTTGGCGCAAGAAAGATTTGTCGTTCTGGTCTTGGTTTTGAGTAGTGTTTAACTCTTTTATACCACTGACTTCGATTTTATCTTGGGTGATCAGGAGTGAAGCTTGGTTTGCTTCTTGCAAGTTTGCGGTTAATTCCTCAACATTTAGCCCTTGCAGTTGCCCTTCGGTTTGCAGTGAAGAAACTGCTGCGCTGAGATTTTCCTGGAGTGTCGGCAGATAGCTTTGTAGCTCGAGTCGTACTTCGAATTGTTCTTTCTCTCCCACGACGAAAGCATAAGAGTTTTCAAAGATCTTTTTAAGATCAGGGGAAAGCTTTTCAAAAGTTGTTTTGTCGAGTTTTTGAGTGAGTTTTTCGGCAACAGATTGGTCTGGGTTTTGTTCCTCTGCCTGCTGGGCGATGGCAAAAACCAACACCTTCGGGATCACCTCGGTTGCGAGTACCTCGTAAGTATTGTTTTTCTCAAAGGTGCTTAGGATAAACTTTGAGTCAAAAATTACTAAGGTAATACTAAAAGTTATGATGAGGAAACCAAGTGTAAGTGTCAGTAACGAGCCGATGATGCTAGAAAAGAAATTGCGAATAAGGTTCATGCGGTTAATTAAACGTTGTTATCAATAATAAATATATCAAAAGTAGGCCAAGAATAAAAATCACAAATTGTAGTACTGGAGCCTTGCCAGAGCTAGCATCCCGAAAAGTCCAGCGCTTGTGAATACTATAGTTAAAGATAGCAACAGTTGGAAGTGTGATCAACTTTGCAACTGCATCATGGAGATTTAGTACGTGTAGGTAGAGAAAGATCTGAATTTGAGAGAATAGAAGACTGCCAAAAGTGACAAATTGGTAAGTAAGAAACCTAGTAAAAAGTTTTTTCTGATGATCGGCTTTGCTAAAGGTCCAAAGGTTGTTTAAGAAAAATCCCCAGATTATAGCGGACTCGACACTGATCGGGTTGGCAGTCAATGGAGAAAGATTAAACAATCTGGTTAGTAACAAATAGCCAAAGAAATCGACGAAAGTCGCACTCATTCCGACAATAACAAATTTTACAAATGTTTTACGCCTGTAAAGCTGATAAACAAACTTGTCGAGGAGGCTTACTTTCTCCTTTGAGTGGGTAAAACGGATTTTAAAAAGCTCATAAAAAACGATAATTGAGTGCTTGATTGGGCTAACCTTGCTGGACTCATTGTTGAACCAGAGGACTGGTACTTCAGCTACCTTTAATTCAAGTTTGCGGGCAAGGTACAGCAATTCCACATCAAAACCAAATCCAAAGATAACTTGTTTTTCAAAAATTCTAGCTGTTGTTGCGCGATTAAAAGCTTTGAAACCACACTGGGTGTCTCTGATACCCTTAACCGCAACTGTTTGTACAATCAGATTGAAGGTCTTACCCATCAGCTCGCGGAAAAAGTTTTGGTGTTCTTTAACCAAACTTCTATCAACTGCTCGAGAACCTATAGCGATATCATAACCGTCTTCTATCTTTGCCAGTAACTTAGCAATTTCAGTTATCGGGGTGGAAAAATCCGCGTCTGTAAAAACTACAACCTCGCCCTGGGACTCTTTAAAACCTCTGTTTACTGCGGCGCCTTTACCATGGTTAAAAGGGAGATTAACTACCCGAAAGTTGGGAAGTCTGTTGAGAAATCCTTGTGCAATCTCAGCTGTTGCGTCAGTACTGCCATCATCAACAACGATAATCTCAAATTCCTCGGGCCTGGTTTTTAGGAATTCTGAAAGTTGCTCAAGACTCTTTCCGAGGCGGTTTTCTTCATTAAAAGCTGGTATAACTAAGGAAATCATTATAAATAGTATATCTTAAGTAGATACTCCTCGCTCCTATCTTGCAAAATTCTAAAAACTGATTAATACTTATTCAGACCTAATAATTCTTACTATTAGACTTAAATTGCTTTACTTATGTTGCGGGCGATACTTTTCATTAGCGGAATTTTATCCTTTTTCTATTTTTTCAGACCCGATGTTTTTCCCACCAAACTCAATGTTGAGAATACCTTGGGTATCAGTACAATTTCTGCAGCGGCCAATACAGAAATAGTTCGCCAAGCCCTCCTAATTCATTGCATCAACAACCAAAGGTTGCCGTCGACCTTAAATGAGCTTTACGAAGAAGAACTCTCCAAAGAAAAATACTTGAACCTAGACAAACTTTTTTCTTACTCAGTTGAGAAAGATTGTGATTTTAAACTTTCTCTAAAGTAAAACCCCCTTTAGGGTAGTCTTTTCCCCTCCTCCAAAAGGCCTTCTTTGTTGTTTATCGTTATAAAACCTTTTTTAACGCTAATAACACCTTTTTTTGCGAGAATACTGAATTCTCGGCTTACTGTTTCGCGTTTGGTTCCGATCCAAGCGGCAATTTCAGCGTGGGTTAGCGGCAGGGCAATTTTTGATTTTCCATTCTTTTCAGTTGCAAAGTGGTTTCTAAGATACTCTAGAAATAACAAAGTCTTAGTCCTTGAGGTTTTGGTAGATAACATTTCAATACGTAGTGTGAGCGCATTGATTGCTAGAGCAAATTTGGCAGTGAGTTCAAAAAGAAGTTTAGGGTTGTCTTGAACAGTTTCCAAAATCTTTTTGGCAGGAAATTCTTGCACCTCGATATTGGTCGCTGCCTGAAAATAAAACCGGTTGGGTAGGTCGGCTGCGTACAACATCAATGGAAGTACAGCGCCTGGGCGAAATATGTGAACCGTGACATCATCGCCATTTGCAGACACGAGGTATTGTCTGATATAACCTTTTCTCAAAAACCAAACATGTTTAATTTCCGCTTCGGGGTCAAGTAAAACAGTACCTTTCCTTAAGTTTTTGAGTATTGGTTGGTCTGACTTTGTCAGATCACTGATTTTTTTAATTGGTTCCATTTTGGCTCGAGTATACCAAGTTTACTCATATTCGTATATAATTTGTGACAAGTATCACTGCCGGTTAGCTAACGAATGTTTAAATTAAACAAGAATGGAAAATAAAACTCAAATTTTGCTAAACAGAGCAATTTTTTTCTTTGGGCTTATCGGTTTTGCAATATCAGCTTACTTGTTTTATACATATACCCAAGAAAAACCGATTGTTTGTTTGAATACGGGTTGTGAAGTTGTTAGAGATAGTCCATATGCTTACGTTTTGGGTATCCCTTTGCCGGCTTTTGGGTTGGCGATGTATCTTCTTGTTATTGTAGTGAGCTTTCTCAGAACAACTTTGGATAAAAAAGAGCATCTTCGTCTAGCCAAAAAACTGATTTTTGTCTCCTCCGCACTTGGTTTTTTGACTTCCGCATACCTTACCTATTTAGAAGCATTTGTAATCAAAGCCTACTGTATTTGGTGTATATTTTCCGCTATCGTTGTAACATTAATCTTTATTCTTTCTGCCTACGAACTTAGGAGGTTCAAATGAAGTTAAAAGCGGAGACACTGTTCTTTTTCGGTATTGTAATTGTGGTTTTGGTTGCAGTTGGAGGGCTATTCTTTCTGAAGAGCCAACCAGAAGATAAAGCCACTATCGATTCGGTCGTAAGGGACAACAACTACTTTACTGGTCCCAAGGATGCAAAAGTAGTTTTGGTTGGGTTTGCTGACTTCCAGTGTCCTGCTTGTAAAGCGATCGAGCCAACAGTTCAAAAAATACAAAGTGAATATAAAGACAAAGTGAAGTTTGTCTTCAAACATTTTCCACTTCCAAGCCATAATAATGGACTAGATGCTGCGCTGGCCTCAGAAGCTGCGGGGGAACAAGGGAAATTCTGGGAATTCCATGATGCACTTTTTGAAAAACAAGGGGAGTGGGGTAGCCTTTCCAACCCAAATTCAGAGTTTGAAAAATACGCGCAAGGCTTGGGTCTTGATATGGATAAATTTTCCAAGGCGCTGAACGACAAAGTTTACTCGGAGAAGATCAACATTGATAAAAGTGATGGCATTGACCTAAATGTTCAAGCTACTCCAACGTTTTTTCTCAATGGCGAAAAACTTGAAGGGGGTCTATCTTACGAGCAGTTTAAGCAAAAAATTGATAAGATTCTTGCAAACAATTAAAAAAAGTGCCAAACTAAAGTAGTTAGGAACCAAATTATGATTGAACTGCTCATCGGTTTTTTTGGAGCTTCAACTTCGGGCAAATTTTCAAACTCTCATGTATCTTTTCCTTTGCTATTTCTTAAATATAGTTGTGTGACTGGGCTGTGTTACTGCTTTTCTAAAAATATTGAATTAGTGAATTGGAATCCAAATATAGTTCAGTACTACTAGGTCTTAAAACGAAGATCGATAATTATAAGTTATCTTTATTTGAGGAGGTGAAATGTTGTTATGAAAGGATTTCTAAAGATCTCATCTGTTTTAGTTGTTTTTGTAGGAGTCGTAGTTGTAGTTGCCGGTATTTGGGGGCTAGTGTTTACATATCAGAACGTATCTAGGGAAAAAATTGTCACAACAGAAGATGCTTCTATCCCCAACGCTGCTGTGCGAGACCCAATGACTCTTAAGGCTCAAGCTGATGTGATTCGAAAACACACACTAGAAGCTACTAAGGATAAAACCTATGCTGAAATGCCCCAGCAAGTTGCGAAGGTCGATGCTTCAGGCAGTGCCGTACTAGATAAAGATGGTAAACCAGTGATGGTTCCGAATGCAGCCCGTAACATTTGGGTAACTGCTACTACGCTTACAACTTCACTAAACCTGGGTATAATGGCGTATATGTTGTCAGGTTTTGCTATCCTCTTTGGGCTGGTCATGATCTGGTTAGGGTTAGCTGTAAATGCTCTGAGTAAGAGAGAGTAAAAACCTAGCTAAGTTATAAAATAGCAATAAAATTATCTATAGTTATTTCCGCTGAATTGATTTTTCAAAAAAGCGGAAGTAACTTTATTTATATCCCTTGTTTACACTGAGTAAAAACCATAAAATAGATAAAGACAACAGTTTAATGAAAAAACCTGTCCCGAATGATTTATTTTCCAAAACTTAAGGGTAATAATGAATCTAATTGAAGACCTTAAACAAGTGGTCAAGGGTGAGGTACTTAACGACCCACAAACTCTAAATTTCTATAGCCACGATGCTAGTCTTTTTGAAGTTAGACCTAAAGTCGTAGTTTTTCCAAAAGACCAAAAGGATGTAGAAGCATTAGTTGACTTCGTAAATACAAACAAGAAAGATCATCCTGACCTCTCACTCACCGGGCGTTCTGCTGGTACAGATATGGGCGGTGGATCGATCAATGAATCAATTATCGTTGCTTTTGCAAAATATTTTAACCATACAGCGGCCGTCCACGGAAACATTGCAACAACCGAACCCGGAGTTTTTTACAGGGATTTTGAAAAGATAACTCTGGAGGATGGTCAAATATTTCCTTCGTATCCGGCCTCTCGCGAACTCTGCGCTATGGGCGGGATATTCAACAACAATTCCGGCGGCGAAAAATCTCTTCTGTACGGAAAGACAGAAAAATATGTAAGAAGAATGAAAGTAGTGCTTTCAGACGGAAAAACTTACGAACTGGTGCCACTGGATGAAAATGGACTAAAGCAAAAAATGGCTCAAAACGACTTTGAAGGCGAAGTATATAAAAATATGTTCGATCTCATCGACAAAAATTTCGAAGTTATTCAAGCCGCAAAACCAGATGTTAGCAAAAACTCTGCCGGATACTTTCTTTGGAATGTATACAACCGAGAAAAGAAAATTTTCGACCTGACTCAACTTTTTGTTGGGGCTCAAGGTACATTAGGCATGTTTATAGAAGGCGATTTAGAACTTGTTACTGTCCATAAACACCGCGAAATGCTCGTAATTTATCTTCATGAAACTTCCCACCTTCAACAAATCATTAAAGAAGTATTGGAGCTTAACCCCGAAAGCTTCGAATCCTACGATGATAATACCTTAAAACTTGCCCTCAGATATTTTCCGGAATTTGCGAAGCAACTTGGACCGCTTGGAATGATAGAAGCAGGATTTGCATTTATGCCGGCGTTTTTTGATTTGTTTACCGGTAGAAGTCTGCCCAAACTTGTTTTGCAAATAGACTTCACTAGCGACAGTCAGGATGAGGTAAAAGAGAAAGTAAGGTTGCTGCGGGAAAAACTTAAACCACTCCATCCCCAAACCCAGACAGCTCTTGAGGGTGAGGAAAAAAGGTATTGGCTAGTCAGACGCGAAAGTTTCAATTTGCTCCGTAAAAAAATCCGCGACAAGCATACTGCGCCTTTCATAGACGACTTTGCCATCAAACCCGAGTTTATTGGGGATGTAATCCCGGCAGTTACTGATATTTTAAAAAAACATCCAGAATTTATATTTACCGTAGCTGCCCACGTGGGTGATGGCAACTTTCACATAATTCCATTGGTTGACATCAAAAACCCAAATGTTAGGACTGCAATCCCTCAAATTGCCGATGAAGTTTATAAACTCATTGCAAAATATCACGGTACAATTACGGCTGAACACAACGACGGTTTAATTCGCACGCCTTATCTGAAAGAAATGTATGGAGAAGAAATTGTAAAGCTCTTTGAAGAAACCAAGAAAATTTTTGACCCACAAAATATCTTTAATCCCAGAAAAAAAGTTGGCACCGACCTCAAGTACGCGCTTGACCATATTCGCGAACATTTCTAATCACAAAGAAAATTTTGGGTTAAAATTTTCCAGCGTATTTACCAGTTTCACCGAGCATTTCCTCGATCCGCAAAATTTCATTGTATTTGCAGATTCTTTCTGATCTGCAGAGTGAGCCGGATTTTATCTGGCCGGTGGCTAGTCCCACCGAGAGGTGAGCAATGGTGGTATCCTCGGTCTCTCCGGAACGATGGGAAATTATTGCTTTCCAACCATTGCGGTGAGCCAGCTCGACTGCTTTTATAGTCTCCGTTAGAGTGCCAATTTGGTTTAGTTTAATTAAAATTGAGTTTGCAGACTTTTCTTTTATTGCTTTTTCTAGGAATTTGATATTGGTTACAAGTAGATCGTCCCCAACTATTTGAACTTTTTCTCCGAGTTTCTCCGTAAGGGTCTTCCAACCGTCCCAGTCTTCCTGATCGAGACCATCTTCGATTGAGATAATTGGGTATTTTGAGACAAGATCAGAAATCCACGATATCATTCCGTTACTATCTAGGGTTTTCCCTTCAGTTCTTAGAATATACTGACCGTCTTTATAAAATTCTGAAGCCGCAAAATCCAAGGCAAGTGCAATATCTTTGCCTGGGGTATAACCAGCTTTGGTGACTGCTTCCAAGATAAGTTCCAGAGATTCTGAATTTCCGTTTTTAACCAGTGGGGCATAACCGCCCTCGTCTCCAACATTGGTGCTAAAACTCTTTTCTTTTAGCACGTTGGCTAGTTCATGAAACACTTCAGTTCCTATCTGCATTGCCTGCTGGAAGTTTTTCGCTCCAACAGGTAAGATCATGAATTCTTGGATATCTGTTGTCCAATTTGCGTGCCTTCCTCCATTGATGATGTTCATCAGAGGAATTGGAATCAGTAAATCAACTGGCGTTGTAGCCAAGGAGTTGAAATATTGATAAAGAGGTTGTTTTTTGAAATTTGCGGCTGCGTAGGCACATGCCAAAGATACCGCCAAAATAGAATTGGCCCCTAGTCTTGATTTATTTTCAGTCCCATCGAGATCTATTAATTTCTGGTCGATCTCAGTTTGCTTGTCGCAGTCGAAACCCTTCAAGGATTTGGCAATCTCGATGTTGATATTTTCTACCGCTTTCAAAACACCTTTTCCGCGGAATTTTGAGCTGTCATTATCCCGCAGTTCCAGAGCTTCATTAATGCCAGTCGAAGCTCCTGATGGTACTGCCGCGCGTCCAAGAGTACCGTCTTCAAGAATTACGTCTGCTTCGACGGTAGGGAGTCCTCTGGAGTCAAAGATTTGGCGGGCGCGAATTTGAGCAATTTTCATAGATGCTAGCTTACAACATTTGATGGTTTGCCGCTAAAAAAGTTTTTGATGTTTGTGACAGTCTCTTGAAGAATCGTTGTTTCTGCTTCTTTTGTGTAAAAAGCAGCGTGTGGGGTAACGATAACGTTAGGGTTTTCTATCAAAATCTTTTCTGCTAGTAAGTTTTTAACTACAGCTGGTTCCAATTTTTCCGCGAGAAGATTAGTGGAATCGTCTTTTAAGCCAGCCTCATCTTCCATAACATCTAAAGCGATTCCAGAAATTTGTTTGTTTTCGATCGCTCGTAACAATGCTTTAGTTTCAACAATGACACCTCGGGAGGTATTTACCAGTAAAGCTTCTTTTTTCATTAAGGCAATGTTGTCACTATTTATTAAATGAAAACTTTCCTTCGTTGATGGTATGTGCACAGTGACAATGTCAGAGAGTTTCAGGAGTTCTTCAAGCGGAACATATTCAAAGCCAAGTTCTGCGGCTAGACTTTGCTTTGGGTATAAATCAAAGGCAAGAACTTTCATTCCAAAACCTCTGGCAATTTTGATAACATTTGTTCCGATCCTTCCAGTTCCAATGACACCTAGAGTTTTGCCGAACAAGTCAAATCCTTTCAAGCCAGAATACTCAAAACCACCTTCTGATTTAACTCTATCTATAGCCTCAGGAATATTGCGGGATAATGAAAGAATCAAGCCAAAAGTGAACTCTGCGACTGTATGTGATCCATAAGAAGGTACGTTGGACACAACTATATCTTTAGTCTTGGCGTAGTTAGTATCAACATTGTCAAACCCGGTTGCACGGACGGCAATCATTTTTAAGTTTGGGAAAGAATCAATTACCTTGCTATTGACGTTTGAGTCAGCAAAGACAGAAATGACCTCAAAACCTAGCTCTGGTGGAAGGTTGTCTTGGTCCAACTCATGGTTATAAAAAATTATCTGATGCTCGGGAATATTTTCCCGTATATAGTTTATTTTATCTTCTTCAGTTAGTCCAAAAACTGCGATTTTCATAGGAAATATTACAAATAATTATTTCTAATATAGCAGCTTTGCAGAATTAAGGCCAATTAATATTTAAGCGGGTTGTATCTTGCAAGAAAGTCTCCGAATCTAAGTTTGTCTCCGCTTCCAAAAACTAAAAGAACGAAAACGATGGCAAAGTGGGGGAGATGTCCAATTAGCTCGATTGGGCCGAGGAGAATCATGGTGGTTACAAAAAACCCTGCCAAGGCAAGGGCAGTTAATCTAGTTATCAAACCAAAGAGAAGCAGCAAACCAAATATAGCTTCGAAACCGCCAGCAAAAAGGATAAAGGTGCGATCTGAAAACCACTCAAATCCTAATATTTTCATAAAATTCCAGGGATGGTTGTCCAGAAAAGCCTGTCCCAAGTTTGGGTTGAGAATCTTTTCAGAGAAACCCAGAATTAGTAAATTTAACCCGGTGAATACCCTTAGTATTGGTACGGCGTAAGGTTGCAGTGCTTCCAAGATTCTAGGTTTTATATCGAAAAGTTTCCAATTTGGTCTGCCAGCGACCAATAGAAACAAAGCTATACCGACCACATCCAAAGTATCGAGCATATTTGCTAGACCAAAATGGACTCCAACTGCAAAATAAAGTATTAGGAGAGTTGCTGCAGCTATTCGGCTGAAGAGTCCAAAAATCAAAGCTATACCGCAAAGCACTTGGAGGCAGAGTAAAATAGAGTCGAAACTGGTTGATGTTTGTAGATTTGGAGCAAAAAGATAATCGTTGAGGGAAAAGAGTATTAAAGAGGCGCCAATGATTATGTTAAAGAGAGTGGTAGCTTGGCTTTCCAGTCTGGCCAAATACAGACGATACTTTTCTGGGATTTTCAAAAAGCGATCAAGAATAAAACTAACAATCAAAATAGTTATGACGACTGCCAAAAAAACAAGAACCGGCCATTCCGATAAGCTGTATCCTTGGGCTTTGGTGCTAGTGGCGTTTACGAACCATTTAACGTGAGCAGAAACGCTTGGTACAAAAGCAAAAAAGAAAAAGAGAAATGAAAAAACTAAAAAGGACTTTTTCTGAAAACGAGACATTAAAATTATTTTAACTCAAAACTGAGTTGGAGACTAGTGCTTTGAATAGAAAAAAGAAGGACGCCGGGGAAGTGGCGTCCTTGCGGGTATATTGGGTGGGCTATTCGTCGATCCAGGCAGGTGCTCCTTTGCATTCGTGGTCTGGACAGAAGAACCCCATGTAGGACTTTCCGTCGCGGATAGAGCCTTTGCGGAACACCATCTTCTTTCCGCAAACAAGGCAATCAGGGTCTGGATCGCCCTTGACCGCCGTTCGTTGTACCGTATACACACGGCGCCAGCCGTTTCGGTGGATGTCGTTGCCGAGTTCGACGAGCGCTTCGCGGTCGGAAGCTACAACTTCGCCGATGACAAAGCAGTCGTAGATGGCCACCTTGTCTCGGAAGATGCAATCCCCGTAGACGAAGCCGACTTCGCGAAGGCCGGGATGGAAGATTACCTGCCCGATCCGGAAGTCGTTGCTATCCCCGTTCTGAGAAGTGCCTTCGGGGAGCTCTGTTTCTGGCAGTCCGACATAGGTGCAGCGGCCGCTCCAACGCACCTGTAGAGCCTCGTGCTCTCCGCCGAGAATGAGTGCCTTCAGGACTGCGTTCTCAAGCAACCCTTCGCTGAAGTCGACGGTGATGGCTGTGGTGTCACCACCGTGGGTGTTATCGAACCGAAGTTTGATCCGATACAAAGTGATCCTCTCTTTCTCCTGAATTGGGCATGTGTTATATGCGCCTATTATACTTGAAAACCACTAAATTGCAATGTTATGGGATAAAAATTATTAGACTTTGTGCTGCGGGGCACCTATTAGACCGCACTTTTTGTACTTCAAACCGCTGCCGCATGGACAGAGGTCGTTGCGGCCGATCTTGTCATCGGTTTTGACAGGCTGAGTAATTGTTTCAGATGTAGTGGAGGAGCTAGATGAGGTTGTTGTGGTGTGTTGGTGACCTTCGTGACCTGGTTGCTCCTGAGGAGCGACCTGAATTTTGTAAATTCGGTGCACGATTTCATAGTCAATACTTCCCATCAGTTTTTCAAATAGCTTGAAGGCTTCGTTTTTGTATTCGACCAGTGGGTCTCTTCCGGCATAACCCCGCAGACCAATACCTTCTCTGAGATCATCAATATCATCAAGATGAGAGATCCAGAGAGTGTCGAGCACAGAAATTATTACCAGTTTTTCTATTTCTCTAGCGATATCATTTCCAAACTGTTTTTCCCGAGATTCGTAGATCTGGTGAGCTACATCTTTCAGAAGTTCCTTGGTTTTCTCTGAATCGTTTTCCGCCTCAAGCTTTTCGGTGATAGATTTCTTGCTTGCCTCATCAAATGGAATTATTGAAACAAATTCATTGATTATTTCCTCATGGTTGATGGTTTGAGCTTCACCAGTCGCGACGGTCACTACTGTATCAATTGCCTCGTCGATCTTTTCAGTAATTAACTCTTTAAGTTCTTTTTGAGCCGCTTCTTTGTTTTCATTTTTTGGGTCTCCAAGTGTGAGAATCTTGCGCCGTTCCGAATAAATAACCTCTCGCTGTTTATTCATGACATCGTCATATTCAACCACTCTTTTTCGAGCGTCAAAATTGTTACCCTCGACTCTATTTTGGGCTGACTCGATCGCCTTACTCACGAGACCAGCTTCGATCGGTATATCATCTGGGACTTTGAGGGCGTTCATGATATTGGAGACAGCATCCCCTCCAAAAAGCCGCATGATGTCATCCTGCAGTGAGGTATAAAATCTTGTTGCTCCAGGATCGCCCTGACGTCCGGAACGACCACGGAGTTGGTTGTCAATACGACGCGCTTCATGACGTTCACTCCCAAGGACAAAAAGACCACCTAGCTTAGCTACCCCTTCACCGAGTTTGATATCAACTCCACGACCGGCAATGTTGGTTGCAAGTGTGACAGCACCGCGCTGACCTGCGTCAGCGATAATTTGCGCCTCCTTCTCGTGGTTCTTGGCGTTGAGAAGTTGGTGCGGGACACCTTTTCTTTTAAGTAGGCTGCCCAAAAGCTCATTCTTATCAATTGCAGTCGTACCGATCAGCACTGGTTGGCCTTTTTTATGAAGCTCTGCCACCTCTTTAACTATCGCTTCATATTTTGCCCTTTCAGTTTTGTAAACCAAATCCGCTAGATCCTCACGAATTGCAGGTCTGTTGGTAGGGACAATGACAACATCAAGTTTGTAAACCTTGTGAAACTCTTCAGCTGAAGTAGCTGCAGTTCCCGTCATACCAGCAAGCTTTTTGAAAAGGCGGAAATAGTTTTGGAACGAAATCGTGGCTAAAGTTTGACTTTCTCGTTGGATCTCAACATTTTCTTTAGCCTCGATTGCTTGGTGTAGACCTTCAGAGTAGCGTCGGCCTGGCATCAAACGACCAGTGAACTCATCAACAATGATTACTTCGCCATCTTTGACAACATAATCTCGATCTTTTTGAAATAAAGTCTGGGATTTTAAAGCTTCCTCAACATGGTGGACGGTATCAAAATCTTTTTCATAGAGGTTATCGACTCCTAGAGTTTTCTCGATTTTGGAAATTCCAATCTCGGTGAGGTTGGCAGTGCGCATCTTTTCGTCAACAACAAAATCGGTTTCTTTGTTGAGATGATCAACAATTTTGGCAAATTGGTAATATTTCTCTGTGGATTCTTCTGCCGCTTGGGAGATGATCAGTGGTGTTCTAGCCTCATCGATCAGAATAGAGTCGACCTCATCGACAATGGCAAAATTTAGTTCGCGTTGGACCATTTGGTCAAGACCTTGGGCCATGTTGTCGCGCAAATAGTCAAAACCATACTCATTGTTGGTTCCATAAGTTATGTCCGCAGCATAGGCTTCTTTTCTTGTTACTTCTCGCAGGTATTTGCCTACCCCAAGACCCTCTTGTTCCGGAGACAATGACTCTTCGGGATCCATTTTGATATCAACATCTTCATTTTTTTCGGTTTTTGGGTTCCCGTCTCGCTCGGCCTCGGTTTTGCGAGCCGAGGCGGATGGGTCAAAGACATAGGAAATATCATGGTTGATGACACCTACTGAAACTCCAAGTGCGTGAAATATCGGTCCCATCCATTCAGCATCACGTTTCGCAAGATAATCATTGACCGTTACTAGATGGACACCTTTGCCGGAAAGAGAGTTGAGATAAAGCGGTAGTGTGGCAACCAAAGTTTTTCCTTCACCAGTGCGCATTTCGGCGATTTTTCCTTGGTGCAGTACGGCACCACCCATGATCTGAACATCAAAATGGCGCTGTCCGATCGAGCGACGGGCTGCTTCTCGGACAGTGGCGAAAGCCTCAGGTAGCAGTTGATCCAAGGTTTCACCTTTTTCAAGACGTTTTTTGAATTCTTCTGTTTTGGCTTTTAGTTTGGAATCAGTTAATTTTTTGATCTCAGGTTCAAAGGAGTTGACCAGCTCAACGACTGGTTTGAGTTTATTAACTTCTCGTTCATTGGAGTCTAGTAATCCGCCAAGAATTTTGAACATAAATTACATTTGTTTGAAAAGCAGGGGCTAGTATATCATCTCTGCCTGAAGTTGGCTAGGTTAACCCAAAGTCAGTAAAAAAGCAACTATTGACAAAAAAACTGAATCCGCTATTATCTCCTCGGGTGTTACCCTAACCCCGACTTCGCAAGAGGCCGGGGTCTTTTTTTGAAGAATAATTTCTTTGACAAAGCCTGACCCCAGGGGTATCCTACCTATAGGATGAGTAGTCCTTTGCGGTACTTTCAAAAAGGTAGTTATTATCACGTTTATAACAGGGGGAACCGAAAAAGCGAAATTTTTTTAGATAACCGTGACTACATGAGATTTTTGGATAAAATAGCAGAATACAAGGATGAGCATGGAGTTAAAATTTTGTGTTTTTGTTTGATGCCAAACCACTACCACCTACTGGTTCAACAGACTGAACAAACCCCTTTAACAAAATTTATGCTTGCTTTAGCAACAAGCTATTCGAAATATTTCAATAAAAAATACAACGAAGTTGGTAGGTTATTTCAAGAAAGGTTTAGAGCAATTGAAGTAGCGAATGACGAATATTTGCTTCACCTAACAAAATATATCCACTTAAACCCGACAAAACTTCGCAAAGATGCTAGAGAATATAAATGGTCAAGCTTACCAAGCTATGTAAGTGATACTAACGACCTAGTAACTGATCCAAGTTTTGTTCTTGAGTATTTTGCTAAGGAAAATCCAAAAACTGATTACTTGAAATTTATTCAAGAATCAAATGTCGACCCGACGGGGATAGAAAGCTTATTAATAGACCCATAACTGTTATACCCCTGGGGTAGGAGTGGGTGTAGGGTGCGAGTTGTTTATTAACTTATTTTCGCGAGGTATAATTGAAAAATGCGTGTTGTAGTAGCTGGAGGTGCCGGATTTATCGGCTCACATATCAATAAAGTTTTGCTTGATGCTGGGCACCAAGTCAAAGTTATTGACAATCTTTCCACCGGATCGACTGACAATATTGATCAGAGATCCGAGTTTGAACATGTTGATCTTTCAGATCAGAAAGCTACTGAGGATTCAATTCGTGGTTTTGACGCTGTTATACATCTCGCCAATTCAATCATTGTTCCCGAGTCCGTTGAGAAACCAGTCGAGTACGCTGAAAACAATGTGGTCAACACGGTTAAGCTTCTGGAGGCAATGAAGAATATTGGTGTTAAGAAAATCATTTTTTCCTCTTCTGCCACAGTTTACGGTGAGACAGACAAGCTACCTTTGATTGAGGATTCGCCAGCTGGGATACAAACAAATCAATACGGGGCTTCCAAAGTGGCAATGGAGGCTTTTATTTCGGTCTACCACAAGCTCTACAATTTTGATGTGATCCATCTGCGCTACTTCAACCCATTTGGACCCAATGAAAACCACAAACCAGAGACTCATGCGATCCCAAACTTTATCAGAGCAACTTTGAAGAAAGAACCGATTCCACTTTACTGGAAAGGTGAGCAGGTTCGTGATTTTATTTATGTCGAGGATTTGGCCGAAGCTCACGTTTCGGTCCTAAATTTGTCTGGACACCATATTTTCAATGTCGGGACGGAAACTGGTACAAAGATCATTGATGCCGTAAAAAAGATATTTGAGCTGGTTGGCTATGAAGTTGAAATTAAGGATTTGGGGCAGCGGGTTGGAGATGCCAAGGCAACCTATGCAAGCTCAAAGAAGCTAATGTCAGAAACTTCGTGGCAACCAAAAACAAGTTTTGAAGATGGTTTGAGAAAAACGATTGAATACTATAAAAAGGAACTTTAGTGAGGACAACAAAGAAAAAAATCTTGGTGATAGGTGGAGGCACTGGGACATTTGCCGTACTTTCTGGTTTGAAAAAATATCCTGTTGATTTGACCGCGGTGGTCACGATGATGGACTCTGGTGGTTCCTCGGGGCGGTTACGGGATGAGTTTGGGCAACTTCCTGCTGGGGATGTTCGTCAAGCTTTGGTGGCTTTATCAGAAGACACTTCGGTCATGCGAAGTCTTTTTAACTACCGCTATAACAAAGGTGAAGGTTTGGAGGGGCATAGTTTTGGTAATTTGTTTCTGACTACACTAGCTGAAGTTTTGGGAGGAATGGACAAAGCATTGGAAGAAGCAAGCAGGGTTCTGAAGATAAAAGGAAAAGTATTGCCAGTGACACTTTCAAGTGCTAATTTGGCCGCGGAATATGAAAATGGTTTAGTTGTAGAAGGTGAGGGGAATATCGATGAGCCAAAACATGATGGTTCTTTGAAAATAAAGAAACTATCCCTTAAGCCAGAGGTGGAGCCATACGAGAAAACCCTAAAGGCTATTTCTGAGGCTGATTTGATAGTTATTGGTCCAGGAGATCTCTATACCTCCCTGATTCCGAACTTAGTGGTATCGCAGGTAGCAGAGACTATTTGTGGTTCCAAGGCAAAGAAAGCCTATATTCTCAACCTCATGACAAAGTATGGTCAGACAAACGGATTTACTGCTAGCAAGTTTGTCGCAGAAATGGAAAAATATCTGGGTGACTGTTTGGATTACATTCTTATAAACAATAAAAGCTTTCCATCCGAGATCATTGATCGCTACAAGTCAGAAAAAGATAGCCCAGTTGTAGACGATTTGAAAGATGATGGGTACCGAATAATTAGAAATGATTTTCTGGCAAGCGATCCAATTGAGAAAACAAGTGGAGACCATCTAAAGAGAAGTTTGATTCGTCATGATCCAGAGAAGTTAGCGAAAGTATTGATAAATATTGAATAAATTGCAAATTGGCCTTGGTTAAACTAAAATACTTTCTTGTTATATTCATCTCAAAATGAAGAAAAATTACATTAATCTCACACTCCAACTCGCCCTAACTGATTTTAAACTTAAATATTCAGGATCAATTTTAGGTTACATTTGGTCCTTGGTGAAGCCGTTACTTTTTTTTGGGGTGCTTTACGTTGTTTTCACCTATTTCTTCAACCTAGGTAAGGGGATTGCTAATTACCCAGTGTATCTATTGGTAGGTATCATGTTTTGGTCGTTTTTTGCTGAGGCGACTATGGGTGGGATGCATTCTATAGTTGGTAGAGGAGAACTGCTCCGGAAAGTTAACTTTCCAAAACTCGTAATTGTTCTTTCAGCTGTTATTACCTCGGTTTTAACTTTTATACTTAACTTAATTATTATTTTTGTCTTCTTAATCTTTTCAAGGATTATTCCAGATTTCCATGCTTTATTACTAATTCCTTTAATAATTGAGTTAATTATCTTTATTATTGGTTTAAGTCTAATTCTTTCGACATTTTACACAAAGTTTCGCGATTTCTCTCATATTTGGGAAGTTGTCCTGCAGGTTGGGTTTTATGCAGTTCCGATCATTTATCCCGTGGCCTTTATCCCAGACTCTCTTAAGTGGTTGGTGATGTTAAATCCAGTGACTCAAATAATTCAAGATGCTCGATGGGTTCTAATCTCAAGGGATTTTACAACTACCTGGAGTGCGATGGGTTTACCATTGGCATTTGTTAGTTTAGTAATCGTAGCTAGTGTTTTCATTTTCGGTATTTGGTTATTCAACAGTTCTTCAAAGAACTTTGCGGAGGAGATCTAGTGGAAAAAGAAACTAAAGCAATAATTAAGGTTGAAAATGTGTCAAAAGTTTTTAAGTTGCCTCATGAAAAACTTTCGACAGTAAAGCAGCATTTCGTGAATATTTTCAATCCAAAGAGTTACGAAAAATTCAGAGCCCTTGACGATGTTTCATTCGAAATAAAAAAAGGTGAGTTTTTTGGTCTCATTGGTGCCAATGGTTCAGGGAAATCCACGTTGCTAAAAATTTTAGCAGGTATATATCAGCCGACTTCAGGAAAAGTAACGATTAACGGATCTTTGTCGCCATTTATCGAACTTGGGGTTGGGTTTAATCCAGAGCTTACGGCTCGGGAAAATATTTATCTGAATGCGGCTATTTTGGGAATGTCGCGAAAGCAGACTGACAGTAAATTTGATGAAATTGTAAAGTTTTCTGAGCTTGAGAATTTTCTCGACCAAAAACTAAAGAATTTCTCCTCAGGAATGCAGGTTAGGTTAGCTTTCTCGATTGCTATTCAGAATGATCCAGAAATACTTTTGGTTGACGAAGTTTTAGCAGTAGGAGATGTTCTTTTTCAAAGAAAATGTTTTGATAAGTTCAAAGAATTTAAAGCTAAAGGAAAGACGGTTGTTTTTGTTAGCCATAACCTTGGTTCAATTGAAGAATTTAGTGACAGGGTGGCTTACCTTTCTAATGGGAGAGTAATAGGTGTGGGAGAAACAGGAAAAGTTATGAATATGTACCAAAGAGATACTATGGATAACAGAGGTGAGTATCTGAAAGGTAGGGGGCAAGGTAATCGTTGGGGTAGTGGCGAAATAATATTTAACTCCTTGCAGATACTTGATTCAAAGGGTAAAGAAGTAAATCTACTTGAGTCAGGTAAAGATTATAACTTTGTTTTCAATTTTAAGGTAAAAAAGTCAGTACGTCCGATAAATATAGGTATTGGGGTTTACTCAGAAAAAGACGAGTATTGTTTTGGGGTAAATACTAAAATGGACAAATTTGACGTTGTTGCTCAAAATAAGATAATTTTGAGGGTTAATAAATTGCCCTTAAATAGGGGTGAGTACTACTATAATGTTGTTATTTTTGGTTTAGTTGAAACCCAACCATATGATTTAATCGGAAAAGTTGGGAAATTTGTCGTTGACAGCAAGACCTCTCAAAGAGGTGTTTCGATTTTATCACATACTTGGTCTGAGCTGTAACTTATAAATTTAACTAAACTTGCTGAACTATGAACAAGGTAAATGAAAAAGCAGATAGGCAAAAAGACTATCAGGACTCTTCCGAAGAAGAGCTTTTGGAACTTTTTTCCAGTCCCGGAACGGATGAAAAGATCAACAGTTTACTACAGACTGATTTAAGCTGGCCATTGAGGTATCACTTATCCCCACAACGGCAGAATCTTTTGAACTGGTATCCTTTTCCCAAAGAATCATCATTACTGGAAGTTGGGGCAGGGTGCGGGGCTTTAACTGGTTTATTTTGTGAGAGGCTTAAATCTGTAACAGCTCTGGAACTTACAGAAAAAAGATCAAAAGTTATCAAACAAAGATTTGTTCACAAAGAGAACTTGACAGTTTTATCAGGGAATATAGAAAATCTATCTGTGAGAAAAAAATTTGATTATGTTGTTTGCGTTGGCGTTTTGGAATATGCTGGAGTATATATTTCTGGAGAAGCACCACAACTTAAATTTCTGAAAAATCTAGGTAATTATTTAAGACCGACAGGCAAACTAATCTTAGCGATCGAGAATAGATTAGGGTTGAAGTATTGGTCCGGATGTCGTGAGGATCACACAGGAGTAGGATTCGACTCAATAACAGGCTATTTAGGGGACTCGAAAATCAAAACATATGGTAAATTGGAATTAAATAATTTACTTAAACAAGCAAAGTACAAAGTACTCGACTGGTACTATCCTTTACCAGACTATAAATTACCAATCGAAATTTTTTCCGACCACTTCCTACCAGTTAGGGACAAAGCTTTTTCAAGTGGGGTTTTCCCAACGAAGGATCTTTCCATGTCTAGGGAGTACTTCTTCCCAGAAGATGTAGTTGGTGGGAGTCTGGCTAAGAATGGGTTATTTGGAGATTTTGCAAACTCATTTCTAGTCTTCGCCCAGAAGGACACCGATGATTAAATACGCAAAACTAAATTCAAATCGAGCTGAACGATTTCGAATAATAACAACTATAGAAACTAGTGAAGATAGAACCTTTGTTAGAAAGCGAGCTGAAAACCCACTCGCAAAAAGACACCTGCGTAACTTAGAAACCAATTACAAAAGTTTGCAAGGTAAGTTAGGTGTGATCCGTTTGGTTGAACCAAAGTTTCAAGATGGGAGTTTAGTCTTTGATTTTATTAGAGGTAGGACTTTTTTAGACGAATTTAATGAGGCGTATATTGACAAAGGTGAAAAAGAGGTACAGAGGATAATTGAAGACTTTAAAGCCTTGTTGGACAAGCTACCAACACAATTGGTAAGCAACACTGATGAAAGGCTGGTTAAGAATTTCGGTAAATTTCCAGAAGAAAAGGTAAGATGCTTAAGTACCACATGTCTAGATTTTAACATGGACAATCTAAGTAGGAAGGATAAGGAGATTTATCTTTTTGACTATGAATGGGTAACTAAGGACCCTATCCCTTTGGAATTTATTTTTTTTAGGTCTCTCTTTTATAGTTTTATGAACGTAGGAGCTGTGGTGGCATTTAAAACTTCTACGAATTACCCAGTAGTTGAAATAATTCCCGAAATGCTTGTTCCAAAGAAAATTTACGATAATTATTTTCCGAAATTAAAGGATCTTAGGAGTTACTTTAGGTTTGAAGAGAAGTTCCAAACAGAAATTAGTGGGCAAACAAAAAAAAGATTTAAAGATTTAGATAAACCTAAAGTACTTTCCTCCTATCCTCATTTTTCAGTCTTCAATGAGATTGACGGTCTTAGAAGTCAAGTAAGAGAAATCGAGGAAATTAGGCAAAAGCTTAAAGAACAAACAGCTGTTGTTAACAAACTTAGTTTGGCTCAAAGTGAATTAAACTCAATTAAAATTTCTCGTACTTGGAAGCTGGCAAAAGCTTTAAAGAATTTCAAGAATTCATTAGAGAGCTTTTTCCACTAACACAAGTGATTAGAATTGATGACAAATAACCGCTGTAAAGATCAGTAGCGTGATATGTTAGAATTAAACACTATATGAAGGGTGCCATACTGGCTGGTGGTAAAGGGACTCGACTTTACCCACTAACCCACGCAACAAACAAACACTTACTTCCGGTTTTTGATAAACCGATGGTTTACTACCCAATTCAAACATTGGTTAATGCCGGTATTAAAGAAATTATTATTGTGACGGGTGGGCCACACGCCGGAGATTTCCTACACGTGCTAAAAAATGGTGAGGATTTTGGAGTTGACCATTTAGAGTATGCCTATCAAGAAGGAGAAGGTGGTATTGCTGAGGCACTAAAACTTTGTGAGGACTTCGTTGGTAAAGACTCTGTTGCTGTTATTCTGGGAGACAACTGTACTGACGCTGATATTAAAAAAGAGGTGAAAGAGTTTGATGAAGGGTCTTTAGTTTTTCTTAAAGAAGTTACCGACCCTCAAAGGTTTGGGGTTCCAGTTTTTGATAAATCTGACAACAGTAAAATAATTCAAATTGAGGAGAAGCCAGCTAAGCCGGCAAACAATCTAGCCGTGACTGGGCTTTACGTATATGATAACAAGGTTTTTGATTACATCCGGATGAATAAACCTTCTGATCGAGGCGAAATGGAAATTACAGACGTTAATAATCGTTACATTGATTCTGGAAAAATGCGCTGGGCAGAGCTCGATGGTTTTTGGTCTGATGCCGGTACTTTCGAAAGTTTGTACAGAACAAACGTCTTTTGGACAAGAAAGCGTTTAGGTAAGGAAACAGAAAAAGGACTTACCAATTTTAATCAGGGAAAGGAAAGATGAAGATCTTGATAACAGGAGGGGCGGGATTTATGGGGTCCCATTTTATTAAACACGTTCTCAAAAAATATCCAGATTACAAAATAATTAATTACGACAAATTAACTTACGCTGGTAACCCAAGTAATCTTAGAGAAGTTGAAAATAACTCCAATTACCAATTTATTAAAGGTGACATTACTGATACCAAGAAAGTTAAAGAAGTTACCAAAGGAGTTGATACAGTTATCAACTACGCAGCTGAGACTCATGTCGATCGTTCAATTCTTAACGCTTATGACTTTGCTAAAACC
This sequence comes from uncultured Gammaproteobacteria bacterium, assembly GCA_964360785.1. Lineage (GTDB taxonomy): Bacteria > Patescibacteriota > Microgenomatia > Woykebacterales > RBG-16-39-9b > DATIHF01. The sequence continues at coordinate 318,584 of CAYHXX010000001.1, read as the reverse complement.
GATGTGATTGGAACTCTGAGTTTACTCGATGCAGTCAAAGAAAACCAAGTAAAAAAGATGGTACAGATCTCTACGGATGAGGTCTTTGGTTCGATAGAAGAGGGGAGTTTTACTGAAAGTAGCTCTTTCCAGCCAAATAGCCCCTATGCAGCGTCAAAAGCCGGAGGAGACTTGCTGTGCCGGGCTTATTTTGAGACCCACAAGGTTCCAGTAGTAGTTACTCACAGCTGTAATTTCTATGGACCAAACCAATACCCAGAAAAATTAATCTCTCTTTTTATTACTAACTTGGTTGAAAATAAAAAAGTCCCGCTTTACGGCGATGGTTTAAATGTGCGCGAGTGGATTTTCACGAGTGATCATTGCGAAGCAATCGATACAATCTTGCACGAAGGTAAGGTTGGACAGGTTTATAACATTGGTACTGGAGAAAAAATAGCAAATAAAGAAATTGCCGAGCTACTAGTAAGTAATTTTGGGAAAGATAAATCTTACATTGAGCCGGTTAAGGACCGACCTGGACACGATCGTCGCTATAGTATTGATAGTACTAAGTTAAGAAAAGAACTTTCTTGGGAACCAAAAATAACGTTTGAAGAAGGTATTAAAATGACAATCAAGTGGTATCAGGAAAATGAATGGTGGTGGAAGCCGCTTAAAAGTGGTGCGTACGAAGAATATTACAAAAAACAATACCAAGAAAGGTAAAAAAATATATCGACCTGATGCAAGTTTTGAAAAACTTTAATATTTTAGAGTACACGGACGATATTTGTTGAAGACAAAAATGAAAATCCTAATTACGGGAGCAGGTGGTCAACTCGGGAAGGAATTAGTCCGCGTTTTTAAGAAAAAATTTCAAGTAATAGCTACCGATAAAAATAGTTTGGATTTTACAAACAAAAAACAAACGGTCGAGGTGACTGTGCTCGAGAGACCTGACTTTGTTATTCATGCTGGAGCTTGGACGGATGTTGATGGTTGTGCAAAAGAACCTAAAAAAGCAATGGTTATTAATGGTGAGGGGACGAGAAACGTTGCCGAAGCAGTGAAGAATATTAATGCTAAATTAATCTATATTAGTACAAATGAGGTTTTCGATGGTCAGAAAAAAAGCCCGTATTTAGAAATGGATTATCCCAATCCAATAACCCCTTATGGAAAGTCGAAAAGGCTGGGAGAGACTTATGCAGAAACGGTCTTGGGTCCAGATTGTTCTATTGTCCGGGTTGCTTGGCTTTATGGACCTGCCTCAACAACAAATTTTCCGCATAAGATAGTTAACAGAGCGAGAGAGCAGGGTTTCTTGAAAGTAGTAGAGGATGAAATTTCCACTCCAACTTATACCCCCGATTTAGCAGAAGCGCTTGAGAAATTAATTCGCAAGAGTCCAAGTGGGATTTTTCATTTGGTCAATGGGGGATTTGCCTCAAGGTTTGAATGGGCAGAACTTATTCTTGAATTAACGAAAATGACTAATGTAAAAATAAAACCAATTAAACTGCAAGATTTCGAAAGAGATTCGAAACCACCAAACTATACAGTTTTAAAAAATGAAAGATCAGCGAAACTTGGGGTGGTTTTAAGAGATTGGAAAAGTGCTTGTGCAGATTATATTGAAACATCAGGATTAATAAACTATAATCACCCGTGATTACGCCACTCGTGTTCGCAACTTGAGGGAGTAACAGTAGTCTTCGATTACATCGCTAGGATCATGTATTGTAAAGAGCGATATAATACCAATTCAGTAAAAAGATATGAAAAAATTAAAGGAAATTTACAGCTATCGTGACGTAGTACGAAATTTTGTTGCCAGAGATTTAAAAACTCGCTATAAGGGTTCTGCTTTAGGATTTATTTGGTCTTTTCTTAATCCCCTGCTGAACTTGGTTGTTTTGGCTATCGTTTTCTCTTTCGTTATCAGAGCTGGTGTAAAAAACTTTCCTATCTTCTTACTAATTGGAATACTAGCGTGGCAGTTTCTCGCTTCTTCGTTAATACAATCTTCCAGATCTATTATTGATAATGGAGGTCTAATAAAGAAAATTTATCTGGCTCGGGAAATCTTCCCCATTTCAATTGTAATTGGAAACTTAATACAACTGATCTTTTCGCTTGTTGTGTTAATAATTCTGTTACTTTTTTTCCAAATATTACCGAATTTGCTTTGGCTATTCTTTCCGATTTTGTTAATTTTACAAGTGTTGTTTGTTCTTGGAATAGCTTTGATGCTAGCAGCACTAAGCGTTTTCTTTCGAGATGTTCCTATTTTGGTTGAGAGTTCATTGCCAGTGTGGTATTTTGCCAGCCCAATCTTTTATCCAATCTCTCTAATTCCTGAGAAGTATGCAGGATTTTATCTCCTTAACCCAATGGCCTCTTTTCTTACTGCTTACAGAAATATTGTTCTTGACAATGTTTTTCCGGGTAAAGAAATTATGCTTGTTATCCTGGTTTCGACTTTTGGCTCCTTATTAATTGGTTTTTATTTGTTCGGAAAATTAGAGGGAAAATTTGCAGAAGAAATTTAAATGGCAAATACAATTGAAGTTAAAAATATAAGTAAGATTTTTAAGATTACTCACGGTAAAGAGGAAACCTTAAAAGGTTTGGTTACAAAGGCTTTTAAAGAAAAGAAGTCTTACGTAGAGCAGTTCTGGGCATTAAAAAATGTTTCCTTTAACGTAAAAAAAGGTGAATCGCTGGGAATTATCGGTAGTAACGGGTCGGGTAAAACCACTTTGCTTAGAGTACTAGCAAGAATAATTAACCCTGATAGCGGGACGATTAAGGTTATTGGTAAGGTCTCGACATTATTTGAATTGGGAACTGGTTTTCATCCTGAACTGACTGGAATAGAAAATATCTATCTAAACGGGTCAATTTTAGGTTTAACAAAAAAGGAAATTGATAAGAAACTTGATGACATTATTTCTTTTTCTGAAATGGAAAAATTTATTGATACTCAGCTAAAATTCTATTCAGCAGGAATGCAAGTCCGTCTTGCGTTTTCAGTGGCCGTTAATGTTGCTCCAGAGGTTCTTCTGGTTGATGAAGTTTTATCGGTTGGTGACGCTTCCTTTCAGGAAAAGAGTTTTACAAAATTTCAGGAATTTAAGAAGATAGGAGCGACCATTGTTTTCATCTCTCACGATTTAGGCAGAATTCAGGAATTTTGTGATCGGGTAATTGTAATGAATAAAGGGCAGGTTTATTTTGAAGGATCTCCTCAAAAAGCAGTCTTAGAGTATTTGCGGTTAAATATGGAAGAACATGAAAAGAAGAAAAGTGAAAGTAAGTTTGATTACAAAACAAAAGCAAAGGAGTTTAAGATTAAAAAAGTGGAGTTTCTCGACGTAAGTTTTAAGAAAAGAGAATTTTTTGAAACTGGAACTTCTCTCACCGTCAGAATTTATTATCAGACTAATAAAGAAATTGTTAATCCGGTTATCGGTATTGCTTTTCACAGGAAAGAAGATGGTGTTCATATAACTGGACCTAACACCAAGGATTCGGGTTTCCCCATTAAAAAGTTAAATGGAGATGGTTTTGTTGATTACAAAATTAGAAAAATTCCTATGCTATCTGGAACCTACCTTCTCACAGTTGGTCTGTTCGACTATAATGTTTCTTTTGCGTATGATTTTATTGACAAGGGCCCCAGTTTCAAAGTGGCTTCAACTGAAGTTAACCAATCGGGAATTATTAAACTTGATGCCGAATGGAGTTTAGGTAAATAAATGAAAGATTTAATCAAACTACAACCGGATCTCTATAGCCGAAATTTTTTTGTCTCCAAAATATTACAAAAAATTGCTGGTGAGAATAAAGATATTAAAATAATTGATGTTGGCGGTAGAGGGGGCAAACTTTACGAGTTCTTACCAAAAAACTACAATATTCAAATCTTTGATACCCTTCCAAACGATTACAATGAACCAAATTATATTCAAGGTGACGCGCTAAATATCGGTTTTAATGATAAGGCTTTTGATTTTGTGACTTCTTTAGAAACACTGGAGCATATTCCAAAAAAGAGTAAATATAAGTTTATCCAAGAGCTCCTAAGAGTTTCAAAATACGGGGTAATTCTAACTGCACCGTTTTACTCACCCCACGTTAAACAAGCTGAGGGTTATCTGAATGATCTTTACTATGAGAACTTAGGTAGAATGCATCCTTGGTTAAAAGAACACTTAGAAAGTACTTTGCCAAAGGAAACCGAGCTTGAAAAATTTTGTAAGGAGAACGGGGTTTATTTCAAAAAGATAGGGCAAAACAATCTTAATAACTGGATTTTGTTCATGGGTATTAACTTTTTAGAGGAAGTGTATGAAACAACCGATAAAGATACGTTGGCTTATTATGAAAATTACAATAAAAACTTTATGAAACTAGGGGATAGTTTTGACCCTTCTTATCGAAAGATTTACTTTCTTACCAAAGACAAGAATTTGGTAGATAGGTTAAACATTGACGATTTAAAATCCAAGAAAGATGAAAATCTTTACGAAAAATTTGTTTACGATTCATTGAGTTTACTGTCAGAAAGAATTCATCAGAAAGAATTTGATTTCACTCAACTTCAGAAACAAAATGAAAGACTAAATAGTGAGGTTAAAGAAATTCAGATCTTGATTGACTCGTATAAAAAAACAAGAATTTACAAACTCGGTCAAGGTTTTACTTTATTTAAGAAAATTGTAAAAGTGGTCTTAAATCAAGATAAAATTAAAAAAGGCTTTAAAATTCTCTTTAAGTACGGTCCAAGAGCTATTTATAACAAGTTTCGTTATTCGCAAGTTATGGATGTTCAGTATAATGATTGGTTAATGAAAAACGCTTTGACTACCCAAAAGATTGAAGAAATGAAGGATCAGGAAGAAAAATTTACAAGTAAGCCAAAAATAAGTATCTTGTTGCCAGTTTATAACACACCTGAAAAATTTTTAAGAAGAGCAATCGATTCTGTGATAAATCAAATCTACAAAAATTGGGAACTTTGTATTGCTGATGATGCTTCCAATGACGAAAATATAAAGTTAATTCTCGAAGAGTATAAGAAGAAAGATAAGAGAATAAAGGTTATTTATCGGGAAAAAAACGGTGGTATATCCGTTGCTTCAAATACTGCTTTGAAGATGGTGACAGGAGAATTCATTGGGGTTCTTGACCATGATGACATTTATTGGCCAAATGCGCTTTTCGAAACAGTTAAAGTCTTGAACGAGCATCCGAAAGCGGATTTGATTTATAGTGATGAAGATAAAATAGACGAAAACGAAAATCATTCAGGACCTTTCTTTAAACCAGACTACTCCCCAGACTTACTACTGAGCATGATGTATATGACTCATTTTCTTGCTTTGAGAAAATCCTTGGCGGATAAGATTGGCCTCTTCAATGAAAAATACCCGGGTACCCAAGATTGGGATTATATCCTTCGGACTGTTGAACAAACTAAGGAAGTTTATCATATACCTAACATTCTCTATAGTTTTCGGATGTGGAGTGGATCAACTGCAGGTAATCCTAGAAGTAAAACATACGCTTACAAAGTCCATAAAGATGTTATTAACGATGCTTTACAAAGAAGGGGTACGCCAGGAATCATAAAACCAGGACCCTTTTTAGGATCTTATGACATTATTTATTCAATTAAAGAAGAGCCACTAGTAAGCATAGTTATTTCAACTAAAGATAAAGTAAATTTTTTAAGGCGCTGTGTTGATGGAGTTTTATCAAACACATATCAAAACTTTGAAATTATTATTATTAATAATCAAAGTATAGAAAAAGAAACCTACGAGTATTTTGAGAAGTTAAAAATAAACCCAAAAGTTAGGATTCTGGATTACGACAGACCATTTCATATACCCAAAATTTTTAATTACGCAGTGAGTGAGGCGAAAGGTGAGTACATTCTTCTTTTGGGAAACGATATTGAACCGATTAAAAAGGATTGGTTATCAATAATGGTTGGTCATATTCAGCGTAAAGATGTTGGTGGAGTTGGGGTCAAGCTACTGTTTGGAGATAAAAAAGTTCAGCATTGCGGAGTTATTCTGGGTTTAGGACCGGACAGGATTGCTGGACACCCGTACTACCGTTATCCTGACGAAATTGGTTATGGTGGTTTAGTTAACGTTAATAGAAATTATTCTGCTGTCACTGGAGCCTGTTTTCTAACCAAAAGAAACCTCTATCTTGAGGTCGGTGGTTTTGATGAGGATTTAAGAATACTCTTTAATGATGTTGATTACTGTCTAAAACTAAGAGCAAAGGGTTTTCAAATGGTCTACGTGCCTCAGGCAGTCCTCTTTCATCATGAATCAACATCTTTGGGAAAGATCGAAACTAGAGGTGTTGATGCCTCTGAAGTAAGCTATATGAAGAAAAAATGGGGTAAACTTCTTGAAAATGATCCTTTCTATAATCCCAACTTAACTCTGGATAAAGAAGATTTTAGTATTAGAGTTTAAAAATTAAATAAGCTATAATTAAACTATGGAAGAACTAACAAAAAAAGATATCTTAAAAGATTTTCGTGAAAAAATTAAAGTACAGGATTATTCAAAGAGCCAACAAATTGATGGGGTAAAGGTTTGGGAACTGAAGAATTTTACCGCCGAAGATGGTTTTCTTTGCGAAGTAGGACGTCTCTCTGATTCCGGTTCCTTTGAAGGGTTAGAAAATTTTCAACTAAGACAAATTAACCTCAGTAAAGTCATGCCAGGGTCAATAAAAGCTTGGCACCTACATTTTAAACAGCAAGACCTTTGGTATATTCCACCTGACGGAGTTCTGACGGTTGGACTAGTTGACACCAGAGAATCATCTCCAACAAAAAATGTGAAGGTGAAATTAATTTTAGGTGGGGGTAAATCACATATGCTTCTTATTCCCTCTGGGGTGGCTCATGGGTATGCTAATTTAGGACCGGAATCTTTGTATGTCTTTTACTTCGTGAATCAGCAATTCAATATTGAAAACCCGGATGAAAGACGACTTCCTTGGGATGTTTTCGGAGAAGATTTTTGGAAAGTTAAGCCCGGTTAAAAAATCTGCGTAGGAGAATTGCCAAAGTACTTAACTAGTAAAGTATCTTTATTGTTGGTATGGTAGTAATGAACTTTCCACCTTTTTTACGGTACTCACTATTTTTCTTAACAATCTCGTCTGCAAAATTCCAAGCAAAAATCAAAGCATAATCTGGCATGTCTTCCAGAAGTTTAGTTTCTGGGTAGATTGGAATATGAAGCCCCGGAGTGTAGAGACCCTGCTTATAAGGAATTGAGTCTACTATATAATCTAACAGTTCTGGTCCAATTCTGAAAAAGTTGGTTAGCACGTTGCCTTTTGCGGCTGCGCCATAACCAACGATTCTTTTGCCTTGGGATTTCAATTGCTTCAGAATTTCGTTAAGTTCTTCGCATTTTAAATAAGTCCGTCTTGCAAAATCTTCGAAGGGAGCGATAGTGTCGAGTCGCTTGGCTTTCTCAAGAATTACTAACTCACTGACAAAGGGTTCTTTATTCCTGCCTTTTTTTCTGAAAAAGACTTGAATTGAACCACCGTGGACATTTGTTCTTTGCGCATCAAAAATTTCAAAATTTGTTCTTTCGGCTAGAGCGAGCAGTGAGCGGATACTAAAATAGGAGAGGTGTTCGTGATAAATAGTATCAAACTCGCCATGCTCAACTAGATCAACCAAGTATGGAAACTCGCCGATAAAGACGCCATCGTCTTTCAAGAGTGCATCGACTCCTCTCATGACATCAACCAAGTTGTCAATATGAGCGATAACATTGGTTCCAGTAATAACATCGGCCAGGCCTATTTTCTTAGAAACGTCCTTGGCCACTTCTTCACCAAAGAATTCAGCCAATGTTTCTATACCTTGTGTGGTTGCTTCTTTAGCAATATTTTCAGCGGGATCAATTCCAAGAACCTTCACCCCAAGAGATTTGAACTGTTTTAATAAAGTCCCGTCGTTACTGCCAACATCGATAACTAGTGAGTCTTTATTGAGATTAAAGCGCTTGGTGATTTCTTTGGCCATTTCACCAAAATGGTCAACCATAGTTGTTGAAGTACCTGGGATATAAACATAATTACTGAACATAATGTCTGGCCGAACAACGTGAGCCAAGGTCATCAATCCACAATTTTTACAGAAAGCTACATCAAGGGGGAAGTAAGCCTCTCCTTCAACAAGTTGATCAGGCTTTACAAATCCATTAGGAATTGGCATGGGACCGAGATGAAGAAAAGTCTTTAAAGTTTTTTGTCCACAAGTGCGGCAGTTGATAAGCTCATAAACCTCAGGACCTTTTTCAGAAGAGATGTTTTTCATTTGTTAAACTATAAGTAATAAAATTTCCTTATTTAGGAAAGCTGGCAGTGGGGAGATAATCAACATTATAAGAAAAGATTCTTAAAATAGTCAAGACCTAGAGTTCTGTATATAATAAAAAGGTATGGCCAATTTAATCAGGAAGAGTCTTTCAACAATAAAAAACAAGGGTCTTAGAGTATTTTTTATTAAAATACTTAGTAAATTAATTCCTTCAAAAAATTTTCCCTACCGATCTTGGCTTAAAGCTAACGAACCAAATTCAGGTGAGCTTATTAAACTGAAAAAGAATATCGAAGGTTTTTTAAAAAGGCCAAAGTTTACAGTACTGATATTTTCAAACGAAAAAAATAAGCTAGATGAAGACCTATCCTTGAAGTCCTTGGAAAAGCAAATTTATTTAAACTGGAACCTGACCTCGTTGAAAGAGGGCCTGGAAAAGCTTTACGAAAAAGAAAACTGGGGCGATTACATAGTTTTTTTACAATCAGGAGACCTGCTTTCTCCCGAAGCACTCTATGAAGTTGCTTTTGCTGTCAATACTAATTCTGAATCCAATCTCTTTTATACTGATGAGGATGTTTACATTGGAAGCTTGAATAATCGCTTTTCTCCTTCTCTAAAACCTGATTGGTCGCCAGAATATTTTGAAAGTTTCAACTATCTTGGAAACGGAATAATAATAAAAAATAAGTTGTTTAAAGAGAGATTTAATCTAATCAAAGATATTAAACCAAATAACTTCGGAGAGGTTATATTCCAGATTGCTCTGGAAAATAAAGCTTCTCATGTAAATAAAATTCTTTACCATAATCAGAAGGGAAAGACAGTTTACACAATTAACCCAGATTTAATTAAAGCTAGTTTAGAAAAAACGGGAGTTCTAGCTTCTGTTGAAAGCACAAAATTTAATAATGTTTTTAACATTAGTTACCAATTAAAGATTCATCCAAAAATAACCGTCATTATACCGACTAGAGATAAAGTCGAAGTGTTGAAAAAATGTCTAGACTCAATCGTGATGAAGACTACTTATCATAATTACGAAATCTGTGTGGTTAATAATCAAAGTGAAGAGAAAAGAACTCTGGACTATTTCGAAGAAATTTCAAAATTTGATAATCTAAAGATTGTCGACTACAACTTTCCTTTTAGCTTTTCTACTTTAAATAATTTCGCTGCTAAAAAGAGTAGTGCCGAGTATTTATTGTTTTTAAATAATGATACAGAGATTATTACCCCAAACTGGCTGGAAGAAATGCTAGCAGTGGCAGAAAAAAAAGGTGTGGGAATTGTTGGTGCAAAACTCTATTATCCAAACAATACGATTCAGCACGCCGGTGCTATACTGGGAGTAGGGGATTTCGCTGGCCATGTGTTTGTCCAAAAACCAAGAACTGATCCAGGTTATTTTTACAGATTAATTACACCTCAAAATTATCGAGCTGTGACTGGCGCTTGTCTTTTACTCAAAAAGGAACTGTTTGAAAAAGTTGGGGGCTTTGAGGAAAACTTACCAATTGCTTTTAACGACATCGACCTTTGTTTAAAGATTTACCAGATGGGTTACCGAGTTGTTTGGACGCCTTATGCCGAGCTTTATCATTACGAATCGTTAACTCGGGGTTTAGATACAACATCAGAAAAAGCAAAACGACTGAAAAAAGAAGGAGAGTTTTGTAGAGAAAAGTGGCAGAAACTCTTAAAAGAAGAAGATCCTTATTTCAACCAAGCAATTAACCTTTTATCTTAAAATCGTGAAACTCTCAATCATCATTGTTACTTGGAATTCAGCCAATACAATTCAGAAATGTTTGGACTCGCTCAAAAACATTAAGATGGATAAAGAAGTGATTGCCCTTGACAATAATTCTTCAGATTCAACATTCCAAATACTAAAAAAGCATCCGGAAGTAAAAGCCATTGTTAATTCTGACAATCGAGGATACGGTAAAGCCTCTAATCAAGGGATAAAAATAGCAAATGGGGAATTTATTTTACTTCTTAATCCAGATACAGAGGTTAAAAAAGATTCAGTAGAAACTATGCTAGGATTTCTTGAAGGAAATCGTGAAGTTTTTGTGATTGGGCCAAAACTGACTGATGAGTCAGGAAAAGTTTTAAATGAAGCGACTGACTTTCCCAACCTACTTAATCAGTCTATTATCAGCTTGAAATTACACAGAGTACCTTTTTTTAAAAAACTTGTTTACCAAAAATTTGATTATACAAAAACTCAAGAGGCCAATCACTTAATGGGAGCGGCTATTCTGATTCGGAGAGAAACGTTAATTAAACTAGGCGGTTTTGACGAAAATTTCTTTTTGTGGTTCGAGGACACAGACTTGTTGAAAAGGATAAAGGATAAAGGTTACAAAATTATTTATTACCCAGAAGCGGCAGTTACACATTTGGTGGGTCAGAGTACAAAACAATTAAGTTTTTGGAAAAGGCAGACTATTTGGAACAAAAGCTTAATTTATTATTTTTCTAAACACAAAACTTGGTTGCACGTTTTGATTCTGTTACCATTCATTTTGTTGAGTTACCCAGCTGCTATTATTACAAAGTTAGCTAAGCATTAACTATGGATAGAATTGGTATAGATGCTCGTTTTTACGGTCCAGAAGGTACTGGTATTGGACGTTATGTTGAAAAGCTACTTGAAAATCTGGAACTAATTGATCAGAAGAATGAGTATTTTGTTTTCTTACGAACTTCAAATTTTCATCTCTACAATCCTAAAAACCCTAACTTCACAAAGATAAAAGCGGATGCTCGTTGGTACAGTGTTAAAGAACAGGTAATCATGCCGGCAATACTAGTAAAAGAGAAACTTGACTTAGTACATTTTCCCCATTTCAACGTGCCGCTTCTTTATCCAGGCAAATTTGTTGTCACTATTCATGATCTGACAAAAAGCAATTTTGGTTCGTCTGCAGCTTCAACGAAAATTGCACCAGTTTATCTGACAAAACAAAACATTTACAAGTTAACTTTGAGACAGGCGGTTACTAGGGCAAAGATTGTTTTTACACCAAGTCAATATGTTAAGACACAGTTGGTAACAAATATGAAAGTTGACTCCAAAAAAATTGCAGTCACTCCAGAAGGGGCCGACGAGTTTTATGAACCACAACTCTCTCCAAGTGAGGGAAAAATAAAAGAGGTTTTTGGAAAATACTCAGTTAAAAGTCCATATGTAATTTTTGTTGGTAACACCTATCCTTACAAAAATATAAAAGTGTTACTCGAATCTCTAGCGCAAATTCCCACTGATCTGAAATTTGTTTGCGTTTCCCCACGTAACAGTTTTTTGGATCGGGTAATTCGAGAAGCCGAAGAACTGGGAGTTCGCAGTAGACTTATCACACCCGGTTTTGTCCCAGATGAAGAGTTGAAAGTACTTCTTAACCAAGCCCTATGTTTCGTTTTCCCCTCTCTTTCAGAAGGGTTTGGTTTGCCGGGACTAGAAGCAATGGGAGTAGGGTGTCCGGTTATCGCAGCAAAAGCAACTAGTTTACCAGAGGTATACGCAGATGCAGCTATCTATTTTGACCCAAGGGATCCAAAAGAACTAGTTCGAAAGATTAATTCCTTAACCAAAGAGCCAAAGATCAGAAACAATATGGTTGCACTAGGCTATCAACAGGTCAGAAAATACTCATGGAAAAAGATGGCTGAAGAGACTCTTGGGGTCTACAATCAAGTGTTAGAACAAAATAAGTAATTTCTTAATATATGAAACTGCCAAAAATTCCGTCGAAAAAAGAACTAAGCTTTTTAGCGTTCTTAATATTTTATATCTTAATTGGTGTGGGAATTTACTTTTATTTTGGTAACCGTGTCCCTGAAACGCCGCTTTTGCCACAAGCAAATGTTTCCTTGCCACAAACACCTTCTCAAGATTTTAGTTTCTTGGTTTTTGGCGATAGTGGGGTTGGAAGTAACGAGCAGAAACAAATTGCTACTCTGTTGGCAGCGCAGAAAGCCGATCTGATAATTCACACTGGTGATCTGGCTTACTATAGTGGAAGTTATGCAGAGATACAAAAGAATGTACTGGATATCTATGGCAATCTTTTAGTAAAAAGCAGTTTTTACCCTGTGCTGGGAAACCACGATTACCAGACAAACAAGGGCCAGCCCTTTGTCGATACCTTTGATTTGCCTGGGAATGAAAGATACTACTCGTTTGAGTACAAGGATATTCTTTTTGTCGCTCTGGACACAAATGATCCGCTTGAGGAGAATCTAAATAAAATGTTTCCTTGGTTAGAAAGCACACTCGCAGACTCGAGTAGCAAATGGAGGATAGTTTATTTCCACCATCCGCCCTACAGTACTGGTATGCATGGTGGTGACAAAAAAGTACAAGAAAAAATAGTTCCAATATTGGAGAAAAATAATGTTGATTTTGTTTTTTCGGGACATGATCATAATTATCAAAGAACTTGCTCTATAAAATCTAATACTTGCCAAGACAATGGTGTTTTTTATATCGTAAGTGGAGGAGGGGGAGCACCGTTGTACAAAGTTGGTAAACCAGAGTGGTTTACTGACAAACAGATTTCTGCCTTTCATTTTTTGTTGGCTGAGAAGAAAGACTGTACTTTGAGTTTCAAGGTTATTACTCTCAACGCCGAACAAATAGATCAGTTTTCAAAGTCAAAATGTAGTTAGACTTAAGTCCTACTTATGGAAAACAAAAACCAGAGCAATTTCATTCAAATAATATTGGTGATATTGATAGTTGTTTTTGGAGCTATTTCAGCAGCTAATCAACTGTTTATTTCCAAGGGCACCGCGATAATTCCTTCAGAAATACAGGCACAAACGTTCAATACGTTCCCTTCCATGGATACTACTTTACCAAAACTTCAGACAAACGCTGTTGTTAGCTCAGTCTCTGAAAAGCAAGTTGGAACTGAAGAGTTTGAAGTTAAAGTTCCTATTCTGACCTACCATCATGTTAGAGATGTTCTCTTGGTAGCCGACAGATCAGATATTGAGTTTTCCGTCTCACCCAAAAGTTTGGAAGAGCAGCTCTCGTACCTTCATGACAAAGGTTTTCAAACTTTAAGTTTGAATGATTTGGCTGCTAGTTTTGAAAATAGAGAACCCTTACCACCAAAATCGGTAATCTTAACCTTTGACGATGGTTTTAGAGATTTCTATACCAACGCCTTTCCCTTATTAAAAAAATACAATATGCGGGCTGTTAGTTTTTATGTTGTTGGTTATTCAAAATTTCCTGGGTATATGGATACACAAATGCTTCGGGAAATCCACAACTCCGGTTTAGTGGATGTACAAGCACACTCAATGAGTCACCTTATGCTTACTAAACTAACTCCAGAAGAGCAGAGAAGTGAGATTTTTGAAAGTAAAAGGATTTTGGAGGAGATTCTCAGTAAAAAGGTAAACTATTTTGCTTACCCGTATGGGGATTTTGATCAAAATATAATTAATTTGGTTCGTGAGGCAGGTTATAAGCTTGCTTTCGGCACTTTGCCCGGAGATATTCTCAGGAAAAGTGATTATCTTTCATTACCTCGTCTCGCAGTTACCGGATTTGATGATCTAAAGAGATTTAGTCAAAAGCTGGGAGTACAGACCGGAGATTTACTACCACGTACGAGTAATACTCTGCCTGAGACCCAAGAAAAAACAACTACAACTTCAGCAGAGTCGAAAGACCTCTAAATTTTATATAATTTAAGTTCAGTAAGTTCCCTTCAAAGAGTATAATAAAAACCTGTTATGAAACAATTAAAAATAGCATTAGTTCATGATTATCTCAATCAATATGGCGGTGGGGAACGGGTTCTGGAAGCTCTTTACGAGCTCTATCCCGACGCAACTGTCTATACAAGTATTTACGATAAGAAGCTGATGGAGAGTTGGTTGAAGATCCCCTCAAAGAAAATAAAAACCAATTTTATAAGTAAACTGCCATTTAACAAGTACCTCACAAAACATTATTTTTTTCTCTACCCACTGGCCTTTCGGTTTCAGAATTTGGAAGATGCTGATTTGATAATTAGCACCTGTTCTTATGCTTCAAAATTTGTCAGAGGAAAAAAAGGAGCGGTCCATATTTGCTATCTTCACACTGTACCAAGGTTTCTTTGGGGATATGACACAGAGTTGTCACGTTATTACCGACGCTGGTTTGATAGATTGTTGGCGCCACTATACATGATTTTGGTACCTCTATTTAAAGCATTCCTAAAGAGAGCGGACTTTGGAGCAGCCCAAAAGATTGATTATTTCCTGACGAACTCTCTTGAAGTTCAAAAAAGAATTGAAAAGCACTACCACAGAGACTCTACTGTTATATACCCGCCAGTAGATGTTGAGAGATTTTCAAAAACTGACAGCTCTAAGAAAGAAAACTACTATATAATCATTTCCCGTTTGGGGGGCTATAAAAAAGTTGATACTGCAGTCAAGGCGTTTAATAAATTAGGTTTGAGGCTGAAAATAGTTGGGGAAGGCCCACAATTTTCATTGTTGAAGAAGATAGCTGCACCAAATGTCGAGTTGCTCGGTAGATTGTCGGACTCAGAAGTTACGAACTTATTGCAAAATGCAAAGGCATTGATTTTCCCAACGTTTGAAGATTTTGGTATAGTACCTGTGGAAGCAATGGCTGCAGGAATACCAGTTATTACTTACGCTGCTGGTGGAGCACTGGAAACAGTAGTAGATGGTCAGACAGGTATTTTTTTCAATAAACAAGAACCAGAGTCTATAATAGAAGCTGTGAAAAAATTTGAAACCATGAAAATTAATCCAGAAGATTGTAAGAACCAGGCAAAGAAGTTTTCAAAAAAGCTATTTAAAGAAAATATCATTAATTATGTTGGTAAGATCTTGAAAGAAAGGAAATTAACTTGAAGATTGTAATCTTTTCTGGAGGTTCTGGTACACGGATGTGGCCTCTGTCTCGTCAAGAAATGCCAAAGCAGTTCCAAAAACTGGTTGGGGAACGCTCACTGTTTCAGGAAATGGTTGCTATGGTCCTGAGAGGGTTTTCACCAGAAGATGTTTTTGTTTTGACTGGGGAAAAGTTTATTCCTCTGGTAAAAAAACAGGTTCCAGAGTTACCAAGCGAGAATATTCTTGGAGAGCCAGAAATGCGAGATACACTCGCAGCAGTTAGTTTTGCCAGCGCTTACCTGGCTAAGAAATTCCCTGGAGAAACCATGGCTGCAATTTGGGGGGCGGACCACATAGTGCGGGAGAAAGATACTTTTGTAAAAGCTTTAAAAACAGCTGAGAAACTAGCCAAAGAAAAAAATGTTATTGCAAAAGTTGACGTTCGACCGACTTTTCCTAGTCCTCATCTTGGGTATATTGAGGTTGGTAGAAGAATAGAAGAGGTTGATGGCTTCGATATCCTTGAATTTATTAGACACGTAGAGAAGCCAGACCATAAAACAGCAGAGAAATTCTTAGAATCAGGAAACTACCTTTGGAATACTGGGTATTTTGTTTGGCCTCTAAAGAAAATCATGGAACTATTTGAAAGATATACGCCAGAGACCTTTGAAAGTCTCAAAAAAATCCAAGAAGCATTTGGAGCAGAGACTGAGTCAGAAATTATTGCCCAGGAATATAGCAAAATCCCAAAGGTTATGATCGACCATGCTCTATTTGAGAAATTGGGTAAGGAAGACCAATTGGAAATTCCAGCAGTTCTAGGTTGGACTGACGTTGGAGCCTGGAATGTATTTAAGGACGAGTTGGCAGAAAGCGAGGAATTAAATGTAGTAAGAGGTGAGCACGTTGATCTAGATTCAGTAGATTGTTTGGTCTTCCAAACTAACGAGGGTAAATTAGTTGCTACGATCGGTTTGGAAAGCATGATAATTGTGGATACACCAGATGCTCTATTGATCTGCCCGAAGGCAAGAAGCCAAGACGTAAAGAAAATTGTTCAGCAACTTAAAGATTCAGAAAAACAGCGTTATTTATGATATAATTTGAGTTACTTTTGAAGCAGGCAAAGGAGTGTTTCCTTTGCCATTTTTTAAGCTTGACTTTCCAATTTATGCTTTATGAATTTGTAAAAAGGTGTGTTGATATATTTGGCTCTCTTGTAGGTCTATTGCTCTTTTCTCCAGTTATTGTGATTTCAGCTTTTCTGATCAAGATAACTTCTGAAGGTTCTGTTTTCGTCGAACATTCAGATAGAATAGGTCAGGATGAAAAAGTTTTTAGAATGTTGAAATTCCGTACTATGGTTAAGAACTCCCATGATCTTATTAGAACAGATCCAAAATATAAGGAACTTTTGGACCAATACAAACGAAATAGTTTCAAACTGGCGAACGATCCACGTGTTACACCAGTTGGTAGAGTTCTGAGAAGGGCAAGCATTGATGAGTTGCCACAATTTTTAAACGTGTTGGTTGGACAAATGAGTTTAGTTGGGCCGAGAGCATATTACCCAGATGAGTTAGCTGAGCAGAAGGACAAGTTTCCAAGTTGTAAAGAGTTTATCAAGAAAGCCCTAACAGTAAAACCAGGAATGACAGGGTTGTGGCAAGTATCTGGGCGTAGTGAGGTAGGTTTTGAAAAAAGAATTGAAATGGACGCGAGTTACGCACAAAGAAAATCATTATTGCTCGATTTGCTAATACTTTGTAAAACCCCGAAAGCTGTTATGAAAGGGGAAGGGAATACTGCCTGATGAGTGTAAAGTACATCGATACTGCTCCAAAAGAAATAAAAGTTGAGGATAAAACTTCAGCAAAATTTTCGCTCAAACTTTTTCTCAAAAGCGCACTGTTCACGATAGTTGTAACGCTAGGTGTGTTGCTTGTTGTAGGCGCTTTACTAGCAGCAATTATCTACCCGCGTGCAAAGGTTCTGAGTGAACAAGTTGAGGAAACCTATACCCAAGCCAAAAATGTTGAGGATGCACTACAGGAAAAAGACATACAGAAAGCCGAGAACGAGCTACAAAAACTAGATTCTGAGTCAAAAAAGACAAGGGAAGAATTTTCGAAACTTTCTTTTACCAAATATATTCCGATTCTTGCAGGTTACTACAATGATGGTGAGCATCTTTTAAATATTCTTGATAGTGGAGTGGAGCTAGGCGATCACGGATTGAAGGCGCTTGACCCATTTGCCGATGTTCTTGGGTTCAAATCAGAGGAGAAAGAGGAAATAACTACTGAGCAAAAAGCGCAGAAAATAGTTAAAGAAGTGGTTCCGGAACTAATTCCTCTTGTGGATGAGGCGAGCACAAAACTAGCGGAAATCGGTGAAGAACTTGATCAGATAAATCCTGATCGTTACCCGAGTGGTTTTAAGGTAAAAGGTTTTAGTGTGAAAGAAGCTTTAACGAAAGCGAAGAACGCTGTCAGTCAAGCCAACCAAATTATTCCGGAGGTGAAACCACTGCTTTTGGCAGCCCCGGAGATTGCTGGTGAGCCGCAAGAGAAGACCTATCTAATTTTGTTACAAAACGATAAAGAATTACGTGCCACCGGAGGTTTTATTACAGCTTACGCTTTGGTAAAAGTAAAAGGTGGACAGATTATTTCTACTGACAGTGATGATATCTACCAGCTAGATTTAAAGTATAAACGCACTGAGGTAGCACCCGAGGCTATCAGAAAGTATATTGGTCACAACAGCTTGCCAATCAGAGATTCCAATATTTCTCCAGACTACAAAGTTTCAGCACAGAAATTTGAAAGTATGTACAACACCATCCCAAAGATGCCTAAAGTCGATGGTATTTTTGCTTTGGATACTGAGTTTGTACGCAGTTTCGTAGCAGTTACTGGTCCAATCACCACAAAGAAGACCAAAGAGACTTTTTCGGCTGAGAAGAATAGATTAGGGATCCCGGATGTAGTTTACAAACTTGAGCTTCATGCTGAGAAAATAAATCAAAGTAAACCTGACAGAAAAGGTATCGTGGGAGAACTCATGGATGCGCTTCTCGAGAAAATCATGAATTCAAAAACTGAAGAATTCCCAAAGTACCTCGAAGTCTTTGCCAAAACAGCTAAGGAAAAACATATCCTGTTTTATTTCCACAACACTCCAGCGCAGAATTTTGTAGAAAAATACAATTACGCCGGTCAAATACATGATTCAAAATATGATTATTTTCATCTGAACAATTCCAATTTCGGAGGGTTGAAGGGTAATCTGTATATGAAGCAAAAGGTTGTCCAGGATATAAAAATAGATGAAAGTGGTAATGTAACTAAAACAGTCGATGTGACTCTTTCCAATACCGCCAGAGCGGACGGTTGGCTCAATTCTATCTATCTAAACTGGATGCGGATTTATGTTCCTGAGAACAGTATTTTGATCAGTAAAAAAGTTCCAAAGGATTTTAGTAGTGGTCAGGAGTTTGGCAAGGAAGTTTTTCGGGGGTATTCGGCAACCTACCCACTCAACTCGACTTTGTCCAGTTTTACATATCGCTTACCTTTCAAGATTCAACCTGGGGAGGACTATAAAATGTTGATACAAAAACAACCCGGAGTCGAGTATGTGGACATGGTTATTAAGATAAACGGTGTGATAAAGGAGCAATTTGACTTGCGGGAGGATAAAGAGGTTACAATTAAACTGTAAAATGAGAAAAAGTTTTTCTAGTGAAGGTTTGGTCATCAAGAGAAAAAATATTGGTGAAGCTGATAAAATCGTGACAATTTTCTCAAAATACCAAGGAAAAATCTCTGTAATTGCTAAAGGCGTACGCAAAGTAAGTTCTCGTCGCGCCGGAAATCTGGAGCTTATCAACCAGATAAAGTTTTTTGCCCATGGAAACGGGAAACTTCCTGTAGTAACTGAGGCTTCCACTCTAACTTCTTTTAAGAAAATAAAATCTGATTTAAGAAAATTGGGTTTGGCTTACTTATTGCTAGAACTAATCGACCAGTTTCTACCAGAAGGACAAGAAAACACAAATCTCTACAACCAATTATTACTTTTTCTGGAAGGGATCAATCAAAGTAAGAGCTTTGAAAAAGATAAAGTATTAGTTGCTAGTTTTCAGATCAAACTACTACGGGAGATGGGTTACCTGCCAGAACTTTATCGTTGTATAAAATGTGGTAATAAATTAAAAGAAAGCAATAACTTTCTTGCACCACATTTGGGTGGTTTGATCGATAAGACTTGTAGCAGTGAATCTCTAGTTTCCAAAAGAATCAAAGGAGATAGCATTAAAGTTATAAGATTTATAAACTCAGAGCCAATAGAACGTATTGACCAGTTGAAACTTTCAGATATCGATGTGCAGGAAATCTGTAAACTACTAAATATTTACACCGCCTACCACCTGGATCGTGATCTAGGTGCGGAAAGATTTGCAGTGGAAATTGAAAAGCTTTCTCTGCTAGTCTAAACTCCATGAATCTGACTCCAAGCCTCAAAAAAGTATTTGGTTATTACAAGAATACGATATTGGTAAACAAAAGCTGGGTTTTACTAACGGGTGTAATTTTTGTCTGTGGGGTCACTACCGGTTTGATTATCTCTATATTTGTTCCGAGTTTTGCTGAACAAGCCCTGAAAAACTATGCTTCTTCCATTGATAAAAATGTTCAGCCTGGGCTAGATCTAAGTTCTTATGTTTTCGTTCGAAATATCACTATCACTACTGTTTCAAGTTTCTTGGGTGCAATCTTTGGTTTGGTACCAATATTTGTCACCTATATAAATGGAATGGTTTTGGGTGTTGTGTTTGGGTACTTGCCTATCAATGCTTTAGCAAATCCCTTTCAAATCTTTCTATTGATTGTGCCTCACGGAATTTTTGAATACTTAGGGACTTTTCTGGGGATGAGTTTTGGTTTACGTTTGGGTATAAACTGGATTTTGGATAAAAAAGATAAAAGTCGACGAGAAGTTTTTGTTGAAGACCTAAAGAAACTTATTTCCATCTATCCGCTTGTATTTCTGTTGTTGGTAGTGGCCGCGCTCGTCGAAGGTACAGTTACTATCAAAATATCTTGTTTTTTAGGTGGTCTTTGTAAATAATAATTGAGAGCTCGTCGCGGGTGCGCCGAGCTCTGGTTGTGGGGGATCAGGGGCTCGTCAAGACGGAGGTCTGGTACTTACCTCGGTCGTTGGTTTACTGTTAGTTGCACCTTGGGCCTTATCAGCGAAGGGCTGATTCTCTTCGCCCCCGTGCAACAGTTCCTGACGCATCACCTTCACATCGCCCGGAGCAGTGATACCGAGCCTTACCCGGTCGCGCTCTACACTGAGCACTTTCACCCAGATATCACCTTCAATCCAGATTCCCTGACCCACCTTACGCATCAGAATCAGCATAAGGCGATCCTCCTTTCCCCAGCCCCATTGTACAATAGCTTGTCTAGGTTGCAATAGGTTCAGAGAAATCATATACTTCAAATCATGTCCAAGCCAAATGAACAATTGATGGAAAAATTAGTTTCGCTAGCAAAAAGACGTGGTTTTGTCTTTCAAGGTAGCGAGATTTATGGAGGGTTGAATGGAACCTGGGATCTCGGGCCTTTGGGAACCTTACTAGCCAAAAATATTAAAGAAGAGTGGTGGAAAGCAATTGTCCAAAAACGTGAAGATGTCGTTGGTCTTGATTCAACTATTCTTCATCACCCAAAAGTTTGGGAGGCTTCCGGTCATATCAAAAATTTTACCGACCCGCTTGTAGAGTGTAAAGATTGTCACAGTAGAATTCGGGTTGATCATATGCCTGAGGATGGTAAGTGTCCTACTTGCGGAAAAAAAGATTTCACTAAAGCAAAAGATTTTAATTTAATGTTCAAGACCTTCATTGGTCCAGTTGAGGATGAATCTGGCACTGTTTACCTGCGACCAGAAACCGCGCAAGGAATTTTCATTAACTTCGATAATGTCATGCAATCTTCTCGTGTGAAACTTCCTTTTGGAATTGCCCAAATCGGTAAAGGCTTTCGCAACGAAATTACAACCGGGAATTTTCTTTTCCGTGTGCGTGAGTTTGAAATGATGGAACTAGAATACTTTGTTAAGCCGGGAACCGAGAAAAAAGCCCACGAATATTGGCAAAAAGAGCGCTTGAATTGGTTTCTAAACCTAGGGATAAAAAAAGAAAATATCAAACTGATTCAGCTGCCAAAAGAGGACCTTGCCCATTACTCAAAGGGAACAGCCGAGCTTTGGTACAACTGGCCATTCATGGGCTTTGGCGAGCTCGAGGGTATTGCTTCTCGCGGTGATTACGATCTCAAGCAACATATGAAGGTTTCCGGTAAAGATTTAACCTTTTTTGACGAGGAAGATAAAGAAAAGTATTTACCCTATGTTATCGAACCATCGGTTGGAGTTGGTCGGGCCTTCCTCGCCTTCTTTATTGACGCCTACAGTGAAGAGGAAGCAGAAGGTGAGATTCGCACCGTTTTGAAATTTCATCCCAAACTAGCCCCAATTAAAGCCTCGGTTTTACCTTTAGTTAAAGACGAAAAGCTGCAAAAAATTGCCAAAGATATTTTCCACGAACTAAAAGAGAACTGGATGGTTACTTACGATGAAACGAGTTCAATCGGCCGCCGCTACCGTCGCGCCGACGAGATTGGCACTCCGTTTTGTATCACTGTTGATTTTGATAGCCTTGAAGATAAAGCTGTAACGATCCGTGAACGTGACAGCATGAAACAAGATCGAATTAAGATTGAAGAGGTTACAAAGTTTATTGCGGAAAAGTTAAAATAAGGTTAAGGCTATAATAGCAAGAAACTTAACAATAAATGAATCCTCAAACCTCACCAAAAGCCAAAATACCACTAACCTAACAACAAATATTACGGCTAGGCCAAAAAGATAAATTTCCCAGGTGGAGTTTGGGTTTACTAAGAAGGAAATACCAAACTTGAGAATTGTAGCAATTACTGCGAGTGCCAGTACATTTTGAGTAACACGGGTTAGTCCAATTAACCCAAGAGCCAGAATAAACCCAGCAACAAAGCCAATCATAATTTTATTTTACTCGGGCCTATTTTCCTTTTCAACTAGTCGGTAGCAGCGATTCCCTTAACCGCACCGACAATAGTTAAAATATTTAGTAGCAGGGTTGGTATGGAAACTGCCAACAGAGCAGCTGAGGCAACCACGATCCCCTCACCTGCGGTACAAGAGGCTAAGTTCTTTGCGCATTCCGGGAGATTTCCAGAAATTACCTCTTGAGCGTTTGGCAACGCAACCACCAACATCAATAAGCTACCAATCGTGCTGAAAAAAATCAAGACCAGAGACAGAATCAGTAAGTTTGTGTTTTGCAGAAAAAAAGATAACGCCAGTAGTAGGCAATAGAAGATTACAGCCACAAATATTCCAATGATAAACTCGTTTGCAAATCCTAGTGATGGTACAAAAGATAGATTTTGGTAGAAAAATACTCCGGTAAAAGAGCCAAGAGCGAGTAATAAATAAAACCATTGAAGTATCTTGACTAGCAATGGTTTGTAAGAAGCTTGTTTTGAATTTTCCATATCCGCTTAATGTCTATATTATGACAGCAATAAGTTCGGGTGCAAATAAGCAGTACCTAACTAAAAAGATGTATGACTTCGATCAGCTCCTCAATTGTAAAATCGGGAGTTTCAAATTCGTTTTCAGGTACATGATTTTTCTCAGGTCCGCTTAAGATTCTGCAAGTTTTTATGCCCAGTTTTTTGGCTTCAGTAATCTCGCTGGTAATGCGATCACCTATGACAAGTACTTCTTCGGGTTTCACTTTAAACTGTTCAAGAATAGGTTGAAAGTTCTTGTTGTCAGAATGTGGTAAGAAGTCGATATAACTAAAATAAGGATAGATTCCGAACTCGTTTAACTGCTGCCGGCGAAACTCCTCTTGGTTGGTCCCACTCACCAGAGCAAGCTTTACCCCTTTCTCATCAAGATATTCGAGCACCTTCTCTGCGCCTTTGTAGAGTTGTGCATTTTCGTTGTCAAGAAAAGTGTGTCCGTAGTCAAAAATTGCAACCTTAAACATAAGTTAATTTCAGAAATAATTTTATAAGAAAAATGATAACATTTAAGACTTTGGGATTCCAACACAACATTTTGTATCCTGTAACTTTTCCCGATCGGACATGTAGTGGCTTGACTAGGTTCAAATATGGTCTTAGAATTAGTCCAGTGGTGAAAAAGGGAAAAAAGTGGTAAAGAGTGGAAGATTACCATCCCTAACCCACGTTACCTGCCACCTGGACAGCGGCGTACTTCTTAAGCACTTTAAATTTTTAAGAAGTACTAATATTTTGAGGCTGAAAAACCTGCTCTTTCTGTAGAGAAAGTTGTTTCTAGGTCGATATTTTCACAGTTTAGACTACAAGAGCAGAACATCCGTACCTAAGAAGTTTCGTGACCAACTCAAAAGTGGAGCGATTCTCACAACTGGTTTGGATGGTTGTCTATTTCTCTATTCCAAACTTGACTGGCAAGAGCTAAGCAGTCGAATCAAGGAACTTCCTCTGACAGCAGTAGATGCTCGAGATTTTTCTCGATATTTATTTAGCGCAGCTACGGAAGTAACTTTTGACAGTTTAGGTAGAATAACAATCCCTGATTATTTAGTAGATTACGCCAAGTTGGAAAAAGAAATTGTTATTCTGGGTGTTCTGAACCGAGTAGAAATTTGGTCAAAGAAGAAATTTACTCTATTAAATAAAAAATTGAACGAGAAAGGGGAGGAAATTGCAGAGAAATTCTCAGAAGAAGGAATCTAAGAAAATGAATCAAGATAATTACCACAAAAGTGTTCTTTTCAGCGAGGTTTTAGAGGCTCTGAACATTATCCCAAACGAAACCTACCTAGACTGTACTTTGGGAGGTGGTGGTCATACAGAAGGGATTCTAAAATTTGCCGGAAAGGTAATTGCTTTGGACATAGATGAGGACGCGATAGAAAACGCAAGGAAGAAGTTTGATCTTGTGGAGACAGATGGGGTTTGGGTAGCACCAGGTAGTAGTTTAAAAATCATCAAGGAAAATTTCCAAAACCTTGACGTTGCACTATCTCAAGTAGGAGTAGAAAAGGTTGGGGGTGTGCTGTTTGATTTGGGAGTCTCTAGCTATATGTTTGACACCCCTGAAAGGGGTTTTAGTTTTGCAAAGGTAGGCCCCTTGGATATGAGAATGGACCAGAGTCTAACAGTTAAGGCTAGTGATCTTATTAATGGTTTGAACGAAGGAGAACTTTATGAGTTATTTTCTCGGTTGGGCGAAGTCAGTAATGCAAGACCTATTGCTCGTAATATCGTCAGAAGCAGACTAGAAAGAAGGATTGAGACAACAGAGGACTTGGCCAAAATAGTCAAGGAGGTTAGTAAGAACTGGAAAGGAGATATCGACCCGGCAACGAAAGTTTTCATGGCTCTGCGAATAGCCGTCAATGATGAACTTAATGCACTCAAGGTTGCATTGCCGAAAGCGGTGAAACAGATGAAGCTTGGTGCGCGGTTGGTAGTTTTGAGCTTCCACTCACTGGAGGATCGGATAGTAAAAGAATTTATCCGTGACTCACAAGAATTAAAGTCTTTGACTGAGAAACCGGTTGTTCCGAGCGAAACTGAGCTAAGTGAAAACAGAAGATCACGTAGTGTGAAGATGAGAGTCGCCGAGCGTCAGTAAGCCGTTAGCCGTGAACAGAGAGCAGTTTGGAATCACTGCTAACTGTTGACTGCTGTCTGTTAACTGAGGATCCTGCCTATGAAATTAATAAAACGACAAACAATTCAAAATGTAGCTTCGCGTACCCAAAGTTTCTTTGTTTACCCCAAACTAGTAACAGCATTATTACTCGTAACAATTGGATTGTTGACTGCGAGAATTTACTTCTCAAATCAGTTGGCGATTTCTGGAGAAAGAGTCTCACTTTCAGAAAGAAAGATAGAAGATTTGAAAGAAGAAAATGCAAGTTTGGAAAACCAACTCTCACAAAAATCCTCCTTGGGTTATATTGAAGGTAAAGCTTCAGAGATTGGTATGGTCAAACAAGGTAAAGTAGAAGTTGTCAGACTAGGTTCGAGCGTTGCTTTGGGACAGTGAAAATACAAAGATCTGTCACGAAATTATAAAGACAGTTATATCATGCTGAAAAAGGTTATAGTAATAAGCATGGTATTAGTTCTTACCTCAGAAAGTAGACCTAGTGAAAACCTGGCGACTTAATTTCCTAAAACTATTCTTCTTTCTACTCCTTTTTGCACTCGTAGGAAGACTGTTCTATTGGCAAGTTCTAAATTACAACGAACTAGCAGAAGCCGCAACTGAGCAACACCTGACCACAATTAGAATAGATTCTCCTCGCGGGAGGATACTTTCAGCTGATGGTAATATCCTTGCGGGCAATCAGAAAGCCTACCTTTTATTCGCGATGATTCCTGAGATAGAAAAGAACCTTGGCAAAAGCCAAAAATACGTTGATAAGGTAAAAGAAATAGTTGATAAACTTACCCCCATTCTCTACAAAGAGACTATCTCTCAGAAAGTTGAGCCCGAGAAACTTTCCAAGAAAGAAAAAGAAACAATCGAAGCAAACCTCAGGAACGACATGACCGACAAACTATCCAAACAAAGCCTAGTGTGGGTACCACTATTTCGTAAACTTTCACAAAATTCCGCAGAAGAGATCAAGAAAATTGATATTAAAGGTCTAGGGTTTGAGGAGCAGAATCGAAGATTTTACCCAGAAGGTTCTTTAGGCGGATTCCTACTCGGGTTTGTTGGGAAGGATAGTGAAGGCAACGATCGTGGCTATTTTGGGCTGGAGGGTTTTTACCAGGATCAGTTGCAGGGTCAATCAGGGACGCTAACTCAAGAAGTTGACGCCTCTGGTAAACCAATAATTTCTCTCGAAGACGCGGGTTCTCAACCAAAACAGGGTTTGGATATCCAAACAACTATTGATCGGACAGTGCAATATACAGTTGAAAAATATCTTTTTGACGGCGCTAAGAAATATGGTGCCAAGCATGCGTCAGCAATTGTAATGGATCCGAAGACTGGTGAAATACTTGCTCTAGCAAACTATCCTAGTTACGATCCACTAAAATGGGATCAATTCGAAGATAAGATACGGAAAAACAACGCAATCAGCGATGTTTATGAGCCAGGTTCAACTTTCAAAGGTGTGACAGCTGCGGCAGCGCTTGATTCGGGGATAGTGAAACCAGAAACAATCTGTCCTTGTGCTGGCCCGCTAAAAATCGCCGAGTATGAAGTCCAAACCTGGAACAACAAATACTCTCCAAACTCGACAATGGCCCAGATACTCCAGCATTCTGACAACATTGGGGCTGCTTTTTGGGCACAGCAGTTGGGAAAGGAGAAGTTTATTAAAGCAGTGAGGGATTTTGGGTTTGGAACTACTACGGGTATTGATTTGCAAGGCGAGGAAACCGGTTTATTGAAAAAGAACCAAGATTGGGGGGAGATCGACTTGGCCACTGGAGGTTTTGGTCAAGGTTTGTCTGTTACAGCCCTGCAAATGGTAAATGCCTTTTCCGTGATTGCTAATGACGGAAAACTGATGCGACCGTATGTTGTTAAGAAAATTATATCCAAGGATAAGGAAATTGAGAATTCTCCCAAGGTTTTACGAACTGTTCTCAAAAAAGAGACCGCGGTCAAGATGCGAGAAATGCTGCTTTCCGCCGTCGAACAGGGGGAAGCGAAGAGAATTATTCCCAAAGGGATGAGAGTTGGTGGAAAGACTGGCACAGCACAAATCCCGCTGAATGGAAGGTACGACCCAAGTAAAACGGTGGCTTCGTTTATCGGATTTGGGCCGGTAGAAGATCCGAGGTTTGTCATGATAGTAAAATACGTTGAGCCGGTTCCTATCTATGGGGCAGAAACAGCCGAGCCCACTTTCTTTAAGATCGCTTCCGATCTCTACAGCTATTGGGGAATAGCGATAAATAATTAAAAAAAAGTTGATTTGAATAGGAGCTGAAGCTATGCTAAAATTTCCCAGTATTTAGAAAAACTTTAATGAAAGACAGGATTCCTCGGCCTGCTAAGAATATCTACCATTTTATAGTTGCCTTTTTTGCGGCACTTTTTTTTCGTTTTCCCGCACGTAAACTAAAAGTTATCGGAGTTACCGGGACTGATGGTAAGACAACGACGGTCAATCTGACATACCATGTCCTTAACGAAGTTGGCTTAAAAGTAGGCATGATCTCAACACTCGCAGCAAAGATCGGGGAAAATACCTATGAAACTGGGTTTCACGTCACCACACCAAGCGCGTTTGTTGTTCAAAAATATTTGCGTAAAATGGTAGATAGTGGCATGGAATACGCGGTCCTTGAAGTCACCTCTCACGGTTTGGATCAGTACCGGGTTGCTTTTATCCCATTTCTTATCGGCGTAATCACAAATATTACTCAAGAACATCTCGATTATCACAAGAGTTTTAAAAATTATGTTCTTACCAAGGCCAGAATTCTTTCAAAAGTAAAATATAGAGTCTTAAATGCCGAGGATCCAAGTTTTGAAAAACTCAAGATGATGGGTACAGGTCAGCTGGTTAGTTTTGGAGGTCAGGGTACAGATTATTTTGGAGAAGAGATTGAGTCGTTTGATCAGTTTTCCAACTACATAATCTACTACCGTACAAAGCAAAAACAGCTAAAAACTTTGTCCGTTTCCTCTCGGCTTTTGGGAGAGTTTAACTTACTGAATATACTTACAACTTTTGCTATTGGTAAAATTTTGGGTTTGGAGGACAAAAAGTTGGTGAATGCTATATCCAGCTTTCCTGGTGTTGAGGGAAGGATGCAAGAAGTATTGGGGGGGCAGGATTTTAGGGTTTTTATAGACTTTGCTCACACTCCTCATTCGATTGAGTTGGCGCTCAAAACTTTAAGGAAGACTACAAAAAACAAACTAATCTGTGTTTTTGGGGCTGCAGGGGAGCGTGACCCTAGCAAAAGAACACTGATGGGACAGATCGCTGCACAACTTGCTGACCTGATTATTCTAACCTCAGAGGATCCAAGGACAGAAAATCCAGCTAAAATTATCGAACAGATTGCCAAAGGTGTGGAAAAAGAAGGTGGTAATATAAATGTTAAATACTGGAAGGTCATTAATCGCTCAGAAGCAATTTCCAAAGCTGTGAGCAACTTAGCTGCAACAGGGGACACAGTAGCAATTTTGGGTAAAGGTCATGAAAAAACAATGAATATCGCAGGAAAAGAATACAAATGGAGTGATCTTGAAGAAACAAAGAAAGCCATAGAGAAAAGGATCAAGCAAATATGAGAATTGCCGCCATAATTTTAGCCGCTGGGTCAGGAACACGACTGAATGCAGGCCAACCCTCTGAGAAACCAAAGGTGCTTTATGAAATATTGGGAAAACCAATGATTTCTTATACAGTAGAGTTGTTGGACTCACTTAACATAAACGAGCAAGTTATGGTAGTTGGCTACAAAGCAGAACTGATCAAGGAGATTTTTGCGGATAAAGTTAAGTTTGCCTTGCAAGAACCCCGCTTGGGAACAGCACATGCTGCAAAGATGGGTGAGGAAAAAGTTGATCCAGGTTTTACACACATATTAATTATTCAAGGAGATGATAGTGCTTTTTATAAAAAGGAAACTTTAGAAAGATTTATTACTGCCTCTGGCAACTACAAGATTTCCTTCACAACCGTTTGTTTAGAAGACCCAGGTGCTTTTGGCAGAGTGCTCCGAGATGAAAGAGGAGAAGTTGTGGCCGTAGTCGAGAAGGAAGCAGCAACCGAGGAACAGAAGAAAATCAATGAAGTAAATGCTGCTGCTTACTTTGTCGAAAGAGACTGGTTTAATGCTAATTATTCAAAACTGAAGCCCAGCAAAGTTGGTAAGGGTGAAATCATAATGCCAGATCTGATCAAAGCTGCATTTGATCAAAACGAAAAAGTTCTAGGTTTTGCAGTTCCAAACAATGAGTGGGTGGGAGTTAATACCCCAGAAGAACTCCAAAAGGCAAACAAACTAATGAAAGAGCGTTCAAATGGAACCTAAAAAAATCCATTTTGTCGGTATTGGTGGCGCAGGAATTTCTGCTGTTGCAGCTTTTGCAAAGAATGCTGGGTTTCAGATCTCTGGTTGTGATTTAGATACTACTTCTCCATTTCTAGCATCTTTAAAGAAAGAAAGTGTCGAAATACTCTCAAACCACGATCCCAAGCATTTGGAAGGTATTGAGATAGTGGTTGTTTCCCCCGCAATTGAGAGCCTAGACCCAAGAAATTCAGAAATTGCTGAGGCTAATAAAAGAAATATTCCAGTTGTTATCGGCGAAAAGTTTCTCGCCGACTACCTTCTCAAGGATAAAAAGGTTATCGCAGTTTCCGGTACCCATGGTAAGTCCACTACCACTGCCATGATCGGTAAAATTCTCGAAGACGCAGCTTTTGATCCAAGCGTACTGGTTGGTGCGCTTGTAAGTGACTGGGGAAGAAATTATCGAATTGGTAAGAGTGCATATTTTGTTCTTGAAGCTGATGAGTATCAAGAGAAATTCTTACTTTACTCACCTTATATTAGTGTCATAACCGCAGTTGAGATGGATCATCCAGAATATTTCAAGGATTTGGATCAGATAAGAAGAAGCTTCTCGCAATTCATAAATAATACTCAACCTCACGGAAAAGTAGTGATTGGCAAGAATGTCGAGCTGGATAAAGAAAGAACTGACCAACTCAAACTTGGGAAGGATTTTGAAATTAGAAATTTTAACCTGAAGCTAATTGGGGAGTTCAATCAAGAAAACGCCACCCTTGCCTTCGAGGTTGCGAGATTGCTGGGAGTTGCTGAGCAGCCTGCAAGAGCCTCACTTGAAGCTTTCAGAGGAGTTGGACGTCGGTTTGAATTTAGAGGTGAAGAAAAAGGAATAAAAGTTTTTGATGATTACGGACACCATCCGACTGCGGTCAGGTTGACTGCACAGGCTGCTCGTGAAAAATTTCCAGATCAAAGAATTTGGTTGGTATACCAGCCTCACATGTATTCCCGAACGAAGTATTTAGAAAAAGATTTTGTTGAGACTTTTAATAACCTTCCAGTTGATCAAATTATTCTAGTAGATATTTTTGCCGCCAGACAGGAAAATAAAGAAAACATCTCCAGTCGGGATGTAGTCGAGCAAGTCTCGAAAGATTCAGTTCGCTACATTGGAGATTTTGAAAGCACGGCAAACTATTTAATTGAGAATCTACATGATGGTGCTATTGTAATCAACATGGGAGCCGGGGATATTTACAAACTTTCTGGAATCTTGCTGGAAAAATTAAAAACAAACTAATGGAAAACACGCAACAATTACTGGAAAAGCTCGGTTCAGAAAAGGTTAAAATCAATGAACCGATGAAGCTGCATACTTATATGAAAGTTGGTGGTCCGGCGCAGCTCTATTTTGAAGCGAGTTCAGAGTCAGAACTAAGTCTGGCTGTAAAAACTGCGATTGAGCTTGGGCTACCATATACAGTTATCGGAAATGGCGCTAATGTATTGGTTTCAGACAGAGGAATAAACGGATTGGTCATCGTCAACAAGGCTGCGGCGATCAAATTTTTGCCCCATGATTTTGTTGAGGTCGAGTCAGGTGTTTCAATGGTTGATCTCTCTCGAGAAGTTGGTAAAAGAGGTTTGGGAGGACTGGAGCGGATGACTCGTGTTCCGGCAACTGTCGGCGGAGCGATTTTTATGAACGCCGGCGACACAGGCAAGAAAGAATTTTTTGGCGACCTGGTAGTTTCGATTACGGTTATAAATAAAGAAGGCGAGGTTAAGAAACTCCACTCAGATGCGGCCAATTTCACTTATCGGACTAGTCGTTTCCAAGATTCTGGGGAGGTAATACTTTCGGCCAAACTGCAACTTCCAAAAATGACAAAAGCGGAGATTGATGAAAAAGTGCGCGATATTATGATCCGCAAAACCCACCATCCGGCTGGGCCTTCGGTCGGTTCAACTTTTCGTAATCCCGAAGGAGCTCATGCTGGAGAGCTGATCGAAAAGAGCGGTTTGAGAGGTACTATGATTGGTGGAGCCAAAATCTCGGATCAACATGGTAATTTTATTATCAATACAGGAAACGCGACTGCCTCGGACATTAAACAACTTATCGATCTGATGAAGAAAACTGTAAAAGAGAAGTTTGATATTGAGTTGCATGAAGAGGTTCGTTATCTAGGAGATTGGTTGTGAAATATATTGTCGAAGGTGGGGTTCCGCTCAAAGGTAGCGTAAAAGTTTTTGGAGCCAAAAATTCTTCTTTCAAACTGATGTTATCAGCACTCTTGAGTGATGAGCCTTCAACTATTTCTAATATTTGTTTCATTCGTGATGTAATCTCAGTCAAGCAGTTGATTGAGAGTTTGGGAGGAACAGCGGAGGTTGGAAACAACAAGACATTGATTGTCAGCGGAAAAGGTTTGGAAGGTTCCGAAATCAAGCAGGAGTTTGGGCAAAAAACTAGAGCTTCCTCGATGTTTCTACCAGTTTTATTGCATAGGTTCAAGAAAGCCCGTGTACCGCTTCCAGGAGGGGATAATATCGGTGCCCGCTCACTGGATCGCCATGTGGAAGCACTAAAGTCGTTAAGAGTACAGATACGAATTGAAAATGGTTTTATCGAAGCGGAAGCGCCAAACGGGTTGGTGGGGACAGAATACACTTTTCAGAAAAATACTCACACAGGAACAGAGACATTTATTTTGGCTGCCGCTCTTGCCCGGGGCAACACAGTATTAAATAATGCAGCCGAGGAACCAGAAATCAATGATCTTATCAACTTCCTCAATCTGATGGGAGCGAAAATCCTACGTAGTGGTCATCGACAAATCACCATCCAAGGAGTTACAAGTTTGAAAGGGGCAAGTTTTGAGCTTATGCCCGACCGCAACGATGTAGTTACTTTTGCCTGTGCAGCCCTTGCAACCCGCGGGGATATTTTGGTTGAGAAAGCCCATGAAGAGCACTTGAAAGCTTTCTTAGCAAAAGTGGTTGCAGCCGGTGGTGGTTATGAGACTCTTCCAGAAGGCATAAGATTTTTTGCAAAAGGGACGCTTCTTGCAACTACGGTTGAAACAGCCATCCATCCGGGTTTTATGACGGATTGGCAAGCTTTGTGGGTTACACTGATGACTCAAGCAGAGGGGCAGTCAGTTGTACACGAAAGAGTGTTTGAAAACCGTTTTGGGTATGTTGCAGATCTTCAGAAAATGGGAGCGAAAATAGAACTTTTTAACCCGGAAGTTGAAAATCCGGATGAATTTTACAATTTCAATACTGCGGATCGAAAGGAAAACTCTTTTCACGCTGCTAAAATTACTGGCCCAACACAGTTGAACGGAACTAATCTCGTGGTGCAAGATATCCGCGCCGGTGCAACCTTAACTTTGGCAGCACTCGTTGCCAAGGGGCAAAGTGTTATCGAAAATATCGAGCTGATTGAGCGTGGTTATGAAAATCTCGAAGGTCGGCTTGAAAGTCTTGGAGCAAACATTGTCAAGAAAATCTAAGTTCAAGGGCCTGACCCTCAGCCATAGTTTACAGGTTAAATTGACAATTTATATCAACTGCTAGATAATTAAGAAAATGCCTGAAGAACCTGCAAGTGCTCCAGTCGAAAACCCACAAACAAATACTACGCCTACTCCGCAAGATGTGTCCAAACCAAAATCTCTTTCTGGAGTTGTAGTTCTCTGTGCAATAGTCGCGTTAATAATTGTTGGAGGGATATTGGCCTTTATTTATCGCGGTCCACTTGGAGATTTCCTAAAAGGAGTTCCCAAAAGTTCGAATATTGATAATCCGGTAAAACCAGGAACTTCTTCAGAAATACCTTCTGATTGGAGAACATATTCTACAAGTGATCAAAGTATAGATTTTACTGAAAATTTTACCGTAAAGCTACCTAAGAGTTGGGGTTTTACTGTCTGTGAGCAAGATAATGTTTGGTTCTTTCCAACCAAACCTGATAAATCAGCTTGTGGCATTGATGACCACATTGGTTTCCGTTTAGCAACATTAAACAGCAATTATGATTCTGAGATCGTAATACTTGAAAAAAACTTTACAAAATCTGGTACTAAAGTTATCGATGGTAAAACCGCTCTTAAGTTTACTAAGGATAACGAAAATAAAGTGAGCTATATTATTAAGATATCAAGTGATGCTTTCCTTATTGAGTATGATGGAAGTACTTCTGGAACCAATTATTCCAAAGAGCTAGATCAAATCCTTTCCACCTTCAAATTCCTTTAAAACTTTCTCATTTCAGAGTTTGACAACTCGCTCTTTTTGTTCTAACATTGTACTAACATGATTCAAAAAGTTATCAAAGTCGGCAACTCGCTTGCCGTAACAATCCCAAAATCAGAAATCAAAGCAAAAAACCTTAAAGTTGGTGATTCCTTGTCATTCACAATTGAACCTATTTTCAACGCCGATCCAAAAATTCACGACTTGACACAAAACTTGATCAAAGAGTACCGCGGCGCCCTCGAAGAGCTTGCTTCGAAATGAAATATTTAACTCCAGAGAACGTCATCCAGATTCACTACGAGATAGTTGAAGTAACCGGAGGATCTCAAGGTTTACGTGATCTTGGTCTTTTGGAGTCGGCGGTAATGCGGCCTCAGCAAACTTTTGTTGGTAAAGATCTTTATCCAACCCTTGAGATAAAAGCAGCTGCTTTAGTTCACTCGTTGCTGCTTAATCACATGTTTGTTGACGGTAACAAAAGAACAGCAACTATTTCCATGATTGAATTTCTCATCTTAAATAAAAGAAAATTCACCGCGACAAACAGGGATATCGTTGATTTTGCTTTGTGGGTTGAGAATTCAAAACCAACTATCGAAAAAATCGCTTCTTGGATCGAAAAACACGCCTAAGTGTCTGACACTCAGGTTTGAATTGACAATTATTAACAATAATCGATAACCTTTCTGGTTATATCTTGCTTCGGTAGTTCTTGCGAGTTATAATTATCTTAATGCCTGAAGAATCTGCAAGTACACCGATTGCAATTCCACCATCAAACTCTCCATCTCTACTTGATAAACCTGTACCAAACCCACTAGCCAAAAATCCAAACGTATATACACATAAAGTTTTTGCTTCAGTTGGACTGATTCTGATCGGTGCAATCGTTGCAACAGCTGGTATTTGGTGGTACGTCGAGAACCAGTCTGGAAGCAAAATACCCGAAGATGAAATTACCACAACCAAAGTCTCAACTTCCTCAGCAAATTCCAAGAACTATAAAACCTCAGAAATTTTTGGTAAAAAGGGAAATGTTTCGTCAGAAAAATTGGATTCATCAAATTGGAAAGAATACAAAACAATGTATTTTAGTTTTAGCTATCCACCTGACTTCACAGTTGGAAATGAGTATAAAAACGGTATAAGGTTATTAAGTGGTGACTATAAATTTAACCAAGAGCCAAATGTGTCTGGAGATTACTACCTCAGCGGAACGGATGTGAGTATAACTTATGATACCGCCAGCCTAGAATCCTATGACACCTTCGATGAAGTTGCTGAAGATAGGAGGATTAGTAAAGAGGGTGTTTCAGTACTAGACTATATTCTGCTAGATCACCAAAACGCTATGCGATCAACTTGGAAGGGGGAGTGGAATACAAATAAGTATGAGATACTAGCTGTTAAGGACAAAAGGGTTTTTTACCTTATACAGTCCTTTCCAGGTAATCAGCAAGATTTGGACACTTCAGTTTTAGACACCATTGTAACAACCTTCAAATTCCTCTAAATTCCTCTGGTATAATTGAAAAATGTCTATCCCACGTCTTGCTTGGGTTGAAATTGGTTCCTCCGCAATCAAAAACAATCTTTCTGTAATCAAAAAACACGTTGGTGATGGTGTGAAAATTATGGCTGTGGTCAAGGCCAATGCTTATGGTCATGGGGCGTTGGGAGTTGCGAAGATTGCTCAGGAGGCAAAGGTTGACTACTTCGGCGTCTCTTCTTTTTACGAGGCGCGAGAGTTGCGTAGCAGCGGAATAAAAACTCCAATTCTAATTTTGGGCTATACCCCGGCGGAAAATTACGAGGACATGATTAACTTCGATGTTACCGCCACGGTTAAAAATCTCGACGTTGCCAAAGCTCTGGTTACCGCAGCCAGACGGAGAGAAAAAATTGCCAAGGTTTGGGTTAAAGTCGACACTGGTATGCACCGGCTTGGTCTGGAACCAGACCAAGTACTCTACTTTGTCAAAAAACTTCAGGATCTACCAAATTTACAGATTGAAGGGATTTTTACCCATTTTGCAGATGCTGATGGTGACATTGAATTTTCCAAAGTTCAGTTGGAAAGATTTAATAAAGTTCTCGCCGAATTAGAAAAAGAAGGAATAAATATTCCAGTCAAAAGTGCCGCCGCCTCAGCCGGAATTTTCAATTTACCGGAAGGTCATTTCAATATGGTAAGGCCGGGCCTTGCAATGCTAGGTTTGAATCGGGATTCAAAATCAGTTTTTTCACCGGAAATGAAAAGAGTACTAACTTTCAAAACTGAGGTTGTCCAAACCCATGAACTTCAAGTTGGGGAAACGGTTGGTTACGGTCGGGCCTTTAAAGTTAGTCATCCTTCTCGTATTGCCACACTGGCGGTTGGTTATGGTGACGGTTTTCGTCGGGCACCCTATAACTGGGGTGAAGTTTTGATCAAAGGTCACAGAGCACCACTGGCGGGTCGAGTATCGATGGACCAAGCAGCAATTGATATTACAGATATCCCGGAAGATATTCGAGCCGGTGAAGAAGTGATTTTGATTGGAAAAAGTGGTAATGAAGAAATCACAGTTGAAGGTGTTGCGGATAAACTGCAAACTTCCCCATATGAAGTGGTTGTCAACCTCGCAAGTCGGGTGACCAGGTTCTACAAATGAACTTTTTTGTGTATAATATTCGCGCATGAGTAGAATTAAAAATATTGCGCGTCCTTTTTTTCACACTTCCCGACGATTATTGGCAAAACTTTGGTTGCAGAGTCACGGCAAAGCTACTGTGATTGGTGTGACTGGCAGTTATGGTAAAACCAATACGGTTGCGGCGATTGAAGCAGTGCTATCGCAAAAATTCAAAGCCTTAACTACTGATATAAATCTTGATACAACTTTTAACATTCCGATCACAATACTAAAGCTAACGAACCAAGAAAAATTAATTTTGGAATATGGAGTCGATCGTGTTGGTGAGATGAATAGACATTTGTCTTTGGCGAAGCCAAAAATTGCGGTTGTTACCGGTATTTCCCCAGTCCATGCAGACAAGGCACATCTTGGGTCACTCGAGAATATTATCAAAGAAAAAGCAAAACTAGTGAAGGCAGTACCGAAAGATGGGTTTGCTGTTCTGAACTATGAAATTCCAGAAGTTCGAAGAATGGGCGATGATTGTAAAGGAAAAGTATTTTTCTACGGCTTTGACAAAAACCGAGTTTCGGTTTGGGCAAATAGAATCAAACTCACTGCTACTGGCCTGGAGTTCAATCTTCATTATAAAGATCAGATGATCAAAGCCCGTACGAGTCTGATTGGAACTGCCTTTGTTGAAAATTGTCTGGCGGCGGCAGCTGTTGGGATACTATCTAACATGGATATTTCGTTGATCGCACGAGGACTAGAGTCTTTGAAGCCCATGGAGGGTCGCATGAGTATTGAACAGGGTCCAAAAGGTACGGTAATACTCAATGATTCTCGTCGAGCCAACCCAGCCTCTGCAATTGCTGGATTACAGGCTCTTGACGAATATCCCGCCAAAAGAAAGATTGCAGTTATTGGGGAAATGGGGGAGCTGGGCGAATGGGAGGAGAAGGGTCATCGTCAGGTTGGTGCAGAAGTTGGACTCGTAAAACCTAATTATCTTATTGCAGTTGGGCCGGTGACCAAATATATCGTTACGGAAGCTGAGAAAAATATGAAAAGGGGGACAGTAATTTGGGTAAATGATGTTTTCGAAGCAGCTGGAGTGCTTTCTAGTTTGGTCAAATCTGGTGATTTGATTTATCTCAAAGGCTCGTTGCTAAAACATCTGGAACGTATTCCACTGATAATGGAAGGCAAACAAGTTGACCCTGATGAAGTAGCCTTCAAACGTTACGAAGTTTACCGCTAGCTTTAAATTTGGTAGAATTATCTGACCATGGTTGATCTTTTAGCGATCTTACTTTTTACTTTCGGTGTCACCTTCATTTCTGCAGTTCCTTTTATCAATCTACTTTACAAACTCAAGTTCCAACGCCAACGCGAAAATCAGCACGATATCTTCGGAGCAGTTACCTCCATTGTAAATAGACTTCATGGTTGGAAGGTCGGAACACCAAATGCAGGAGGAATTTTAGTTATTCTCGTTACAATCTTACTTTCTGCGATTTTCTACAAGCTAGTTCCTGGATATGACATCGTGACAAAAATGTACGGGGTGAATTGGGTGGCAGCGATTTTGTACTTGACCTTGATTTCGTTTGGATTACTTGGGCTTTATGACGATGTTCGTAAATTTTACGGTTTTTCGATGAAGGGCGCATGGGGTTTGCGGATCCGTTATAAATTTATACTTCAGTGGCTGCTTGGTTTTGGTATTGCCTTTCTTCTCTATGACAAGATGAATTTGTCCTCAGTTTATTTACCGATAATTGCGAAGAATTTCGAACTTGGTCTTTGGTATGTTCCGTTTGCTGCACTAGTGATTGTTGGTACTTCAAATGCAGTCAATATCACTGATGGTCTTGACGGACTGGTTACAGGACTCATGATAATTGCATTGGTTGCGTTTTGGTTTCTGGTTTCGACTACTGGCTTTGTTGATGTATCTTTGTTTATCGCAGTGATTGTTGGTTCTCTTCTTGCTTTTATGTACTTCAATATTTACCCCGCTCGTGTTTGGCTTGGTGATACTGGGGCGCTTGCATTGGGAGCGATGCTAGCGGTTATTGCCCTGGTATCCAATTCTGTACTACTGCTACCACTGATAGGTTTTGTCTTTACCTTAGAAACTGTTTCAGTCCTAATCCAGTGGGCGTCAAAAGCCACGAGAAGCGGCAAGAAAGTATTTCTGGCCTCGCCGATCCACCATCATTTTGAAGCTAAAGGTTGGGATGAAACCAAAGTCACGATGCGGTTCTGGCTCGCAGGAGCAGTGTTTGCTTTTTTTGGTATTTTCATTGCCCTTATCAACCGATAATGCTAAATTTCAAAGAAAAACTTGTTGGTGTTCTGGGGGCAGGAGTAGAAGGACTCTCCAGTACAGCCTTTCTGAAAAAGCAGGGAGCCTATGTAACAGTTCTCGACCAGAAGACTGTTAGTCAGCTGGATCCGGAAATTGTAGAAAAGTTTAGGCAACTCTCAATTGAGATGACTTTAGGCCCAGAATGCCTCACAAACCTTTCCAAATTTGAGGTTCTTGTCAGAACTCCGGGAATCCGTCCGGATCTAGCTGAACTTCAGAATTTCAAAAAAGAAGGAAAGCTCATCACCAGCAATACCAAAATATTCTTTGACCTGTGCCCAGCACCGATAATCGGGGTAACCGGAACCAAAGGAAAAGGTACCACTGCAAGTTTAATTACGGAAATTTTAAAGAGAGCGGGAAAGAAAGCCTTTCTGGGAGGGAATATTGGAACGCCGGCGCTTGATTTGTTACCACAACTCTCCTCAACAGATATTGTCGTACTTGAGCTATCAAGTTTCCAGCTTATCGATCTTGAGAAAAGCCCACATGTTGCTGTTGTACTGATGGTGGTGAGTGAACATCTTGATTGGCACAAAGATGTCATCGAGTACAAAGAAGCCAAATACAACATTGCCAAGTTCCAAAACCCACAGGATTTTACGATTGTAAATATCGATCATCCGCTCACGCAAGAATTTTTAAATATTGGAGAGGGAAGGAAACTACAAGTTAGTATCAAAGAGGAGCTCTCCAATGGGGTTTTTGTCGCCAACGGCCAAATTTATCGACGAGTCGGGGCGGCGGCTGAAAGGGTAATAGCCAGCTCCGAAGTTGGCTTGATCGGCAGTCATAATCTAGAAAATATTGTTGCAGCGGTCGCAGCCGTGACTCCGTTTGGGATTGGTGTTACTCCAATATCTGAAAGTGTCCGGCAATTTAAAGGACTCGAGCACCGACTTGAGTTTGTCGGTGAAGTAAACGGTGTGAAATACTACAACGATTCTTTCTCGACGACTCCAGAAACAGCAATCGCTGCTTTGAAAAGTTTCACCCAACTGGAAATTTTAATTCTCGGTGGTAGTGACAAAGGTTCGGATTACACTGAACTTGGAAAAGAAATTGCCGCTGCAAAAAATATCAAAGCAATTATCTTGATCGGCCAAATGGGGCCAAAAATCAAAGAAGCGATTCAAAAAGCTGGAGATTTTAAGGGTGTGGTTAAAGTGGGAGCTAAGGATATGGCGGAAATAATTTCCCAAGTAAAAGAGGTTGCCAAAGAAGGTGATGTAGTGTTGTTAAGTCCAGCATGTGCCAGTTTTGGAATGTTCAAAAACTATAAGAACCGCGGACAATTATTTAAAGAAGAAGTTAAGAAACTCTAGAGGAATTTGAAGGTCGTAAGGATTTCTTCAATTGTGTCGTTTGGACGATAAATCAGGTAATATATCGATCCGTTATTCTCGACTTCAAGTATCTTTATGGTTTCTTGGGTCAGCAACCAACCACCGGCAAGATAATCAAAAGCAGTGGCCTTGGTCTTTTGAAAAGAATACGCACTTTTACCCCCAACTGTGGTTTGGGTTAGTTCTGTGATACTCTGCGCGCTAGTTTTATTTTTGTTGTAATCTCCTTGAGCGATTTCTGCTAAAGTCTTACCCGTGTAGTAAGAATTTCCGTTCTTATCTATCAGGTAAATCTGTAGCAGATAGAAATCTTTCCCAATCGTTCCCTCCACGCCTCGTGTCTCAGTTGTAACCTTTGGGTCATTGGTAAATATCACATCTCCTGAAACATCAGCAGTATCCCCGCCCATAGGCGAATTTGAGAAAGGATTTATACCCTCGGGATACTTGAGAGAATATTTAAAACTAGAATTAGTAAAAGTTTTCCACTCAGCAATTTCATCCTCCACTGTTTTTTCAACTGATTCTGCAGTTTTCTTGGCTGAAGAGGTTGAGACTTTGGTTGAAGTATCTGCAGTCTCTAAGGTTGTCGTTTCCGATTGGTTGTTCACATACCACCAAATTCCAGCTACGGCAAGGATTACTCCAATGAGAATTAATCCAACTGCGGCAAAGACTTTATGTGTGTGGATGTTTGGGTTTTTGGCTAGTGGGTTTGGGACAGGTTGCTCGAGCATTTTGTTTATTTCGCAGCACTAGTCGCAGACTTAGTTGCAGGTTTGGCTGAACTTGTTGAAACCTTCACTGTAGTACCACTTTCATCATCAGAGCTGCTGCTACTATCGGTAAAATACCAAATAGCAGCTACTGCAATAATTGCTACTGTTAAAATGATCCCAATGGCAGCAAACACCTTGTGGGTGTTGAATTTTGGTGCACTTGGGGTTACTTGGACATTTTGTTCTGGCATAAGTTTATTTAATTAGTTTTAAAAGTATTGAGAACCTGGTCAATGATGGCTTGATCGCCATTTGCCTGAATTGAGGCAAAAACATTGTTTCCTAGCTCCCTGCAAGTTTGATCTTTAATTTCGCTACAGACATCCGCCGGGGCTCCTGCGGTGATGATGATATTTGGCTTGCCGTTGTCCCGACCTTCATTGTCGGTCAAGTTGAGCAAAATTATTTCTGGACCACTGGAGTCAGTTGAAGTTGCCGCTACCACTTTTTGCCAGGACTTTGGGTAGCTGATCGAGTATCCGTGGGTTTTGCTAGTGTAAGTGACCCAATCATTGGTATTGGAAGTGGTGGTTTTGCTTGTTGTTTTGTTTCCGTTTTGGAAACTTTGATAGTAAAAAAGCACTGCAACTAGAGCAATAATGAGAAAAATAGCAACAAATGCAATGATCTTGAGGTTGGAATCTTTATTGGCAGCGTCTTCTGAAGGCATTAAAATCATTATCAAAGAAAACTAGATCAAAGTCAATTATCTTTCTTTTACCTCCCAACTAATGTTTTCAGAATTGAGTTATACTTTAATTTCATTAGACATGGAAGCAAAACATATTCAGCATACCCAAAAAACGCAAGCACACCGACCAGATTTCTTACTGTTAACCGCAACAGTTTTTTTGGTGTTGTTTGGATTGCTGATGATTTACAATGCCTCACCAGTTACTTCAGAAAGAGATTTTGGTGATCCGACACGACTTGCAAGGCTGCAAATTATCTGGGCAGTTGGAGGCGCGGCTGTTGCTTTTTTGGTTTATTTGTTCCCTTATAAGATTTGGGAGAAGTTAGCACCGGTAATAATGTTGGGATCGATTGTATTGCTGATAGCAGTATTTGTGCCTGGTATTGGTCTTAATATCTACGGAGCGCAACGTTGGATTGGGGTGGGGCAGCTTTTTTCCATACAGCCATCAGAATTTGCGAAACTTGGGTACATTATATATTTGTCTGCATTCTTATCAAAAAAAGTGAAATTCTGGCCATTTGTCATTTTGACTGGATTCTTACTTGGGGTCTTGATACTCCAGCGTGATCTGGGAACAGCAATCATCATTAGTCTGACTGGTTTATTGGTGTACTTCCTCTCTGGCGCCCCGTTAGCACACTTTTTTCTCCTGATACCTGCAGGTTTACTTTCAATCCTGGGGTTTATTTTTTCATCTGGTTATCGCAGAGAAAGATTCTTAACTTTTTTAAATCCAGGTTCTGATCCCCAAGGAGCTGCCTATCATATTAACCAAATCTTGATCGCGTTGGGGTCTGGTGGTTGGTTTGGAGTAGGGTTAGGACAATCACGACAAAAGTATGGGTATATCCCTGAGATCACGACAGACTCAATCTTTGCCGTTATTGGTAATGAACTGGGTTTTTTTGGTTCTCTGATATTTATTTGTCTACTGTTTTTGGTAGTCTTCCGCGCCTTTAAAATTGCTTCTCATCTGCCGGATAGATTCGGACAGTTGCTAGCTTCTGGGATTGGTATTTGGATTGGTTTACAGGTTTTTATTAACCTTTCTGGTATGCTAGCAATGCTACCTTTGACGGGTGTACCACTTCCCTTTATATCTTATGGTGGTAGTTCCTTAATCTCAATATTTCTAGCAGTTGCAGTACTTCTCCAACTTTCTAAACACACTGCGAACGAAACCAAGCAAAATTAAAATTTTCCTGTAGTATAATCTATTATTGTATGCAGAAGATTGTAGTTACAGGTGGTCATCTTACTCCCGCTCTGGCGACAATAGATGAACTGCGAAAAAATCCTGAAATCGA
This sequence comes from uncultured Gammaproteobacteria bacterium, assembly GCA_964360785.1. Taxonomy (GTDB): domain Bacteria; phylum Patescibacteriota; class Microgenomatia; order Woykebacterales; family RBG-16-39-9b; genus DATIHF01. The sequence continues at coordinate 275,824 of CAYHXX010000001.1, read as the reverse complement.
AATAATTTTTATCGGCAGAGCTCACGCCACCGAAGGTGACAGAGCTCCTTCAGCTGAATCTATCGTTGTACCAAATTTGGGGATAAAATTTTATGCTATCCGACCAGGGAGATTGCAGAGACGGTTTACGCGTTATACATTGGGAAGCTTGGCCAAAGTACCACTTGGTTTGATCCAGGCGCTGGGTATACTTTCGCGAGAGCGACCACAAGCAATACTGTCATTCGGTAGCTATGTAGCTGCGCCTGTAGTTGCTGCTGGTTGGATTCTGGGGATACCAATAATTACTCACGAGCAAACTCTCAGAAGCGGTCTTTCAAACAAGTTGATAGCAAGGTTTTCGAAAAAAATTGCGGTTTCCTGGGAGGAATCACTAGAGCATTTTCCAAAGAATAAAACAGTTTTGGTTGGTAATCCTATCAGAGCAGATTTATTAAACCTTGAAAAGAAGCGAGTTTCCAGACCAACAATTTATATAACCGGCGGAAATCAAGGTGCTCATATAATCAATGAGATGGTTCTGGAAATCCTGAAGGACTTGCTTGAGAAGTACCAAGTGATTCACCAAAGCGGTAGTTCGGAGGTAAATAAAGATTTTGAGACCCTGACCGCCTTTGCTAGTCAACTCTCATCCAGGCTTCGGAGTCGCTATCAGCTGGCCAAGTGGTTTGACACACAAGAATCGGTGGATGTGTTTTCAAAAACGAGTATTTTGGTTGGGCGCTCAGGGGCAAATACTGTTTTTGAGACTATGGCTCTTGGAGTACCTGCGGTTTTTGTTCCTCTGGCGATAGCTGCAGGGGATGAGCAGACAAAGAATGCTCAATTGATGGAAAAAATAGACGCCGCCATAATACTTCCAGAAGAAAGATTAACTCCAAAAAGGTTGTTAGCAGCGATAAATCTAATTGCGGATAATTACAAAAAGTATTACGACAATGCCAAGAAAGCTCGAAAAAGTCTAAATCTCAATGCAGCCGCACTCTTGGCACAGCAAGTTTTTGAAATCTTAAAATAGCTTCCATGGCAACCGCAAACAAAACTTCCGTCCCAGTTTTTACTGTCAAGAAAAAACATGCCTGGCGTGATCAGATACTTCGCTGGGTAAGTATCTTGCTGATAATTTCAGTTTTGCTCGGTACCGTAGTATGGATACTTTTATCCTCAAACTTTTCTTATGAAAAAATATTTTCCGAAGTCCTTACTCGTATCAAACCCGAAGTCAGAAAAGAGGTAAAGATAAAAGCAAGTTCAAAAGAAGAGGAACTAAAACAACTTATTGATAACGACAAGGTTTTTGAGATTGAATCTCTGACAAATACCACTGAGGGGGATATATTGGTCAAAGCGAAAAAGGGTCCGACAATAATCTTTGCTAGCAAAAAAAGCTTGACTGATCAGGTCAGTACTTTACAAACTCTTTTAACTAAAGCTAAAATAGATAATAAAGCCATAAAAAAGGTTGATTTTCGCTTTGAAAAAATCGTGGTCGAATACTAGGTTCTTTAGAACCTTAACTGCCTAGCGACCCAAAGGTTAAACAACGTGTCAAAAGAACGAATTCTTGTTGGAATAGATGTCGGATCCTCAAAAATAGCAACGTTAATAGCCAATATTTCAAAAGAAGATACTCTTACTGTGATTGGTGTTTCCAATGTGGCTTCTCGTGGTATTCGCAAAGGACAAATAGTTGATATCGACGAGGCTGTAAAAGCTATCGGTGAAGGGGTTGAATCCGCAGAACGAATGGCGGGGGTTTCGGTTTCATCAGCCTTTATTGTTGTTGGTGGTTCTCACATCAGTAGTGTAAATTCTCGTGGGGTTGTGGCCGTAGCCGGTGGAGAAAATGAAATTACAGAAGAGGATGTACGTCGAGTTACGGAGGCTGCTCGAGCAATTTCGATACCTTCGTCTCGCGAAGTAATACACGTGATCCCTCGAGATTTTATTGTTGATTCCCAAGAAGGTATCAAAGATCCAATCGGGATGACTGGTATCAGGTTGGAGGTTGAAACTCATATTGTCACTGGTGCTACCACTGCAATGCGGAATCTCGCCAAATGCGTTCAGCAAGTTGGTGTAGATGTTGAAGGGTTGGTTTTTTCAGGACTAGCTTCGTCGGTAAGTACTTTGACTGATACTGAAAAAGAGCTTGGGGTTGCACTTGTGGATATGGGAGGCGGAACAACAGATCTGACACTTTTTGTTGATGGGGCGATTGTCCACTCAGTTGTGATACCAATCGGTGGTAAAAATATCACCAACGATTTAGCTATTGGGATTCGTGGTTCACTCGACGATGCCGAAAAGATAAAATTGGAACTTTCCCGAATTGAAAAGAAAAAGCATGAAGTTTCTGTCGAAGACGAAGAGGAGAGGGATTCTAAACGTCGCGATAGTATGGACCTATCAAAACTTGAGCTCACCGATGACTTAGGAGCTCTTTCCAAAAAGACTTTGACCGATGGGATCATCAAACCACGATTGACTGAAATCTTTACTCTAATTGGTATGGAAATAAAGCGCTCAGGTTACGCAGGTCTTCTGCCAGCAGGTGTAGTAGTTACTGGTGGAGGAGCCGAAACGGTTGGAGTTACACAAATTGGAAAAGAAGTCTTGAGAATGCCAGTGCGAGTTGCTTATCCGACTGGCGTCACTGGCCTGATTGAAGAAATTTCCTCTCCCGCATACGCTGCTCTGATTGGTACAATTTTGTACGGTGAGAAACTTAGCCCGAACTCAGCTGGTATGAGTTTGCCCATAGTTCGGACAGGAGCATTTCTCGATATCTTCAAAAAAGCATTCAATTGGGTAAAGTCTTTTATCCCCTAGGAAAAATTATAGCGTAAAAAATTTGACACTTTTGTATACTTGGTGTATTCTCGGTGCACTAGAAATTAGGAACGTTTTCGTATGCTTATCAAACCTGAAGTAAACAGATTTGCAAAGATAAAAGTTGTCGGAGTTGGTGGGGCTGGTTGTAACGCTCTCAACTCTATGATCAACTTGCAACAAATACAAGGCGTTGATTTTATTGGTGTCAATTCTGATGCCCAGGCGCTTTTGACGTGCCAGGCTCCAACAAAAGTACAAATCGGTGATCAACTTACACGTGGTTTAGGGAGTGGTGGTGATCCAGAAATTGGTCGCAAAGCAGCCGAGGAATCTCTTGAAAAACTCCAAGCAGTAGTAGCCGATGCCGATATGGTCTTTGTCACTGGTGGTATGGGCGGTGGTACTGGAACTGGTGGTTGTCCAGTAATTGCTGATATTGCCCGCAAGAGTGGGGCTCTCACAGTTGCAGTCGTCACCAAACCGTTCTCTTTTGAAGGTGCCCATCGTCGGGTAGTTGCCGAAGAGGGTGTCGATGGTCTTAAAGACAAAGTCGACACCATGATTGTAATTCCCAACCAAAGACTTTTGGATGTTGTTGATAAAAAAATGAGTTTGCTCGAAGCTTTTAAGGTTGCTGACAGTGTTTTGGGACAAGGTGTTCAGGGAATTTCCGATATTATAGTTTTGCCAGGATTGATCAATGTTGATTTTGCCGATGTTCGCAGTATTATGACCAACGCTGGAAGCGCCTTGATGGGTATTGGTTTTGGTACAGGTGAAGGCCGTGCTGCCTCTGCCGCCCGTTCGGCAATCTCCTCACCGCTTTTGGAACTTTCTATTGAGGGCGCTAAAGGGGTCTTGTTCAATGTTACTGGCGGACCAGATATCTCTATGTATGAGGTGGATGAGGCTGCCAAAATTATATCTGCAGCAGCCGATGCTGATGCCAACATAATTTTTGGAGCTGCAATTGATGAGTCGATGATGGATCAAGTAAAGATCACGGTGATTGCCACTGGGTTTTCTGAAGAAAAACTTCGCTCGACCGAAGCTCGAGATGCGGCCGCTTCGCTCCCCGAGATAATTGAACCAGCTTCGGAAGAAGCGGAAGATGAGTATGACGTGCCAGCCTTTATGCGTCAACGCTAACCAAAAGTGAAGAAAGCAAGAACTTCAACAAATCAGCAATTTCAAATCTTTTCCAAGTTTAACCTTCTATTTACCGATTGGAGAAACTATTCTCTAATCTTCTTGATTGTTACTGCAATTGTTTTCTCAAACCAGATTTGGATTCACAGCGAAACTCGACCTCCGCATTGGGACATGGCAACTCATCTTTCAAATAGTCTGACTTACTTCAACCGTTTTAATCTGAGTCAGCTTTTTGAATATATATTTACTTACCGTTTTTATCCGCCGCTAGTTTATTGGAATGCGTCAATTTACCTTTCCTTGTTTGGCTTTTCAATTCCAACTGCGATTTTGAGTAATTTTACTTTTCTTTTAATACTAAGCTACTCTACTTACGAACTAGGTAAAGAATTTTGGAGTAAAAGTGTTGGTTTGTTAGCGACCGTTTTCCTTCTGGCTACACCAATGTTCGTTTCTCAATTTAAAGAGTTTCAGATAGATGCACCACTGTCAGCGATGGTTGCTCTTGCACTAGTTTTATTGATTAAAACCCGAGAATTTTCTTCGGAGAAGAGATCCATAGTTTTTGGAATTGTTTTTGGACTTGGACTACTGACAAAATGGACTTTTTTACTGTTTATGATCCTACCGCTTTTTACGGCATTATTTTTAACTCTTAGATCAGTTATTAATAAGAAGAGGGAGCTATTTAGGGTTCGCAATGCTATTTTTTCAGGACTAGTTGCCTATTTGGTTAGCGGTTTTTGGTATTTGAGTAATTTGCGGAACCTGAGAATTGATGTTGTTGCAAGTCTGCAATCTGGTATTAAGGAAGGCGATCCATTAGTCGGAAGTCTAGAGTCAAATTTGTATTATTTCTTCAATTTAATTAACTCTCAACTTTATCTTGTACCGGTTTTGTTTTTCTTAACAGGCCTGTTTTTCCTTTATTATAAACGCGATGCTATAAATTTGAGAAAGAATCTTTATCTACTCACGTTTATCTTTGGAGCAGTTTTAATCTTCACTTTCCTTCGAAACAAGGATGCGCGTTATACTTTACCAATACTTTCAGCAGTTGCTGTTGTGAGTACTTTTTGGTTAAATTTCCTGAAAGAAAAACAAAGACTGGTACTTTCGATTCTCTTAATTGGCTACTCTATTTTAACTTTTTTAGCCGTTTCTTTTGGATTGTCATTCTTACCAAAGAATGTAATAGTAGATTTGAATGAGAAAAATAAACTTGTTTTGTTTGCACAAAACGGTTATTTGATTGGTCCTCCGACAAGAGAAAACTGGTATTTGGTAGAGGCTATTGAGTATATTAAAAAAACGCCCAACTCTAGCTTTGCTTTTGAGGGTTTGGATACTATTTGGTTTAACAAGTCCGCGCTGTCTTTTTACGCCCAAAAGGGGCAGCTTAGGTTTGTTTCAAACTCGCAAGAAGCAGATTTATTACTGATCAGAAATGGTGAGGAGATAAACTGTCCAAGTGAGAGGGTAGAAACAAAAACTTTTTTGCTTCCTGACGGAACAAAGCTAAAGATCTGTAAGTAATGAGTAATTGATATTTGACTAGAACCTAAATTTTCTTCTATAATTTACCTATGCCCGAACAAGCTGTCCAAAGTCCTCCTCCACTGATCCAAGATCCTGATGTGGATAAACTAAAACCAGTGCTACTTGCCAAGAGTGACGATCGTACCCAATTTGACCCAACCAAAGTATTCGCCGCCGTAGGCATGATTTTAACCGCAACAATGTTAATCTTGGGTTTGATGTGGATTGCTTTACAAAGACTCGAAGGTAGAGTCAATACCTTGGAGAGTGAAATAACAACGACAAGAAAATCAGCTTCCGATGCAGCGGTAAAGCTAGCAACCAAAGCAGTAACAAAGTCCTCTACAACTAGTGCCAAATAAATAAGCAGACGTATAAATTAAGAATTTATGGACGAGCAGAACACAAATCCAGTTCCTGTACAGCCACAACAACCAGTAGAGCAAGCAGTTTGGGTTCCAGCCACTCCTGGATCGACTCAACCGCCAGTTCCAACAGCCATGCCAAAAAAAGGTATGCCCCTATTTCTGAAACTCATGATTGGCTGCGGTTGTATAGCTGCTTTTGGGGTGCCTTTTATTTTGATCATGATAGTTATTGTTGCAATCAACCCTGCTGCAAAAATCAATGAAGCTAAAGAAAGGTCCTCTCAGGCAGCATTGCGTTCAGTTGCAGAATCAGTTAATAACTGTGTAACAGCAGAAAAAGCAAAAGGTACCCCAGCCAAACAGATATTTTCTACCACAAATGGTTGTGGGGATAAGAACTACCTGCTAAGTAGTAAATATCAGAGTTCAGTAGCTTTAGTCGAAACAACATACTTAGCTGATTCTGCAAATACTAAAATCTGTATCTATACTGATCAAAGCGGTAAGATAATCAGTTGGGACTCAACGGTAGGAGTGGTTAGTGCGGTTGGCGAAGGCAAAACAACTTGCCAGTAGTCAAGAAAATATATGGATACTCAAAATGCAGCACCAGTAAATCCTCAAACAACTGAACAAGCTGTTTGGGTCCCAGCCATTCCTGGAACTACCCAACCGCCAGTTCCAACTACAGTTCCGAAGAAAGGTATGCCGTTGTTTCTAAAACTAATGATCGGCTGTGGAGCATTGTTTTTTATCCTGCCAATACTTTTTGTGATTTTAATTGTGGCAATAAAACCAGCTGAAAAACTAGAACAAGCCAAGAAAGAACTCGAAAAAACAGCTAGTTCTTCTGCCAAGCAGGCAAGCTCTTTTGTGATCCCTTCGAATTGGAAAACTTACAGTGCTTCAAATGGAATGAGTTTTAAGTATCCAACCAATTGGACCATAAATAATGTAGCCAAAACACCATCAAGTTTGGGTTATGTAGTGGTCAAAAGCCCAAATGGCTTTTTCTTAAATTTTGTTGATAACGAAGAAATCGGTGATTTGGGTGGCGGTTGTGGGGAAAACGTGGATAGTACTAATAATGACTATGTATTCAAGGTAAATGTATATGGCATAAAACCAATCGGACTTACAACCGAAAGTGGTAATAAAATTAGCGTTGTGGAATGGTCTGTTTCGGGAGGGTCTTTGAGGAGCAGAGGTGTAAATTTTCAGAGAAAGGAAATTCAGCTGAACCATATTAATGACTATCCTAAGCTGGGGGACAACGGGGAAGGATGTCTGTTATACGAAGATACGGTATTCGGTGAATTGAGCGGAGTTTTCTTTGATGTTTATAAGGGCGCGCGTTTTCATGGACGTTATCCCGATGATTCCCCCTACCAAAAACTAAGTCCAACAGAGTACTTTAACCTATCGGAAGTAAAAACAGCAGAAACAATTATCGCTTCAATAAAATTATCGAACTAACCGATTCAGCCAAAATTTAAGAAATCTCTCTTGACATACCTTGTTGGTTTTCTGATAGAATAATGGTGGGCCCCGAAATTTAGACTTTCCCCAAGGGCCTTTTTTTGATGGCAAAACACAATACGAAATACATATTTGTTTCTGGTGGTGTCATTTCCGGAATCGGGAAAGGGATTACCACCTCCTCGCTTGGTGCGATTCTCAAGGGCAAGGGTTACAAAGTCTCTCCTGTGAAGATCGATATGTATCTCAATGTCGACGCTGGCACGATCCGGCCGCAGGAGCACGGTGAAGTCTTTGTCACCGATGATGGTATCGAATCAGACCAGGATCTGGGACATTATGAAAGATTTTTGGACGAAGATCTGACAGCCAGCAACTACATTACCACCGGTCAGATTTACCAAGAAGTCATTCGTAAGGAAAGAAGTTTTGAATATGATGGGGAAGATGTTGAGGCGATTCCACACATCACTGACGAAATAACCCGCCGTATCAAAGAAGCCGGTACCACGAGGAATGCCGATATTGTCCTGATCGAGCTTGGTGGGACAGTCGGAGAATATCAAAATGCGATCTTTTTCGAAGCCAGTCGTATCATGCGATTGAAAAATCCTGACGACGTTCTCCAGATCCATGTGGCCTATCTTCCGATCCCCGGACATTTGGGAGAGATGAAGTCCAAGCCGGTGCAGATGTCTGTACGAACTTTAAACTCCATGGGTATTCAACCAGATATTATTATTGGCCGATCAGCAAACCGACTGGATGACCGACGGAAAGAAAGACTCGCGCTTTTTTGCAATGTCGCCACTGAGGACGTGATATCAAATCCTGATGTGGACACTATTTATAAGATTCCAATAATTTTGGATGAACAAAATCTCGGCGAACGAGTACTGGAAAAGTTGAAACTTGACCCCGGCAAGAAAGATCTCAAGCCATGGCGAGACTTGGTAGCAAGCCGAGATAAAGCCAAGAAGCCTTTGAATATTGCTGTAGTTGGGAAATATTTTGGAACCGGCGATTACCAGCTTGAAGATGTTTACGTTTCCGTGATCGAATCGATCAAACACGCTGCTTGGGCAAAGGGTGCTGCTGCAAAACTTCGCTGGATGGATAGTGAGGATTTTGAAAAGGACGAGAAGAAACTTAAAAACCTTGATAGCGTTGACGGTATTGTGATACCTGGAGGTTTTGGGAGTCGGGGAATTGAAGGCTTGATCAAAGTAGTTGAGTATGCCCGAACCAATAATAAACCTTTGCTTGGTCTCTGCTACGGGCTTCATATGATGGTAATCGAGTTTGCCCGCAATATTCTCGGAATGAAAAATGCCAATACCGAGGAGATTGATAAGGATACACCCTACCCTGTGATACACATTATGCCGGAGCAAGAGAAGCTTTTGATTGGCAGAGAATATGGAGGAACGATGAGGCTCGGAGCGTTTACTTGTAAGTTGAAAACGGGTTCTAATGTAGCTAAGCTTTATGGAAAATCAGAAATTTCAGAACGCCACCGTCACCGCTTTGAATTTAACAACAAATATAGGGAAGATTTTGAAAAAGCAGGGATGGTAATTTCTGGAACCAGTCCAAACGGCAAACTGGTGGAAATGATCGAGTTGCCAGAGCATCCATTTTTTGTCGGAACGCAAGCTCATCCGGAATTCCAATCCCGACCTTTGTCGCCACACCCACTCTATCTCGGATTTATAGAAGCTTGTATGAAAAGTTAGACCAAGTCTTGTTCGCTAAAATCAGGAAAGCAGAGTTTCTGCAGATTGATTCCATTTTTCTCACCACAACGTAGTAGTGCCAGTATAGACTCAACCCCAGCGAGGTTGATTCCCTTTACAGTTGTGAGATAACGAACAAATTGAAGTCTCTTCAGGTCATTTTGGGAATAACGGCGGCGATTGGTTTTGGTACGAAGCGGGACTACTAGACTTTCGGTTTCGTAGATCATGAGAGTACGTGGGTGAACACTCAAAATCTCCGCTGCTACGGAGAGAGTAAAGACTGGTTTACTGCCTAAAACTTCTTCCATAAGAATAAAAAAATCATACAGCATGACACTCAAGAAATGCAAGTGCATCATTATATATATTGAGATATAGTAAGGAGTAGTTTGCTGTTCTTGACAAGGGGTTGGTTGAGTGGTAGAGATAAGGTGAAAGCAGAAAGGGGGTGAAAGAAATGTCGATCACAACAACCGAAGCGGGCAGGCGTGGAGGTTTGATTGTAAAAAAGAAGTACGGTCCCTCTTATTTTTCAGAAATAGGGCGCCGTGGAGGCAAATCGACTAGCTCGCTTTATGGAGTAGACTTCTACTCAAAAATAGGTGAAAAAGGCGGTGAAGAAGTTCGCCGTCGCCATGGACAGGCGTTTTACTCTGCGATTGGTAAACGCGGGGGTAGAATGCGCATCAAACAGGTCCGCTTCGATTTTTAATGTAGTTCGAAGCAGACAGGTTGATTTTGATTCCAATCAAAAACAATTCTGATTGATTTTTAACCTATGAATTACTATACTAACCTTCGTTGGTTACATACTAACGAGGGCGGCATTATCTTGAAGTAACTTGTTCTTGGTCCATCTGTGTCCCCTTGTTAAAAAACTCCTTTTTTGGTTTAATTACCCCGATGTTTAAAGAAGTCTCACCGAAGATTGATTTTCCCGAAATGGAGAAAAGTCTACTACAGCAGTGGCAAAAAAGCTCACTAGTAGAAAAATATCTAAAAAAGAATGAGAATTCTGAAAAGCGATTCTCTTTTATTGATGGACCGATCACTGCGAACAATCCTATGGGTGTTCATCATGCTTGGGGTCGAACTTATAAAGATCTTTGGCAAAGATTCTTTAACCTCAAAGGCCACAAGCAACGCTTCCAAAATGGTTTTGATGAACAAGGTCTTTGGGTTGAAGTCGAAGTTGAAAAAGAACTTGAACTTCATACAAAGAAAGATATCGAAAACTTGGTTCCTGGGAATGTTTTTGAATCAATTGCAAAATTTGTAAATCTTTGTAAAGACCGTGTCAATAAATATTCAGGAGTTCAGACAGACCAATCCAAGCGCCTTGGTTACTTTATGGATTGGGACAATTCTTATCACACTTCCTCAGACGAAAACAATTACTCGATCTGGCACTATCTAAAAACTGTTCATGAAAAAGGTTGGCTCTACAAGGGACGCGATAGCGTGCCTTGGTGTCCACGCTGTGGAACTGCCCTTTCCCAACACGAGATTTTGACTGAGGAGTATAAGGAGATTGTTCACAAAGCTGTTTATTTTAAATTGCCTTTGGTTGATCGGCCAAACGAGTACCTGCTGGTTTGGACAACTACACCCTGGACAATTCCGGGAAACATTTCTGTTGCTGTAAATCCCAACGAGACTTACGAATTAATAAATATCGGAGAGGACAAGCTTTGGATTATGAGAGAAAGAGTGGCGGTAGTGATTGGGACGGAGGCAAAGCCATCAAAATCAATCAAAGGTAAGGAAATGTTGGATTGGGAATATACTGCTGCCTTTGATACTTTCCCAATCGTTTCAGAAGTAAAGGGAAAGAATTTTCACTGTGTGCTTGCGGCAGAAGACTTGGTGACTTCAGAAGAAGGTACTGGATTGGTTCACATTGCTCCAGGTGCTGGAGAGGAAGACTTTAAACTTCACAAAGAACAAGAGCTTCCCTTGATAGAGCTTATTGATGAGGCGGCAAACTATATTGAAGGTTTTGGTGAGTTTTCCGGACAAAATGCCAAGAAACATCCGGAATTAATAATCGAATATCTGGAAAGTAAGGACAATGGAAAATTCCTATTTAAGACTGAAAACTACAAACACCGCTATCCGACTTGTTGGCGCTGTAAGACGGAGTTGGTTTGGCGAGTTGTCGATGAATGGTATATCGCCGTTGATCGTGAAGACCCGAGCAAAAAGAAAACCTACCGGGAGTTGATGAAAGAGTCGATCAAAAAGGTAAATTGGATCCCAAAATGGGGTTATGATCGAGAACTTGATTGGCTTAACAATTTGCACGATTGGTTGATCAGTAAAAAGCGTTATTGGGGTTTGGCCCTACCAATTTGGGAGTGTGTAAAGTGCGGCAATTTTGACGTCATTGGTTCAAAAGAAGAGCTCAAGGAAAAAGCAATTGAAGGTTGGGCAGAATTTGAAGGCAACTCTCCACATCGCCCGTGGGTCGACCAACTGAAAATTAAATGTTCCAAGTGTGGAGAAATCTCAAGCCGTATCCCCGATGTTGGTAACCCGTGGCTCGATGCGGGGATAGTTCCTTTCTCAACACTAAAATATTTCGAGGACAAAAAATATTGGGAGGATTGGTTCCCAGCTGATTTTATTACTGAATCTTTCCCCGGACAATTCAAAAATTGGTTTTATTCGCTGATTGCGATGGGATCGGCCTTGGCGGGCGTTGCGCCTTTCAAAACCTTGTTGGGACACGGAAGTGTGCGTGACGAAAAGGGTGAAGAAATGCACAAGTCAAAAGGCAATGCGATTTGGTTTGAAGAAGCAGCAGACAAAATGGGAGTCGACGTTATGCGTTGGCTCTACCTCAGATCCAATCCGGAGAACAATGTCAGTTTTGGTTATCATATTGCGGATGAAGTTCGACGTTATTTTCATATCCGTCTCTGGAATGTTTATAGTTTTTTGGTGAATTACGCACGAGTCGATGGTTGGGAGCCATCAAAAGACCCGTTTGATCCTCAAAATGTACTTGATCGCTATATTCTTTCAAGGCTTTCGGAAACAATTATCAATATTGAAAATAATTTGTCAGCTTTTAAATCTGCAGAATCTATAGCCCTTGCTGAAAAGTTTGTGGTTGATGACCTTTCAAACTGGTATGTCCGCCGGATTAGAGATCGGGTGGGCCCAGCAGTTGAGAATGGAGCAGATAAGAGCGCTGCTTATCAAACTCTCTGGCTGGTTTTGGTTGATCTCTCCAAGATACTTTCACCAATGATTCCGTTTATGACAGAGGAAATGTTTACAAACCTTACAGATGAAGAATCTGTCCATCTACAAACCTGGCCAGAGACAAAGTTTCTTGTTGATGAAGCATTGATCGACCAGATGCAGAGGGCAGTTTTAATTTCAAGTGAAGCACACGCTTTGAGAAAAGAAGCAAATCTAAAAGTGCGCCAGCCTTTACAGAAAATAACCTACAATTCAGACCCACTTCCGAGTGAAATCGAGAAGGTAATTGCAGCTGAAGTAAATGTTAAAGAAGTCCTTAACGACAAAAAAAGCAAAGAACAAGTTGTCTTGGATACAGAAATTACTCCAGAACTAAAAGCCGAAGGAGAAGCAAGAGATTTGGTGCGTGCAATTCAAGAAAAACGAAAAGAGGCTGGGCTCTCAGTAAGTGACAAGATTAGGGTTGAAGCTCCAAACTGGCCAGAGCAATTTACTGACTATATCAAGAAAGAAACTATCGCAACTGAAATTCGTGTGGGAGCAGAGCTTTCGATAAAACCTTTAGTTGGTAAAGAAGCTTCGTGAAAAATTTTCTTCTGAAACTTGATTGGATTCTGTTAATCTCAGCCTTTTCCTTAGTTGGGTTTGGTGTCTTGATGATTTATAGCGCCTCAGTGGGGGATTTCGACAAGACTAGCTATGTGCTGAGACAAGTCCTTTATTTTGTTTTTGGGATAAGTCTACTTTTTCTTAGCCTTTTTGTTGGCTACAAGACACTGCTTCATTTATCGAGTTGGTTTTACGTTACTTTAGTAGCACTCTTGATAATTACTTTTGTTTTGGGACTTGAGACTAGAGGTTCTGTTCGGTGGCTAGACTTTGGGTTTTTCACTCTGCAAGCTTCGGAGATAGCTAAGCCAATACTTGTACTAGTTCTAACAAACTTCTTTGTTTCCCACACAGTAGCAAAAGCACGGAATGTAATTTTTTCGCTCTTTCTTATTTTAGTACCAGCAGTGCTGACATTCTTACAACCAGATCTCGGGAGCGCGTTTGTTCTCCTGGTAATTTGGTTTTCTCTAGTTTACCTTTCGGGACTTTCGTGGAAGAAACTGTTGGCAATGGCAATTATAGTTGCAGTTTGTTTGCCGATTGGGTACTCCTCACTTCGGGATTATCAAAAAGCCCGTCTTACTACATTTATAGATCCTTACCAAGATCCTCTTGGTTCTGGTTACAACATCGTTCAATCAATCATTGCTGTAGGTAGTGGCCAATTTGTTGGGCGGGGGTTTGGGCGCGGTACACAAAGTCATTTGAACTTTTTGCCTGAGCAAAAAACTGATTTCATTTTTGCAACCACTGCCGAGGAATTGGGTTTTTTGGGAATCTTTACAATTCTAGTACTGTTTTCTCTACTTCTGTATAGACTTGTGGTCATTGGAAATCGCGCAAGAAAGAAGAGTGGCCAACTACTTTGTTATGGAGCTGCAACTGTCATTGTCATCCAACTTTTTGTAAATGCTGGTATGAATATGGGCATAGTGCCGGTTACTGGAATTACCTTGCCGTTTATTTCTTTTGGTGGTAGTTCTTTGATTTCAATGTTGATTTTGGTAGGTTTGGCAGAGTCGGTTGAGCTTGATAACAAATCCTGATCCAGAGAGAACCAGTTGACAGAAAAGCCTTAAGCCTATATCATTACGAGCGTAACGCGCGGAGCCCGATTGATAGCATTAAGATTATTGGGAATGCGCGATATTTACTCGAGAACTTCTAAATGAAATACGCTGTAATACGCACCGGCGGGAAGCAATACAGGGTTTCCGAAGGTGACAAACTAAAAATTGAAAAACTTGCAGTAGAGCCTGGGAAGAGCTTTGATTTCGACGATGTACTTTTGACCGTTAATGAAGACAAAGTTCAGATTGGGAAACCGATCCTTTCTTCGAAAGTTAAAGCAACAGTTGTCGATCAGGTAAAAGGTGAAAAACTCTCAATCTTCAAATACAAAGCAAAGACTGGTTATCACAAGAAAACTGGGCATCGGCAGAAACTTACTTTAGTACAAATTGATAAGATAGAAGGCTAAGATGGCGCATAAAAAAGCTGGTGGTTCGAAAGCAAGACAAGGTGGTAATGTTGCCGGCAAAAGACTCGGTTTTAAAGTCTATGGTGGTGAGAAAATTACCAGCGGTTCTATTATCGTGCGACAGATGGGCACAACCTTTCATGAAGGAGCTGGCGTTGGTCGTGGTCGTGACCACACACTTTTTGCCAAGGTCGATGGTAAGGTAAATGTAAAAACCCGACGTGGAAAGAAGATAATTGAAGTTAATCCTTCGGAACCAAGTTCTTAGAAACAAGATCCGAAATTGCAGGTTTTTCAATACAGGAAAACACTCAGAAAGGCTAAAATGGAAGTACAAGAATCTGAATCAGTCGAGCTTGATATTGATTCACTCCAACCAAATCCGCTCCAACCCCGCGGGCAAATTTTACCTGAAACCTTAGTTGAATTGGCTGAGTCCGTTCGAGAGCACGGTGTGCTTGAACCACTTCTTATTGCCAAAACACCAGCAGGTTACCAAATCATTGCCGGAGAACGTCGATGGCGAGCCTCCAAGCTTGCAGGTCTCACCAAGGTACCAGTTGTGGTTCGGGAAACCAGTCCTCAGGGAATGCTTGAGATGGCGATTGTCGAAAATGTCCAAAGAGTAGATCTCAATGCTTTGGAGCGCGCACAAGCCTACAAGAGGCTTATGGAAGAGTTTTCTATGACAGCTACTGAAGTAGGGCAGCGGGTTGGAAAAAGTGGCCCCTACGTTTCTAATACGATGCGTTTGCTTGAGCTTCCCGATGCCCTCAAAGACGGTTTGTTGCAGAACGCAATTACCGAAGGTCACGCCAAAGCTTTACTTGGACTTGAGGATATAAACCTTATTTTGCAAGGTTACAAAACGGTGATGGCTGAAAATCTAGGGGTGCACGCTACCGAGGAGCTAGTGCGGCGGCTGAAAGCCGGAGCGGATGTAAAACCACGAACAAAAAGAGAATATGAACACACTCCTGAAGTAGCTCGATATGAGCAAGAAATAGCAAACTCACTTGGTTGTAAAACCAAACTTTCCAAATCCAAAGCCGGTGGTCGGCTTTTGATAATGTTCAAAACCGATGAAGAGTTAGAAAATCTTTACAAAAGATTGGTAGGCTAGTATTTTGGGTGTTTGACAAAACCGATCTTGTTTAGTGGCCAGTAACGCAGCCAAGCTTTCCCGATAATATTTTTCTTTGGTAGATTTCCCCAACTACGGCTATCAAAACTTTCCAGTCGATTGTCTCCGAGGACAAAGTATTCGTTCTCACCAACCTGTACCTCAGTGTTCTGTGGCGCTTCTTTTCCGCCTGCAGTTGGTCCAAGAGTTTCATATGGTTCTTGCAGGACAAAACCGTCTTTATGTTCATTATTCTTTATTGTAACTTTGCCATCAGAGATTGTTACCTTCTCTCCTGGCAGGCCAATTATTCGTTTGATAAAGTCAACGTCTTGGTCCGTGGGAGAAGTGAAAATAATGACGTCGCCTCTTTTTGGTTCCCCAAAACGGTAGCTGATTTTGTCAGTGAGAATGTATTCGCCATCATGAAAATTTGGTTTCATGGAAGCTCCTCGGACTTGGTGTGGTTGAAGAAGGAGAAGATAGACAACAACAAAAATTGCTGCCGCAACTACAATCGTCTCGACGATATCTATGAGAGTTGACCAAATAGTGGATTTTTCTTCAGGCATAAGTTAGGCGTAAAAAGGAACAAGTGTATTATATGGCTAAAAGCCTTTGCTTGTCTAGGCTCAATTTGCTAAAATTCTTTTGCCTTTGGTCGTATAGCTCAGTTGGCAGAGCGTCGCATTCACATTGCGAAGGTCCCTGGTTCAAGCCCAGGTACGACCACCATTACTTTAAAAATGGCTAAACTAACCTACAAACAAACGGGTGTGGATATTAGAAAAGGTGACTTAATTAGTAAGGACGCCTTTAACCAACTCAAAAAAACCCTCAATTCGGATTCGTTTGCTTTTCACAACCTAATTGCCCTAAAAGCGAGCTTCAAAGACTATCAGGATCCATATCTTGCATTTGCTGCTGATGGAGTTGGTACAAAACTGGTTTATACGTTCAAGCTTAATCAAAGTAGAAATGTTGGGGTTGATGCCGTGGCGATGTGTGTCAATGATTTGGTGAGAAACAATATCAAACCACTTGGATTTGCTCTTTATCGAGCTACCGGTAAGATTGACGAAAAGGTTATGTTTCAGGTTGTCGAAGGGGTTACGAACGCTTGTTTAGAGTCTGATTGTGTTTATACAACCGGAGAGTCGGCGGAAATGCCGGGTTTCTACAAACCAGGTGAATTTGATTTGGCTGGTTTTGCTGTTGGAGTGTTTGATAAAAATAAACTAATATCGGGAGAGGAGATTAAAGAAGAAGATGTAGTTTTGGGGTTAGCTTCTACTGGTTTACACAGCAATGGATTTTCTTTAGTTAGAAAAATATTTCCTCCCGAGAAAATTAAAAAGAATTCAAAATTGCACAAAGAAATAATCGCACCAACAAAAATCTACGTAAAATCAATTATAGAAACAAACAAAAAATTTAAAATTCATGGTTGGGCACATATTACTGGAAGTGGTTTGTTTGGCAAACTTGGAAAAATCCTGCCGGGTGGTTTAGGCGTTGAATTGGAACTAAATAGCTGGCCGATTCAGGACATTTTTGGTGAAATTAAAGCAAAAGGAAAGATTTCTGAGGTCGAAATGTACCAGACATTTAACATGGGGATTGGTTTTATTGGTATTGTTAGTGAAAAAGATGTCTCTGGAGTAGTTAAGTTTCTCAAACAAAAAGGAGAGGAGGTTTTTGTTATTGGTAAAGTGGTTAAATTAAATGGGAAAAATAAAGTATTTTTCGAAAAATAAAATGAAAATATTTTCTAGTGTCGCCACAAATAGTTTTTATCAGTTTCTTAGTCGTATTATCTCTTCTTTCGCTGTACTGGTAGTTACCTTAATAATAACAAGGAATTTATCGCGAGATGTTTGGGGGGACTTTGTTACGGTGACAAGCTATATTGGGCTTTTTACCATTATTTCGGATTTTGGAATTAACGCAATTTTTGTTAAAGAGATTACGAAAAACCAGGAAAAAATAGAGCAATTATTTGGAAACTTATTGAGTTTAAGGGTAGTACTTTCACTAACCTCCATTTTTATAGCACTCGCGGTACTATCATTTCTCCCTCACAGTACTTCCGTAAAAATTGGTATTATTGTTGGTTCCGTTTTGATTCTGTTGCAAAGTATTTTCACAACAACTAGTGCTGTCTTTCAACAAAAACTTAAATATGATTTTTTCGCCGTAAGCGATATTTTAGGTAGCCTTTCGATAATTTTCCTGGTTTATATCGCCTCTTTAACAAACTCAAATTTATTGGTAATTATCCTGATATTCATTGTCGGAAGTGCAGTTAAAGCAGCAGTATCACTAGCTTTTGTAAAAAAGATTATTGGAAGGTTAAGTTTTAGATTTGACTTTAATGTTTGGAAATTGTTGATCACAGCAAGCCTACCCATTGGTCTAATGCTAATATTTAGCCAATTTAACACAAATATTGACAAGCAAATAATCGCTCTAACAAATCCGGAGAAACTGGGAGTTGCCTCTTCTGTAGCTGTAGGAATATATGGTCTTTCTTACCGTGTTTTTGATTTTGTAATTGCACTTTCAACATTCATTGCCAACTCGTTGTACCCAGTCTTACTTGGAAAGTTGAAAGAAAATCGTCAGGAGTTTGAAAAGCTCTCGAAAAAATCGATTGTGATTCTGTTTTTGATTGGGTTAGGATTAGGGATAGTTGGGTGGTTGTTAGCTCCCTTAGCCATAAATATTTTCGGTAAATATCCTGAATCAGTTGTCAGTTTGAGGATACTTATTTTGAGCGCTCCGATTTTCTTTGTCTCATCTTTAGTGTTATGGATAAATATAACTATTGGAAAGGAAAAATTACTGCCGTTTATTTATGCCTTTGCTCTGCTTTGCAATTTGGGTTTGAATTTAGCTTTTATCCCAAGATTTGGTTACAACTTTGCTGCATGGTCGACGGTTATTACCGAAATAGTTATCTTAGCGTTACTTTCTTTACTGCTTTTATACAACTCCGAAACTAATGATGTGGAAAAAGCAGCCTAACTTACTTTCAATTCTTATTTCTGTAACGTTGCTTAGTTTGCCGCTATACGTTATTCGCTGTAGCAGCTTCTCTTTATGTGTTTCACCAGTACCATTTACTTTGCTTGAGATTTTGATTCTCGTTACGTTTGGGTATTGGTTTTATTTACAAATCAGAGCAAAGAATTTGAAGCAAAAAGTATTTGAAATTCAGAATAAAATTCCAAAAACTATTCAGGTATTTATTTTTATTTTTCTGCTCTCTGGTTTGATAGGCGGTTTTGTTTCACCAGATCTAAGAGCCGGATTGGGTATATATAAGGCGTATTTTCTGGAAGGATTTTTACTTTCTGTAGTAGTCTTTGATTATTTGCAGACAACTAAAAACTCCAAATTGATCGTCTGGTCTTTAATTTGTTCAGCTTTGTGGGTTGCAGTAATCGCAATACTTAACAACCTATTAAATTATAATCCGGGAAATCCTATAGAGTTTCTAGAAAGAGGACGGGCGAGTGCAGTGTATACAACCTCTAATGCAGTTGGTTTGTTACTCGGGCCAGCTACTGCGTTAATGTTTGGTTATCTTTTGTCTCTGAAAAATACTAAAAAATCAGTTTTAAATGAAAAGAATTTAGCACTTTTCATTCTGGTTATTCTCGTTCTTGGTGTTTGGGTCAGTGGGTCTCGTGGAGCTTTCGTTGGAATTTTTGCTGGTTTTTTATTTTTCTTAGGTTATAAATTGTATTCGAGATTTTCAAATCAAAATAAAAAGTTCTTAGCTAGAGTATTTAATATAGGATTAATAATATTTTCTGCAATTATTTTTCTTTTTTTTCTAAATATTAGTGTTTCGGCGAAAAACCCACCAAGAATTCCAGTAAATTTTCAGAGTAGTTTTAATTCCCGACTTTGTCTGTGGGACGGAGCAGTAAGGATAATAAAAGAAAGACCACTTTTTGGTTCAGGGTTGAGTGGTTTTGAAAAAGTTCACGAGGAGTTTCGGACTTGTAGCAGGGAAAATTCTATTTACCCACATAATATTTTCCTTAATTTTTGGACAGAAGTGGGTTTATTCGGATTAGTTTCGTTTATTGGTATGTGCACCCTACTTTTTTATGGGCTTCTAGCTAAAAAACTAGACTATTTGAATCTGGGTATTGCTAGTATCTTGGTTGTAATACTATTTCACGGACTAGTTGATGTGCCGTTTTTTAAGAACGATCTCAGTGTTCAGATGTGGGCAATACTAGCTTTGGGTTTGTATCGATTGGAGGAAAGTTAGTTTATTGATCTCCGGATTCGGTAGTAGAGATTGAGCCTTCGACAGTAACACTTAGCTTGACTGTAGTGATATTGCCCGCAAGATCAGTTGAGACGACTTCTATGGGAGTTACACCCGCTGGAATAGACAGATTGTAAGTGAACTTCCCCGAGCTATCGACAACAGCTTGTGAACCATTAACATAGACTACAGCATCGGCTTCAGTCGTTCCTGATACGTTGATATTCTTGGTCGAGCTTGGAAGGCTGGCTCCATCTACAGGTGTGGTGATTGCTAGTCCCGGTCGCGTCTTATCGACTTTTACAGTTGCGCTTGTTTCTTCTTTTTCCTTTGCCTCGTTTGTAGCAGTAACTTTGAGGAGATTATCGCCAGCAGAAAGTTTTACGCTTTCGAACTTGAAATCGCCTGAACTATCCGATTTAGTTTTTCCAAATTCCTTACCGTTGACATTCAATATTACAGTGACTTCGGCTGTTGTATTGCCCAAAACGGTAATTGTGTCCTTGTTTGTTGCATCGGGTAAGCCTTCAAGTTGCGGTGCTTGTAGTGGTAGTGAGGTTGTAGACTTTGTGGTCGTTTCAGTATTTCCGTTGGAAAGAAAGGCAAGCGCATTGATAAAAGTGGTGCCCATAAACCAGATAATAAGCAAAATTACAAAGAAACCCACAAAAATCAAAGCTATTTTTTTGTACGTCTTGATCTCATCTTTTTTCAGACTTTGGCGGTAGGAGTATTGTGGGACAGAATCGCGTTGTTTTTGTTTTGACATTTTCTTGGAGCCGATGGTCAGAGGCAGATGCTTCGCATCTAATTCCGATTTCATCGGAACCGAACTAATTTTATGGAGCCGGAGGTGGGACTTGAACCCACGACTTGCTCTTTACGAAAGAGCTACTCTGCCACTGAGTTACTCCGGCACAAATTATACCATTATTTTTTGGAGCGGGTAACGGGAATCGAACCCGTTCCTCCACCTTGGGAAGGTGGCATCGTACCAGCTGACTCTACCCGCAGGTAGGTTGCATTATACCAAATGAGCTAATCTATTGGGATTGTAAGAGTTGTACCCGGAGTGATAAGGGGGCGGCCGTTTGGCAATAAACCAACCTCTCTTGGGTTAGCATCCCGGATCTTAAACCATTGGTAGCCATCACCGTTGTAAAATTGCTGTGAGATCTCCCACAAAGTATCGCCGCGTATGACGGTGTAAGTTTTCGGTTGACTTACGGTTTCAGTTGTTTTTCCAACACTCGTTTGGTTGTTAGTTGCAATACTACTAGTTTGTTCCTTTAGATCCGGGATAGTCAGCGCATTGCCTGTGTGAATAATATTTGGGTTGGCGAGTTTATTTTCAGCGGCAATAACCTGCCATTTATCTTTGTCCCCATAATAAACTTCGGAAATTTTGGAAAGACTTTCACCCTTTACAACTACATGAACTTTTGTGGAAGTTTTTGCTTCTAGCTTTGTATTTTTCAAATCAGAAGATTCTTGATTATTTTTTTGTTCCTGTTTTTGATTCTGGCTTTTTTTAGTTTCGTCTGAATTCTGTGAAAAACTATTCAAAAGTAGGAAGGCTCCGACAACTACAACTAATGCAAATATCCCAGAACCAATACTAGTTCTGGTGTTAGTCCTAAACTTTTCCCAATATGAAACTTTCTTTTTTCTGGCCATATATTCAAATTTAAATTAAAAGGGTAGGTAGTGGGTAGGATTTCGGGATCACTTTAGTTTCTGGCGGGCTCGACCGGATTCGGACCGGCGATCTCCTCTTCGACAGAGAGGCATGTTAACCGCTACACCACGAGCCCGTGCTGAAGCTAGCGTAGTTTAACAAAACCAGGATTCTAAGTCAACGAAAGTATTTGACGAACCCTATAAGACTAAATATAATCTTCGCAGGTTAACAACTGAATAGTCGGCAGGTCGCTGCGCAAGCAGTTAGTAGGAGTTGGATTAAGGTGAGTAGTTATCTGGAAAAGCTGACAGCCAAAGCGGCGGTCGGCAAACGTCTCTGTGTTGGGATTGATCCTGACACGAAGAAGATCCCTGAGGGAGTCAGTGTGGGCGACTTCTGTCTCAGGATTGTCCGTGCGACTGTACGTCACGCGGCGGTCTTCAAGATCAACGTTGCCTTCTTCGAAGCCCTCGGAGAGTCAGGCTGGTCAACGCTGAAGTCAGTTATCGACGAGATTCGGTGCCTCGACACTGAGATGCCGATCATCGGTGACGCCAAGCGTGGCGACATCGACAATTCGAACTCAGCCTATGTCAAGTCTCTGTTCGAAGAACTAGGATTCGACGCTATCACCGTCCACAACTACCTCGGCTGGGTTACGGCGGGTAAGGTCTTTACCGATTACAAGGATCGGGGAGTCTATGTTCTCTGTCGGACCAGCAACAAGGGGGCAAAGATCCAGGAGCGACTCGTGATGCTGACCGGCAACGAATTGATCCCTGGCGTCGAGGAGAGGATACCTGGGCAACAACTCGTCCCGCTTTTCCTGACCGTCGCGCACGATGTTGCCACTGAATGGAACGTGAACGGCAATTGCGGGCTCGTAGTTGGAGCTACCTTTCCCGATGACATCGCGAAGGTTCGTGCCGTCGCCGCGAAACTTCCGTTTCTCGTTCCAGGTGTAGGGAAGCAAGGCGGGTATCTCGAGAAGGCAATCGTGGCGGCTTTCAGCGACGAGATTCCGATTGACTTCGTCGTTAACGTCAGTAGCGCTGTTATCTACGCTTACCTATCGGGCGAGTTCAAAACTGTTCCCGATGACTTCGCCGAGGCGGCTGAGGCGGCGGCGATCTACTACTCTGCGGAGATCGAGAGGTATCGGAGCGCACACGCGGCCTGATTCGTCTCGGATCGTCGGTCTGAAGGGAGGAGCATCATGACTACGGCGCAAGAAGCCAACGACGCGGCGCTCGTTCGCTTGGCAGAGATAGGGGCGTTGGTGAATGATTCCCACGTCGTTTACACCTCTGGCAAGCATGGACGCGCTTACGTGAACATCGCGCGAGCATTCAACTTTGCCGACCTTGTCATCTGGTTCGCGCAGCAGATGGCCCCGCTGATCGAGCATCTCAAGTTCGACACGATCATCGGGCCTGTCAACAGTGATGACAAGGTTGGGCAGGCAATCGTCCTCGAGCTGTTCCAGCACCATGGGCTTAAGGCCCACCCGGTTTACGCCCAGAAGCTGACGAGGGTGGTACGTCCCGAGGGGGAAAGCGAAGACGTCGAGGCCATCGTCCCGGGGAAGTTCTTCCTCGCCCGTCAGCAATCGGATTTTGTCACTGGGCAGAAAGTCGTCATCGTTGGCGACGTGCTCACCACTGGTGGGACGATGGACGGGGTCATCGAGACCACACGGGAGGCCGGCGGCATCATCGTTGCACTGCTAGTTGCTTGTAACCGCAGTCCGTACAAGGGAACCTACAACGGTTACGAGCTCATCGAGCTGATGAACGTTCCGATGGAGCAGTGGGATCCTCCCTGTCAGCTGTGTGACGTTGGTGTCCCGATCAACACCGCAGTCGGGCACGGAAAGAAGTACCTCGAGAGCCAGCATGCTGGGACAGGTAGCTGAGATCACGGAATACAAGGAGAGGCCCGCGCATAAGACTCATGGATGAGCAGTGCGGGTTTCTTTTTGCTTAAATTCTTCTTATAATCGCTAGGATATGGCTTTTTCATTTTCCAACAAACAAATCTCCGAACTACTGCGTAACGTGGCAGCGGTTTATCAAATTAAAAACAAAAACCAATTCCAAATCCGTGCATACGATCTTGCTGCAGATTCAATTGAGAACTCACCTTCTGATATCAAAACTCTGTGGGAAACTGGAGAGCTGGATTCGGTGCCTGGTCTAGGAGAGAGCCTGCGTGGTTACTTGGATGAACTTTTCCGCGAAGGCAAAGTAAAACATTTTGAAGAAACTTTTGTTGGTATCGATAAAAATATTTTTGAACTTCTGAAAATTGCCGGTATTGGACCAAAAACAGCTATCAAACTGACCGATGCAGGTGTAAAAAGTATTGATGACTTGGAGGTAAAAATAGATAAGAGAAGTTTGCTCGGGAAAGATTTTTCGGAGAAGATCCTCGGTAATATCAAAGCAGGAATCGAAGAATACCGGAGAAAAAGTGATCGCATACTGTTGCCTGTTGCTCAGGAAACAGCCAAAGAAATAATTGCTTACCTAAAAAAGAATCCAAAGGTTAAAAAAGCCGACACACTTGGGAGTTTGCGCAGGATGGTTTCCACAGTTGGGGATATAGATATTTCAGTAGCCTCTGAGGCTCCAGAAGAGGTTATAAAGTATTTTTGTGAGTATCCTCTAGTAGATAGGGTTGTGGAGGCGGGGGACAAGACTGCGACTATTTCTTTGAAAACCGGTTTGCGAGTTGATTTGATGGTGCAATCGGTAGAATCTTACGGTAATTTACTTCAGCATCTAACCGGTAGCAAAAATCACAACATTAAAATTCGTTCGATCGCGAGGGATAAAGGTTTTTCCGTTTCGGAGTACGGAATTAAAGAGCTTGGAAGCAATAAAGTACATAAGTTGGAGGATGAAGAAAAAGTATACGAGCTACTTGGTTTAGAATACCCCGTCCCAGAACTAAGGGAAGATACAGGGGAGGTTGAAGCCGCATCAAACCACAAATTACCCGAATTAATTCAACTTTCAGATATCAGAGGCGATTTGCATACTCACACTTTCTATACCGATGGGAAAAACTCCATCTCTGAAATGGCTAAAGCGGCGGTTCAACCGGGTCGAGAATACATTGCGCTAACCGATCACTCGTACCCAAACTTACAGTACGACAAGCGAAACAAGGAGATAGAACAATATAATTACTCGCAAGATGACATCAGAGTAATAAAAGGACTCGAAGTAAATATAAATGTTGATGCAACTTTACAAATACCGGACGAGATACTTGCCAAACATGATTTTGTCCTGGTGTCGATCCATACAAGTTTTCGACAGTCTGAGGATGAGATGACAAGACGCATAATTACTGCTTTGAGTAATCCGCACGTCGATGCTTTTGCCCATCCTACTGGGAGGTTGTTGTTGGAAAGAGAAGGAATTGAAGCAGATTGGCCAAAGATATTTAAGTTTGCCTCTGACAACGGTAAAGTGATCGAAATAAACGCGTTTCCAAACCGCACCGATTTGCCCGATTTGTTAATTCGCGAAGCTAAAAAGTTTAATGTACGCTTTAGCATTGATACTGATTCTCATCATGTTGATCACTTAAGTTTGATGGAGTATGGTGTAGCCAACGCTCGGCGGGGTTGGGTGCAGAAAGAAGAGGTTATAAATACCTTGTCTTACAAAAAACTAAAGGATATAATGAACCTCCGAGAGTAAACTCTCGAGTTCAAATGGAGTTTTGTTTTCCTCGAAAAACAAGCTCAAAGATTAACCTAAAAGGAGGTGAATTTACTTGCCAGTCCTAATAATTTTAGTAGTCGTAGCAGTTGCGGTGTTGCTTTTTGTATTTGGAATCTACAATGGTTTGATAACAGCCAGAAATCGAGTCAAAGAGAGTTGGAGTGGGATTGATGTCCAACTAAAAAGACGCACAGACTTGATTCCAAACCTAGTCGAATCTGTTAAAGGTTACGCCAAGCACGAAAAAGAAGTTTTCGAAAACGTTACCAAAGCTCGTTCGGCAATGATGTCTGCTACTGGAGCCAAAGAAGCGGAAGCAGCTGACAATATGCTGACAGGTGCTTTGAAATCACTTTTCGCAGTTGCTGAAGCTTATCCGGAACTTAAAGCTTCGGATAACTTTAAAGAACTGCAGCAGGAATTGTCTGATACAGAAACAAAGATTGCTGCCTCAAGACAGTTCTACAACGCCAACGTACTCGACTACAACACTAAGATTCAAACAGTACCTTCAAATATAGTAGCAGGTATGTTTGGGTTTAAAGCGGAAGTTTTCTTTGAAGCAGAAGAAGCTGATAAGAAACCAGTAGCAGTGAAATTCTAACGATTCTAAAAGAGTAGGTCGTTTGAAAGAGCGTGAGAAAGTTCACGTCTTTTTCCTGTTTTCGAACCCTAACAAAGATGAGCACAATTAAGACCGCATACAACCAAGTATCGGCAAACAAATTTAAGACTTGGTTAATAATGTTTCTCTTTACACTGTTTGTGGCTGTAGTTGCTTATGTGTTTACATACGCTTTGGGTTACACACAAACAGAATCTGTTGGTTTTGTAACAATATTTCTACTATTTGCTTTGGTAATGAACTTTGCATCATTTTACTTTTCTGACTCCATAATTCTGACTATTTCTCAAGCCCATCAAATAACCAAAAACGAAGCCCCAGAACTTTTCCGAGTAGTTGAGAATCTTAGTATTGCCACTGGTTTGCCAATGCCCAAAGTTTACATAATTGAGGATACAGCACCAAACGCTTTTGCCACTGGTAGAGATCCAGAGCATTCTGCTGTTGTTTTTACAAGTGGGATTCTTCAAAAACTAAATCGACTTGAACTTGAGGGTGTAGCAGCACATGAGCTTTCGCATGTAAAAAATTTTGATATTAGAGTTATGGCTGTAGTCACTATTCTGGTAGGTTTAGTGGCGTTACTGGCTGATATGTTCTTTCGGATGATGTGGTGGGGCGGGGGCAGGCGACGCAACGATAATTCAAACAGTGTCCAAGGTATATTTATTTTGGTAGCTTTTATACTAGCTATACTTTCACCTATAATTGCCCAGCTGATTCAGCTTGCAGTTAGTCGGCAAAGGGAGTTTTTGGCAGATGCTTCGGGGGCAGTGTTGACCCGTAATCCCGATAGCCTGGCCGATGCTCTAGTGAAGATAGCAGCTGACAAAGAACCGTTGGAGGTAGCAAACAAGGGGACAGCCCATTTGTATATCGCCAACCCATTTAAGAACAAACAACAAGGTGGAGTAAGCTGGTTTGCGAGTTTATTTAATACCCACCCACCAATAGAGGAACGGGTAAAAGTTTTGAGAGCAATGCAATGAGTGTAAAAATCGAACAGGTAAAAAAAATCGCCAAATTGGCAAATTTAAACCTTGAAGAGGCCGAAATCGAGAAGTTTACAAAGCAGCTCTCTGAGGTTATTGACTACAATGTTGAACAGCTTAATAAAGTCGATACAAATTCTATTGAACCACTTTTGAACGTTTCTGGCCTGACGAATACTTCACGTGCAGATTCACCAGAATCTGGACTTTCTCAGGACCAGGCACTACAAAACGCTAAAGAAAAACACAACGGTTTCTTTAAAGTTAAACAAATACTCGACCAATCATGAAAACCAGGAATTTGACTATACGAGGACTGCATGAAGGTTTAAAAAAGAAGGAATTTTCCGCAGTTGAGCTAGCAAAGGAAACTTTAAATAACGCAAAGGAACAAGACAATAAGATAAGCTCTTTTTTACGTTTTTCCGAAGATCTCGCTGTGAAACAGGCTGAAGCCGCTGATCATCTTATCGCCACGGAGAACGAAATCTGCTGGCTCACAGGAATCCCTTTTGGGATTAAAGATGTGATAGTTACCAAGGATGTACCGACTACCGCTGCTTCAAAAATCTTAGAAAACTTTATCCCACCTTACAGTGCTAAAGTTTATGAGAGTCTTACTTCAGTTAAAGGAGTAATGATCGGGAAAAACAACTGTGATGAGTTTGCAATGGGAGGCTCGACTGAAAATTCGGCTTACCAGATAACAAAGAACCCATATGACGCAGAAAGGGTGCCTGGTGGTACCAGTGGAGGTTCGGCGGCAGCAGTGGGCGCAGGGTTAGTGCCTTATTCATTGGGTACAGATACTGGAGGAAGTGTTCGTCAGCCAGCCTCGTTCTGCAACGTGGTTGGGTTGAAGCCGACTTATGGCCGCGTCAGTCGTTACGGCATAATTCCCATGGGCAACTCTTTGGATCAAGCTGGTCCTGTAACAACTACGGTTGAAGATGCAGCTTTGGTTTTAAATATTATTGCTGGTTATGACCCGAGAGATGCCACTTCAGTTAAGAAAGAGTTACCGGATTATTCAAAAGCCGTTGGTAAAGACATCAAAGGTTTGAAGTTTGGTGTTCCCAAGGAATATTTGGCCGAAGGTATTGACCCAAAGGTTAAAGAGGTTTTTCTCTCAGATTGTAAGGTCATCGAGAACCTGGGTGGAGAGTTGGTAGATATCAGCTTACCGCGGTCTGAACAAGCAGTACCGGTCTATTACCTAGTCATGAGTTCAGAGGTAAGCACAAACCTGGCACGTTATGATGGTGTACGTTTTGGCAAGAGCCGTGACCATTTTGGAGCCGAAGCTAAACGTAGAATCATGCTGGGTACCTACTCGCTTTCTTCAGGTTATTATGATGCCTACTATCTCAAGGCAGCTAAAGTTCGCCGTTTGATTTTTGAAGACTTCCAGGAGGCTTTTAAAAAAGTTGATTTTATAATTGGTCCGACTTCGCCAATACTGCCTTTTAAAATTGGTGAAAAGATAGATGATCCACTTCAGATGTATCTTTGTGATATTTTTACGGTGCCACAGAACCTAGCTGGGGTGCCGGCGATTTCTATTCCAGGCGGTTTTGTTGGAGATTTGCCAGTCGGGTTACAAATTACAACAAATCATTTCGAAGAGGAGAAATTAATTTCAGCTGCTTTTGCTTTTGAACAAGAAACAAATTTTTATAAAAAGCGCCCGGAGGGTTTTTGATGGGATTTTTCTCGGGTTTGTTTGGTAAAAGAAGCTTTAATTCTGAGGGTTACTTAAGTCTGATGGATCGGCGGACTGCAACCGAAATGTGGATAAAGGTCGAAGAACAGGTTGGCTTTGGTAAACCATCCAACTACCGTTCTGCGGTCATTGATGCTGACAAGATTCTTGAATTTGTTTTGTCCAAAATGTATCCCAAACTATCTACCACCGGCGAGCGTTTGAAAGTTGCCAAAGATAAGTTTGTTGGGGACTACGAACTCTATGACTCTCTCTGGTTTGCCCATAAGGTGAGAAACGAGCTGGTTCACAACCTGAATTTTGAACTACCAAGTTCGCAAATAAATGATGTCCTGGAGAAATTTAAGGCTGGTTTAGTCAAGTTGGGAGCATTGTGATGAACAAAGAATACGAACAGGTAATTGGACTTGAGATTCATGTCCAACTAAAAACTGAGAGTAAGATGTTTTGTACTTCAAGTGCAGACTATTTTGGTTCAAAGCCAAATACTCATGTTTGTCCAACTTGCCTTGGGTTGCCGGGGGCTTTGCCGGTTCCAAATCAGAAGGCCATTGAAAATTCGGTCAAAGTTGGACTTGCTTTAAACTGCAAGATCAATCGGGAAAATAAATTTGACCGTAAGAGTTATTTTTATCCTGATTTACCCAAAGGTTATCAAATCACACAGTTTGAGCAGCCAATAAATGTGGAAGGTTGGGTCCTGGTTGGTGAAAAGAAAGTTAGAATCAACAGAGCTCACCTCGAAGAAGACACCGGTAAGTTGATACACGCCCAAGTAGGAAACGAAAAGGTAAGTTTGATTGATTTCAATCGCAGTAGTGTGCCCTTGCTTGAGATCGTTTCCGAGCCTGACTTAAGTTCTGCAGAGGAAGCCAAAGCCTATGCAAAGAAAATTCACCAAATCTGTCGTTATGTGGCAGTTGCAGATGTTGATATGGAAAAAGCCGGTATGAGGTTTGATGCCAATGTTTCCATTCGCGAGAAAGGTGAAAACCAACTTGGGACAAAAGTGGAGATAAAGAATATTAATTCATTTACTTTTCTAGAGAAGGCGGTAATTTTTGAGATTGAAAGACAAAAGAAAGTGTTGGAGGAGGGCGGAGAGGTTGTGCACGAGACTCGTGGTTGGGTCGAGGCCAAAGGCGAGACCGTGTCGCAAAGGTCAAAAGAAACTTCCCCAGACTATCGTTATTTCCCAGACCCAGATTTGCCACCGATTTCTCTGAGTGAGGAATTGATCGAGAAGCTTAAGAAAGAGTTACCAGAATTGCCAGATCAAAAGAGTGAAAGATTCCAAGTAGAGTTTGCTCTGGGTGAGTATGAAGCTAACCTACTTACCGAAACTAAAGAACTCTCAGAATGGTACGAGAAGGCGCTGCAGGACTACGTAAAGGCTAAGAAACCGAAAAATGACCAGATATATTCTGATAAAGCAAAAAGGGTTTCCAATTGGGTGTTAGGAGAGCTAAATCGTTATCTTAATGAATCCGGTATTCAAGTTGGAGAGGTGAAATGTGAACCAGCCTCCTTAGCAGAACTTTTGTGGTTGATTGATAAGGGAGAACTCTCAAATCAAGCGGCTAAGCAAGTTTTCAACAAAATGCTGGAGAGTGGGGAGATGCCGACAAAAATTATCGAAGAGCTTGGTCTGAAACAAGTTTCCGACGAAGGGGAGCTTGATAAATTTATTGCTGAGGTTATAGCGGAAAATGAAAAGGCAGTAACTGATTTCAAAGCTGGTAAGGATAGTTCTCTACAATTTCTCTTAGGACAAGTAATGCGCAAGAGTAAAGGTAGTGCCAACCCGAATTCTTTGCGGGAACTTCTGATTAAAAAACTAAAATAAAATTTACGTGGAAACTCAAACAGCTCAAACAAATTTTCAACTAATTGAGACTCAAGATGAGCTAGTAAAAATCTTGCCCGAGATCGAGAAGGTGCAAACAATTGGGTTGGATACTGAAGGGACAAAGCTAGACCCACTCACTTCCAGGTTACTTTTGCTCCAAATAGCTGTTGGGGAAAAAGCTTTCGTTGTTGATTGTACAAAAGTAGAACTTTCGCCACTTAAGCCTGTTTTGGAAGCTGTACGGCCGCTCAAGATCGCCCAAAATGCAAAATTTGACTACTCAATCCTCAAAGCCCAAGCGGGGATCACCTTGGGGACAGTTTATGACACAATGCTGGCCGAGAGAATTATTACTTGTGGTCTTTCCAGAGAAATTTCGTTGCGGGCTCTGGCTGACAAATATCTAGGAATCAAACTCGATAAGACAATCCGCGAGTCTTTTTATGAACCTGGAAACCCAGCTTTGCATGGCAAGTTTACCAAAGAACAGTTGGAATATGCCGCTCGGGACGCTCTAATTTTACACGAAATATTTCGAAAACAATTTAAGATTCTCCAGGAAGACGATCTGGTAGAAACCGCCAAGCTTGAATTTGCCGTAGTTCCAGTAGTTGCCGAGATGGAGCTTCGTGGTTCTCTGATTGATCAGAAGAAATGGCGAGCGCATATAGCGGAACTAGCTGAAAAGCGAAATGCAAGTAATAAAGAAATTCAGGATGAGCTGCGTCATCTGGTCAACTATTCCCAAGTCGACCTTTTTGGTAATGTGAGCGATTCCATAAATCTCGATAGCCCCTTACAGCTTTTAGATACTTTTAAGAAGCTTGGAGTTGAGCTACCGAATACTTCCGAGGCAACTCTTTCTAAAACTGATCATCCGACGGCAAAGAAGTTACTGGAATATCGTGGTTATGAAAAAATGATCACATCTTTTGGAGAGTCGATACTTGAAAAAATTCACCCCCTAGACAAGCGCTTGCACCCTGATTTTATTCAGCTTGGAGCAGACACGGGCCGCTTTGCTTGTAACAATCCAAATCTACAGCAGATTCCAGCTGAGTCTGGTTTCCGAAGCTGTTTTATCGCCTCCGACGGTTACAAGCTGATCACTGCTGATTATTCTCAGATTGAACTGCGGATAATGGCTGAGGTTAGCGAGGACCCAGCCTTTTTAGAGGCCTTCAATAAAGATGTTGATCTGCATACTTTGACTGCGTCACAAATGTTTCGTATGCCGATAGACAAAGTCGACAAAGAGAAACGATTTCAAGCGAAGTCGATCAACTTTGGACTGATGTATGGTCGCGGACCGGCTTCGTTGGGTCTACAGATCGGTTTGTCGGTGGAGGATTCCCGAAAGCTGCTTGATGTTTATTTTTCTACCTACAAGAAGGTCAAAAGGTGGTTGGATAATATGGGTCGGGATGCGCTGCGGTATGGGTACGTAAGAACTTTAGGCGGTCGTAAGCGAAGTTTTATCATGCCGGACAAGACAGACCCAGACTATCAGAAGTTGATTAGCTCGATTGAACGCCAAGGGAAGAATATGCCAATTCAAGGGACCAGTGCTGATATTACTAAGTATGCGCTTGTTTACATTGCCGATACTATAAAAGAGAAAAACTATGATGCTTATCTGATTCATACAGTCCATGACGAGATTGTGACCGAGGCTCGGGCAGATATCGCTGATGAAGTGGCCAAGATGGTGGAGGAAAAGATGATTGAGGCTGGAAAGAAGTTACTGAAGCTAGTCCCAATAAAAGTCGATGTCCACATTTCTGATTGCTGGGAGAAGTGATTTCTGAACAGTGATCTAGTAATTTATCGTTTGTTTGGGTTGACAAAAAAACTGATTTCCTTTAAATTATTAATATCTGGACAGCAGATATGCTTTTTCCCCTACGAAGGAAAAAGCAGCAATAAATCTTTTTTTTTCGTTCGGTACATCAGACAGTCCGCCAAGAAAGGCGGATTGTTTGTTTCTCAACCAGTTTTTGGTAAAAAAATACCCTATTGACAACCAATTTTAGTAGGAATATATTTGTATCAATAAAGCCCTACCCTGTAGGCTTATAGACTACAACTCACTTTATGTGTGGATGATAATTTGCGGCTATGAAAAAGGACCAAATTATTAGACACTATTTATTTGCCAAAATTACCCTTTATCACCCGAAATATATACAAATGAAGTTCTGCTAGGCATCCGAAATCTAGCAGTCGTACTAGTTTGAATGCTAATTTGAAAATTCCAAAAACCACTTTTTATATAGGGTTGAAATTAGTTTTTTTATACGCTATTCTATCTTCTAGTTTCCAAGACCCAGAGGGATAGGGAGGGTGATCATGGATTTCTTACGGATCGCTGTTGAGCATATCTTGAGTGAGTACCCAATGGAATGTAGGTACTGCTCGAGATCTTTGAGTTCACAAGCGTTCAAATACTCCGAGGAGAGCGATCAGAGCTGTGGGATTCTCGTGTTGGATATTTGCTGCATCTTTTGTGGGCAGCTAGGGCAGCTAGACCTGGAATTTCCAAGACTTGATCTCCAGGATATCAGGGGAAACTTTTGCCTCGTGCCAAAGCAGGAAGATAAACCAGCGTTTGTTCTTCCGGATTCTGCAGAAGTATTGGCAGGCGTGAACGAAATACTCAAACAAGCCCGTTCGCAGTAAACTCGCAAGCGGGTTTTTTCTGTGGCATAAATTTTTCTTGTATAGGATAGGCTGTTAGGTTGTTGGGTGATTCGAACTGAACCTAAAGTGCTTGCTAGGCTAGTTTAATTTGATACAAAAAGATCCTCTTGACACATTTCCTAGAGGTCAGAGTATACTGAGATCTCCAAATTCTCCCCGCCCGAGAAACGGATTTTGCCTTGCTCAAGCTTGCCCTAGCAATTTCTGAAAAAACAAATATTTACCACGCGATTTTGACGTGGTTTTTTTGTGCTCAAAACCCAACGCGAGAGGGGGTGAAAAATAAATGTCAATCAATAGAAAAATAGTAACTTCGGTTCTAAGTATAGGGACAGCAGGTGCACTTTTAGTCGGCGCAACTTTCGCGTTCTTCTCAGCAACTGATACCTCAACAAACAACACAATTACAACTGGAACATTGAATTTAAGTATCACTGACCAGAACGCTGATACTGATTTTGAGTCTGAGGCTTTGGGTTCTAATTGGCAGCCGGGCGAATCAAAGTTAGTGAATTTTGATGTGAAGAACACAGGAACACTACCGATTAATATCCGAGGTTTTGCGACGGGTGCTTGGAGTCTTGGTTCACTAGACCCTCAAAACAAGGTTAAAGTTACTGATGTTGCACGTTGGAATGGAACTTCGTTCGTTTCCATTTTGAACGTTCCTAGTGGTATAACTGGCTACTTCTATGATACTAACGATGGTTTGAGTACTGGTACTCCTTTCGTGTTAAACACAGGTGATAGAGCTCAGTATCAACTAACGGTCGAATTGGATAGTACTGCAGGTAACGATTTCCAAGGACAGACGTTTACTGCTTCTCTTCAAGCTGAAGCAAAGCAAACAAACGCAACTTGGTAAAGTCCGAGGTTTTAACTCGTAGGCCCCAGGGTATGGCCTTGGGGCCTCGGACTCGGAGAGTAAAAGATGAAAATATTTTTTGGAATACTCAAATATTCTGTACTGGCGATATTTGTCGCAATTGGTGCTGTCACTGTAGCAGCCTATCTTGATTTGCCTGTCCCAACAAAACCACTGATTGTGCAGACGGGAAGTATGGCTCCGTCAATTCCGGCTGGATCGCTAGTGGTAGTGGCGAAAAAAGGTACTGATGGTGCTGGGGTCAACTATGTCGAAAACGATGTCATCACTTTCCAAAAGGGAAAAGAGTTAGTCAGTCATCGGGTAGTCAACGTTGTACGGGAAAACGGGGAAAAGTTTTTCCAGACAAAAGGAGATGCCAACCAAGAAAAAGACCCCGAACTTGTTCCAGACAAGCACGTGGTCGGGAGAATAGTGTTTGCGGCTCCTTTTGTAGGGAAATTCGTGAGTTATGTGAAGCAACCGCTTGGATTTATCTTATTGATCACAGTTCCGACAATGTTTTTCATAATTTCTGAACTAATGGTAATAGTCGAGGAAGTAAAAAAGCGGCCAAAGAAGCGAGATGCGCGGCTCAATATTTATAAACCAATCACTCTGACAGTTCTTTGCTTGATTTTCATTGGCAGTTCTTTTTCATACTTTTCAGATGTAGCAGTCAGTTCGAACAATACTTTTGTAGCAGCTAGTGATTTTTCTAATTTGAAGATAAATGAATTCGTTGCAAATCCCGGAACTGCTTTTACTAACGAGTGGGTGGAGATTTATAATTCGGGCACAACAAGTGTCAACTTGACTGGTTGGACTTTGGATGACCCCGGCAACCCGCCAAAAAGCTTAACAAGTTTAGGGACAATTGCTCCTGGAGCATTTGTAGTTTTTAATTATGGACCAACCGAAACAATTCTTAACAACGCAGGGGACACTATTGACCTGATTGATCCGAGTTTAACTATTGAAGATACACATACGTATGGTTCCTCCTCAGCTGGAATTTCGATCGGAAGATCGACAAACGGAACTGGGAGTTTTCAGACTTGTGCAACAGCAACAAAGGGAACAAGTAACAATGGGAGTTGTTAATGAAAAATAAATTTCGCTATCTGAGAATAACATTATTAATAGTAGCAGTCGTTGCAGCAGTGTTTGCTAATGATGGCCTACGTTTTAATTTAAATAAAACTGCTTATGCAGTTGGAGATTTGTCAGTTGATTGGGGAGTGCCCTCGGGAAACCCAATCTTTGTGGTCAGCAATCTAGCTCCCGGACAAAGTGAAGAGAGAAACGTAACTGTGACCAATAATGCAGCCGTCATTCGACCAGTTGGAGTAAAAGGTATCAAAACCAGTGAGACAGGGGCACTTGCTTCCGGGCTAAACATTGTGATCTCCAAGAACTTGGTCGAAGTCTACGGAGGAACGAGTTATACAGGAGCGAGAACCTTACAACAGTTTTTCACAGATAGTACCTCGATAAACGGAATCTTTCTTGGTAACCAAAACCCGACAGAGGTTGCCAGTTACAAATTTAAGGCAACTTTTGGCCAGGGTAGTGGAAATAGTTTTCAAAACAAAACCGTAATTTTTGATTTGCAAATCGGGATAAGCATTGAGATACCAGAGGAATGTCAAAGTATCGATTTCAACGGACAGACTATATTTGGAACTTCCGGGAATAACAATCTCAACGGTGGTTCGAAAAACGATCTAATAATTGGATTTGAAGGAAATGATCGTATCAATGGTGGCGGAGGAGACGATTGTTTGATCGGAAATGAAGGTGTTGATCGGATAAAGGGTGGCAGTGGTAAGGATGTTTTATTTGGTGGTACGGGTGATGATGATTTAGATGGTGGTAGTGAAAGGGACCAAATATTTGGAAATGACGGGAACGACGAAATTGATGGAGGTTCCGGAAATGACGATATCTTTGGTGGAGCTAACAATGACGAAATTAAAGCTGGGAGTGGTAATGATCTGGTTGATGCTGGAGCGGGCGATGATGAAATTAGTGGAGGTAGTGGTGATGACAATCTCAATGGCGGTTTAGGTAACAACAAGATCAAAGGCGAAAGCGGAATCGATACTTGTATCAATGCTTTGGTAAAGAAAACTTGTGAACTATCCTGAAGGGAGGTGAAACTCATAATGAATATAGCAAAAAGAATTGGTCTAGCTACTGCAGGACTACTGACCACGGGTGCACTACTAGCACCGGTTGCTTTGGCAGATGCAACTTGTACAATTTCGGGAAATGGTTCTGGTTCAAGTAACTCCTGTACAGTCCGAGTCAGTGGGGGTAGAAGCTGCCGACCAAATAAGTGTGTTTCTACGGGTAGTGCCGCTGTAAACAATGCAACTGTAAGAAACAAGGTCAGGGTTCGTCAGAACACTGGTGGTAACACTGCCAATGGGAACACTGGTGGCAGTGTTTCGATCGATACCGGCAACAACAGTGTGGAAATCAACATCAACAATGATGTCAACAACTAGTTGGCAACTAACCTAAAACAACAAAAAGCTCCTCTCTGTCCAAATAGGGGAGCTTTTTGGTGGCTTCTTAGTACTTCGATAAATCGAATCATCGAAGTACATTCACCAGCGTGGTGGGGTGGTTTATAGTTACAGAATATAAACTATTGGATTTGGAAGTTTGAGCCTCTATATATAATGATAATGCTAGGTTCGAAAATTAAGCGTTACAATTAACACTCTTATGTCAATTTAAAATCCGATGGATGATAAATGCTTATTTGCAAGTACATATGTCCTTGACAACCTCTTGACACATGCTATATTGTTTTCTATACTTTAGATCGGTTTGAAAAGTCTTTCTTCAAACCACTGTCCTCTGCCTCTGTCCACGATCTCTGCTGCCACAATAATTATTAAATACTGTCTCTAAATTGTAAGGAGATTATGTCCGTTACTACATTTAGTCCCATAGCTACCACTGACACAACCACTACTACACGTCGAC
Organism: uncultured Gammaproteobacteria bacterium; assembly: GCA_964360785.1. GTDB lineage: Bacteria > Patescibacteriota > Microgenomatia > Woykebacterales > RBG-16-39-9b > DATIHF01. The sequence continues at coordinate 238,827 of CAYHXX010000001.1, read as the reverse complement.
GACTCAGCATCAATTTCTCTGGTATGTTCGCTTCGGTCAAAAGATTTGTGAGCAAACCCAAAAGAATCTTTTTCATCCTAACCGCAGTGGTTGTCTTGACCGGTCTCTATTTTATTTTCTTCGCAAACCGCAGCAATTCCAATACAGTCGTTTTGCCTTTGTCACACAACTTCGAGGTTGTTCCAAAGACCAAAGATGGTAAGAATACAAATGGGAAATTCCCAGTCGAAGTTACCAGCGTTCAAAAAGCAGAATCAGTCCTGGTACAGGGTCAAAGAGTGGCAGCTCGGAACAATAAAGAATTCTTAGTACTAAATATGGAAATTTCCAATAATTACAATGTCCCGCTCTATACTTACCCAGTTGATAGTTTTCGCCTGATCGATGTTGACGGAAAGAAATTTGCACCAACGGCTCACCAGGGTAATGTTGAGGTGCGTCCGCAATCCACCAAAACTTCAAACGTAGGTTTTGTAGTGCCAGTTGGTTCAACGAAGTTTAAAGTTGAAGTTGGCGAACTAAATGGTGAGAGAACTATTCTTGAGTTTACACTTAAGTAAAGTAACTGTCTCTAAAATATTAATGAACAACCCTACTGCTACACAAAATTCAATACCATCTGAAATCTGGGAAGACATCCTGCGCGCGGTGGGGACAAAAGATTATGGTAGTGTTGAAATCTATATTGAGTCTGGTCGCGTCGTCCAAATAACAGAGAGAACTATTAAGAAAACCGATAGACTGAACAATACTGAGAACCAAGGGGTTAGGCTCTATAGTAATGGTAGTAGAAAAAGATAAATAACTAGAGGGCTTGACTTTTGCGAAGCAAATGCAAGAGTGTTAGCGAATCTTTTGCGAAGCAAATGCAAAGTCCACAACTGGGAATAAAATACTAAAGGACTTGACAGGTTGAAAAAGAGCACGTTATACTAAATTCTAATAGGATATTTATTTGCCCCCAACTATTTTGGAAAATATCTTTAAATAACTGATTTACCGACCGCAAACGGAGGTAAGCTTTTACACAATAACTGTGTGAAGGTTTGCCTCCGTTTTCGTTTAGTAAAGAGATTACTATATGACAAAGTCTGTTAAAGAAAACAAAACCTATATCAAACTCGATAATACAATCAAAATTACTATGAAAGGGGGTGAATACATACATGAATAAATTTGTCTACAAATTGACAACTGCTGTTTCTACAGCAGCCTTGCTAACAGGGAGCGTAGCATCTGTTGCATTCGGAACTACTACTGTTACCATCTCTGGTAATGGGTCCGACTCTGACAATACCGCTAACGTAACTGTAAGCACTAGCAATTCAATCGTCCAGAACAATAACGCTAACATCCAGAATAACGTCAATATTGACGCTAATACTGGTGATAACGACGCAAACGACAATACCGGTGGTGATGTATCCATCGACACTGGAGATGCTAACGTGAGTAGCTCTGTGTCCAACAGTGCTAACTCCAACGTTGCTAACGTCGCTTGTGGAGGATGTCCTGGTGACACCTCTGTCAAAATTTCCGGCAACGGATCTGATTCTGACAACGATGCAAACGTAAAAGTTTTGAACGAAACTGGAATTGAACAGAACAACAATGCAAACGTAAACAACAACGTTGACGTTGACGCCAAGACCGGCGATAACGAAGCAGAAGACAACACTGGTGGCGATGTAGAAATCGAAACTGGTGACGCTGATGTCACAGTTGACATTGCCAACATGGTCAACCAAAACGTTGCTTCCGTCGGAGGTAATGGTGATGGTGGCGAGTTGAATGTTGAAATTTCCGGCAACGGATCTGACAGCGACAATGACGTTGATGTCGAACTTCTCAGCGGAGTTGGCGTACTTCAGAACAACAATGCCAATATCAGCAATGATGTTGACGTTGATGCTGAAACTGGCGACAACGAAGCCAATGACAACACCGGTGGCGATGTTTCTATCGACACAGGTGATGCTGACGTCGAAGTTGGAATTGACAACAAAGCCAATTTCAACGGCGTAAACCTTGATGAGTGCTGCGAACTTGGTGCAGACATCAAAGTTGCTGGTAATGGTTCTGATTCTGACAACGATGTTAAGGTCAAACTTGCATCTGAACTCGGGGCAGAACAAAACAACAACTTCAACGATGGTAAGTGCGATGGTGTTGACGTTGAGGTAGACACTGGAAACAATGATGCTAACGATAACACTTCTAAAGACGGTGGCGACCCATCAGTAACAACTGGTGACGCTGACGCTTCAGTTGACTCGAGCACCGAAGCTAACTCCAATGTCTTGGGAGACATGGACGGTCTTAACCTTCCACAACTTCCAAACCTAGATGATTTGAACGGTTGGGTACTTCTCCTGATGGGGCAGTTTTCTAACTAAGTTCTTGTTTTAGGTTAGTTCTTTCTCTGGTCCGGCCTTGTGCCGGACCGGGAAGGGACAAAGAAATTTAGATAGAAGCCAAAAGTAGCTTTTAAAGAAATATATTTTTGCTTTCGATTTAAAATTGAGAGAAAGGACCTTTTAAAGAAATGAAATTATTAAAAATAAAAACCCTAGTAGCAAGTTGTCTTTTATTGACAACTGTTCTGTTTAGCCCGACAACCGCTCTTGGTCTAACTCTGGCTTCTCCTTCAGCGCCAGCTGCACCAAGTGCTCCGGCGGCCCCAACTGCGCCCATCAATTTACTCGACCCCTCTCAGAATACCTCAACGAGTGAAGCGACAAACACTACACCAACTCCACCGGAAGAATCTACCGCACAAGCAACAAATACTGGCAATGGTGCGGACTCGAACAATACTTCTGAAGTCGATGTGACAGATGAGACAGCGGTTGAGACCGTCAACAACGCAGATGTTGAAAACAATCTCGATGTTGATGTTAATACTGGGCAGAACGATGCCAACAAGAATATGGGTGATGGCAGTATCGCTACTGGGGATGCTACGGTCGATGGGAGTTTGGTAAACGATCTCAACAATACAATAGTCAATCTGGATGATCTTTGTGGGGGCTGTGATTCTGGTCTTGGTGCAACCAATTCTGGAAACGGCTCTGGTTCCAACAACACTGCTGGTTCGAGTAGTAACTCGACAGTCGATTTGAACAACCAAAATAGTTTGCAACTTGTTAACAACGAGGGTATTGGTGCCAATACCGGCAAGAACGAAACCGACAAAAACATGAGTGATGGGGTGATTACCTCTGGAGATGCGGACATTTCCTTTACAACCATAAACTTCGGCAACAACACTGGGATCAATCTGGAAACGGTAAACTTTGACATTGTAGATACGCGCTCCGAGGATTTGGTGCTCACTTGGCCAACTGGTAGCGGAAGTGGTTCTGGAACAGCTGCCACCAACACGGGCAATGGTTCTGACTCAACCAACAATGCTGCAACTACATCTGATACCGACACGCAAATCAACAACGAAAATAATTTACTACTTGATAACAATGTGACACTTTACGCAAACACCGGTGAAAATAGTGCCGATGCCAACATGGGAACTGGGATTATTGAAAGTGGAGATGCAAATATTGCTAACAATATAATCAACTTCCTCAACAACAATATTGTCGCTGGAGCGGACTGGCTTTTGAACACAGTCAATATCTATGGAGATATGTCTGGAGACATTATCCTCCCACGAGAAGCAGACCTTTCAGGTTGTGGTTGTGCTTCGGATATAACCGCAGCCAATACTGGTAATGGTGAGGATTCAACAAATACTTCAAGTTCCACTGTCAACGACACACTGCTAGTTAACAATCTCAACAATGCGACTATTAATAATAACCTCAATATTGATGCTAACACAGGCGGTAACTCGGCTGCGAAAAATATGGGAGATGCCTCAATAACCACTGGTAACCTGGACGTGAACTCAAATCTTGTCACTGTTGCCAATACTAATACCGTGGGTCAGGGAGACACTTGGTGGTTGGTCTTGGTCAACAACCAAGGTGAATGGACTGGAAAGATAGTTGGCGCAGCCGATGGTGCCACAATCGATGGTTCGGGGATGGAGTTTGGTGTTGCTCCTGATGGTTCGATCTACGCTCTCAATTCTGGAAACGGTGCTGGTTCGGACAACACGGCAACAACAACTTCAAACAACACGACAACAATCAACAATACCAATAACGCTACGATAAACAACAATGTTAATATTAACGCTAACACCGGAAATAACAGCGCTGATAAAAACATGGGTGGTGCGAATATTAAAACTGGAGATGTAAATGTCGCCAGCAATATTGTAAACTTCGTCAACAACAACTTTGTCGGAAAGAAATTTGTCATTACAGTCGTCAACATCTTTGGGAAGTTTTCCGGAAATATTATTTCCCCAGATCAAGAGTTACCAGGCAATGGAGTTGGGGCAGTAAATCTACCGACTGTATCGCTTGGCGCTGTCCAAACAATCTCAGGTAACACAAACAAACCCGCAAGTAAGACTTCTGGTTTAAGTTTCGGCTCCGCAACCGGTTCGCTCAAGGACGCTCTGCTACAGACTGGAAAGGTACTTGAGGGTGCAAAAGTCGCCGGTACTAGTGTTGAAAAACCGCTTACCAAAGTGATCAACCACCCAAGTAGTGGTTTTAGCTTCAACATACTTTTGCTTGGGGTTGCTCTCGCAATTGTTGTTGGTTCGGCAATCGTCGCAAAAAGAAAAGCTTCTTAAGGTATTTAGACCTTACTTCTCAGAGGCAGCTCTTAAATTAATAATAAGGAGGAAAATGACCAAAACCAAGATCGTCTCAGCTGCTCTCTCTGCCACAACTGCTTTATTAGCAATAGCTCCTATTACACTCGCTTCCACAGTGGAAGTCTCGGGTAATGGTGAGGGTTCGGGTAACACGGTTAATCTCGAGATCAACCGGACAGTTCAAATTCAGCAGACAAACACCGCTGCTGTCAGAAATACTGTTGATGCAAATGCAAACACGGGAAGCAACGAAGCCAATGATAATACCGGTGGCGCTGTCGCGATTAAGACTGGAGACGCAACTACCAAGGTGGCACTCAGCACCCAAGCAAATAGCAACACCGAAAGCGGTGCTTGTTGTGAGGCTCAAGGAGTCAACGTAAAAGTATCGGGAAATGGTTCCGGTTCTGACAATGACGTCAATCTCAGCCTAAATAACGAAAGAAATATTTCAACTGTCAATGAACTCAACATTGATAACCGGATTGAAGTAGGAGCAAACACTGGTGACAACGAAGCCAACGGAAACACTGGTGGCGATGTCAACATTTCAACTGGCGATGCTTTGATTCAAATCGTACTTACCAACAAAGGTAACTCAAACGTCGTTAACTGCAATTGTGGTGCTAATGTTCCAGGTGGAGAAGAACTCCCACCGCTTCCAGGAACTGTTGCAGCTATTCCAGCGGCGGCTGCGCCTGTTGGAAAGACTCTCCCATTGACTGGTTTTGATTACCAACTGATCCTGATTGGTTCAGCTTTGGTGACCAGTGCGGGCGCGGTCTTGAAAAAAGGTAGCCGTAAACTCGAGGATTTGATTGGGTAAGTTTGCGGGAAGGTAGCTATCTCTAGTAAAATAAATGTATATGCCTGCCTACTTTGAGAAAATTGCGTCAACTAGGGTTTCCCGGAAATTGGCGCATTTTCTTATTGCCCATTCGGGAAACAATCACCATCCTTATCTACTTCGCCATGAAGCCCTCTTTGCTTTTACCTTCATAATTCTTTTGGTGCAGTTCTTCTCTTTCTCCGGAATCAGTAGTGCCAATGTCCTTGGTTATGGTACCGACATCAATCGGGCAACACTAATCAGTTTGACCAATCAAGAAAGATCCGCCCGTGGTGTTGCCCCATTGCAGGAAAACACAGCGCTAAATCAAGCCGCTGCCTTGAAGGCAGATCATATGTTTGCTCAGGATTATTGGGCCCATTTTGCGCCGGATGGGACGTCGCCTTGGTACTTTTTTAACCAGGTTGGCTATAAATATGCTTGGGCCGGAGAGAACTTGGCTCGGGATTTTTCAACCTCGGCTGGAGTGATAGCTGGTTGGATGGCTTCGACGGGGCATCGTGACAATATGCTCAATCCAAATTTTTCTGATGTCGGAATCGGTATTAAGAATGGTACTTTGGAAGGGGAACAGACGACACTCGTAGTCGAACATCTTGGCAAAGCTCTTGGCGATTCAACTAAAAGTTCAGGTTCCACTGGTGGTTCTACAAGCAAAAGCTTGGGGGTTCCAGTAACTGTTGAGGAAAAGTTCCAACCAGTAGAAAAAACTTCGGAAAACAAGAGTGAGGCAACAGCATCTGCAAATATCACCAAGATTGAAGAAAAGATTGCAAGCGCGGTCACACCTTTCAACTGGAATATCAGTGGGTTCTGGAAGAGTTTGGGTCTCGGGCAGAAGACAACGCTCTTGCTTCTGACTTTTCTCCTGGGTCTATTTGTTTTTGATTCGATAATTGTATTTCGCAAGGGAATTATTCGTCACAACAGCCATTCTCTGCTGCACGCAATTGTGCTAGCAATTTTGATAATCGCGGTGATAAGATCAGCCACAGGGGGGATTCTTTAGTGAATAAAATGCTTCGGCACAGTTTTGAATTTATATTGGTTGCTTTGGTACTGATTGCAGCGATTGTCGGTCTCTCTTTTGTTTCGGATTACTCACAAAGATTGGGTTTAATTGCCCTCGTAACGCTTTTTTACGTGGTAGTTGGTATTTGGCACCATCACGAGGAGAAGAACCTCCATATCAAACAAATCTTGGAGCACTTTGGTATTGGGGTTTTGCTTTTTGTAGTACTAGCTGCCTTGTATCGCTAATATTGGTTGACAGTAAGCACAGTTTAGCTTAAAATGCATCTCTGTTATGGAATTTCCTGAATTTTCTACCGGAGATCTGATCCGGGTCGATGTTAAAGTAAAAGAAGGTAACAAAGAGCGAATCCAGTCATTCGAAGGTACTGTCATTTCCAAAAGAGGGGCAGGGGCGTCACAGACATTTACCGTTCGCAAAATTGGTTCCGGAGCAATTGGTGTTGAGAGAATTTGGCCCATTGGTTCTCCTGCAATTCAAAAAATCACTGTAAAAAAAGCAAACAAAGTTAAAAAAGCCAAGCTTTTCCACATGCGCGCTCTTAAGGGTAAAGCCGCAATTCAGCTCTAAGCCCATGAAGAAGGTGCCTGCAACCTTCGATTTCGAAAAATCTCTCTGGAATAAGAATAAAGAATATATTGTTGGAATCGATGAAGTTGGTCGTGGTGCCTGGGCAGGACCTCTGGTGGCTGCGGCGGTAATCTTTCCGAAAAACTATAATTGCAGATATAAACTTTTTGATTCAAAGTTACTTAACTTCCTTCAACGAGAAGAACTGGCCAAAACTATTCAAAAAGAAGCACTTTGCTTTGGTATTGGCCAAACAGAGGTGGGGGAGATTGAGAAGTTGGGTCTTACTCAAGCAACGCAACTCTCCTATATGCGGGCTCTTGGGAAGTTAGATTGTCAACCGGACCACTATCTGATCGATGCTTTTTATATTAATTCTCTAGAAAGACAAAACCAAACCGCGATAGTTCACGGAGATTATCTATGTGCGAGTATTGCTGCTGCTTCCATAGTTGCCAAAGTTTTTCGAGATGATCTGATGAGGAAATTTCCTCAAGAATATCAGCCCTACAAATTTGACCGCAATAAGGGTTATGGAACAAAAGAGCACCAGGAAGCAATTCTGGAAATTGGCCTCAGTGATGCCCATCGGTCAAACTACAATCTGAAAATACTCCAATGACCAAAATTGAGACAGGTTTCTCTGGCGAAAAACTAGCAGCAGAGTTTCTTAGGAAACAAGGTTACAAAATTCTCGAAACCAATTTCCGTTCTGCCTTTGGGGAGATAGACATTATCGCAGTGGAACAAAATATAGTCGTTTATGTTGAAGTTAAAACCAGAAGTAGTCAGCAGTTTGGCTTGCCAGAAGAAGCTGTTGGTTATCGCAAGCTGCAACATTTGCTCAAGGCAGCAGCATATTACCGAGCGGTTCGGAAAAACTTGCCTGAAGGGGAAAGAGTCGATGTGATTGCGATTGAGACCAATACAGGTAGGATCGAGCAAATAAAAAACGTCACTGGTTGAACCTAGAGTCAAGTTTGTGTTAAACTTCTTTTCGTTGTGAGGGTGAACATTATTTAACCACATTAGTGGGCGACTAGCTCAATTGGTAGAGCAACGGCCTTTTAAGCCGTTTGTTCTGGGTTCGAGTCCCAGGTCGCTCACCAAAAAGCAGGATCCAACGATTAGTTGGGTTTTGCTTTTTAGCGACCAATGGGTCCTAACCCTTTTGGGTTCGGCTTTTCGCAAAACGAAATGCGTGAGTTGTCCCAGGTCGCTCACCAACTTACAAACTTCTATTAAGTGGCCTTATCCACTTGACTTTAGGGTATTACTACGTAATAATATAATTGTCATGTCTCGTTCCACTTCAATACTAAATATTTCCGTAACTCCTGAGGAAGAAACTCAGATAGAAGAGTTAGCTAAAAGTCAGTCAACCAGTAAAAGTGCTCTTGTGCGAGAGGCCTTGCGGGTGTATCGACTCAATAAGAACCTTGATGTTATCAGAGATATCGGCAACAGAACCGCAACAGCCCAGGGTATCGATTCCTACGAAGATATTGAAAGAATTGCTGGTTAATGCGAGTTGTACTAGATACCAATGTTTTCATTGCCGCTGCGCTTAAAGGCACTCTTTCAGAGCAAATTTTAAGGCTAGCTACAAGTGGCGAGCTTTCTTTAATTATCTCCAAAGAAATACTCTCAGAATTAGCTGAAAAACTTTCATCCAAATTTTCCTGGAGCAACGCAGAAGTATCTTTGTATGTCAGCACATTACGAGAAATTTCCGAGATTGTAACTCCAACTAAAAGACTAAACGTAGTTTCTTCTGATCCTGATGACAATAAGATTCTTGAAGTAGCCCTGGAGGGAGACGCGAAATTAGTTGTTTCAATGGATCAAGATCTTCTGCAACTTAAAAATTACCGGGGTATTGGAATAGTCCATCCAAAAACTCTAACTTGGATATTTCCTAAATTATTTGAGGACAATAGAAAATAACTGCCAATTTGGCGTCTGCGACAAAATATCGCTCTTTAGAGTGTTATTTTGGAGTCTTGACCCAAAATTTAAGTTCCAAGTTAAGTATCCAACTGGTTATGAGCAAGACGAAACCTTTGGCTACGACGGAGTAAGATTGGTCCCCAAAAGCAAGAGCTTATCCTACTCTTGTACTATACAGGTTAGACCACCAAACGAAACAATTTTATCGACGGATTCTGAGGGGGTTAAGTGGAGTGAGAAAGTTGTTATTAATGGTCTTGCTGCGGAGCGATTCCATTCGTGCAGAAACAATAGCAGCTTATATGCTTTTGAGGATATTAGCATTAAGCAGGGAGATTACACTTTTCAGCTTACAGTAGACGCAAGAGAGAACTATAACAGGAAAGAATGTGAACTTATTTTCTCCACTTTCAAAAGGAGATAGGTAGCTCACCGTAGACCTCATTGTCTTCAACTTTTTCTCAACGTATAATTAAGCCAATGGACACTGCCCCCAGTACTGATTTAGTGGCTGAAAAAGCTGAAATTTCCAAACAACACTTGTCTGAGATCCTCAATGATCCCAAGAAAACACTAATATTAATGGTTATCATTAGTTTTGTTGGGGCAGTAATCTTTATTGTTTTTGTCAGTGTTTCCAACTTGATCGGACGAGCAGATAAAGTAGAGAGTTTACAAAATGCTAATAAGAGGACTGAGGTGGTGGTGAAAACAGATTTTGATACCAAGCGTAAGGCGGATATTGAACAGCTAAACTCTGCGATCAGGGCATATTATTCAAAGAACGAAATCTACCCACAATCGCTTTCCAAGCTTGTGCCGCAATACATCGTCTCAATACCTAAAGATCCGGAAACCCAAACTGAGTATTCTTACAGGGTCAGTATTGACTTCAAGAATTTTGAAGTTTGGGCAATACTTGATACTGGGCAAGAATACCTGCTCTCAAACTAGTCAAGCTTCCTTTTATTCAACAAAAATATTGCCACAGCGAGAAAAATCAAACCCAAACTTCCGATAATAGCCCAACTACCAAGCGAAGCGATAAAACTGTAAACCCTGGTTAATGTTGCCACTGCAATTGCAGCAACTCCAGCGTAAGTAAAGGTTTTGTGGTTGAGACTCAAACCAGCTATCAAAAGGAAGAGCCCCTCGATTCCAAGAAGCAGAGCGTACCAGAAACCAGAATCAGGTAGGGCTTGCCAGAGTGCTGGTAAGAGCAGAATTGCCAAACCAGCATAATCAAAAGTCTGTCTTTCCTCTTTCTTTCCGAATCTTTCTCGGGTGTAGCCAATGATGAAAAGATAAACTGCGGTGGTGATAGAGTAAATCTGCAGCTCATCAAAGTTAATAAATTTATAGTGCCAGAGTACACTGACCAGTCCTACTACTGAGGCGAGATATCCTAGCTGGACCAACTTTGAACGGTAGGCTTCGATAGATAGCATTAGTGTTGTCAGATAGGCACTGATCAAGGAGAACATTTCTAAACCATTTGAAACAACACTTTCTCTGTACTGGTAGCCATCGTAATAGTAGTCGGATCCCTTGTTCTGGGAATAAATCCCAAATACAATCGGATTGATGACCCCAAGAATTAAACCTGAATGTTTCAGAACTTTATTGTATAGATTTGGCAAGCTGCTGTATGAGGAGAAGTAAAAAGCGTAACTAAGAACAACGAAAGAAAGCGGATAGAAGTCAGTTGTGATGTCAACGAACCTAAAGATATTAAAAACTGTAACAACAGTAAATATTGCACCGATATAGCCAGCTTCTTCCTTTTGCAAGAAATAAACTCCTGTAAAAGCCACAAGAGCTATTGTAGCCGAAACAACTAGCGAATAGCCTTCTGAAGGTAGGGCAAAGCCAAGAGCAAGCAGGAAATTAATTGCAGTAAAGACCAGTAAATGACCAGTCCACTTCTGCAGATTCTTCCAGGTGAAAACACCAGCAGCATACTGGGCAACCCCGAGAGAAAGGTAAGTCAAAGAAAGGTAATTACTTGCTTTCCTACCGACCTGAAGATCAGAAACTTGGAGAAATGCTGCTAAGTCTAATCCGGCAAAAGCAACATAGAGATACTCAGGTCTTTTTTCGAGATAAGTCGAAATGAAAGCAACGCCAGCGGCAATGGTGGAAAAGTAAATTTGCTCCTTGGCTGTGTGCTCGGGTAATAGAAATGCTAAAAACACGCTAAAAACGGCTAAGGAAGTAGCTGATAGAGGTGAGAAGACTGGTTCTGATTTGCCGTTTATAAATCTTGAAACGGTTCCAATTGCCAGAACAAGTAAGGCGAGGAGTAATAAATTACTTGGGGAGTTGAGGTTGAAAGTTAGGGTTAGCAGAAGATTGAAGTAGGAGCCGTAGAGGAGAACCTGTTTCCAGTTATCGTTGATCCAAGATTTCAGTAAGGAAGGGACAATTAGTAAAGCGGCAAAAGCGAAATAGACAAGACCGAGATTGTTGTACAAATCAGTCTTTCCCAGGACTGAATTTACGTAGACAAAAGCCGTTAGATCAAGACCGCCAATACAAAGGTAAAGGTAAGTCGGTTGGCGGGAAACAAAAGCAGCAACTGCGGCCAAAAAGGAGACAGTAACTGTGAAGAGCACTTGTTGTTCGGAATTTATCAGCGGGTCTACAAATGCAAATGGAAGAGCCAACAAACTGATAAATATTGCTGTAAAGATAGTGTAGTAACCTTCCCCGCCTTCCTGCATCTTCTTTCCCAGCAAAGCCAAAAGTTGGTAGACAAAACACAGTATGAAGATTGCAAAATAGACAATCTGACCGTCATGGTTAAAGGTTTTCAAACCTAGAACTAAACTCATCGCCAGTAACAACTCTGTTAGTACAAGAAAGACCATGTTTTTCTTCAAAGTAAAAGTTATTAGATAAAAGAGACAGGCGAGGAACGTACTAAGTGTAGCTTCAATGGTAAATAGTTGATCTTGGGTACTGGCTACAGAGAGACCCCAGACTAGAAAAATGGGCATTGTGACCTGAGAGGAGATGTTTAGTGGTTCCGAGTAGAGTTTGTCGAATTCTTCTTTTTTGGTAGTTGCAATCAGTTTGCTACCAGCTAGTAGAGTAAAGGCAGAGAAGATTCCCCCAAGTATGTAGTATCTGGCATCCAGTGCTGAGATATTTACCAAAGCTTCAATCAACGAAAGAGATCCCAACCCAGCGATATAAGTATAGAAACGATTTTTTATCAGTATAGCTAAGATAAAGTAAGTGGTAGCTGCCACCAGCGAAGTAACGAGCCAAACAGCTCCAAAACTAACATCAATATCACGAAAGACGAAGTTGTACCAAGCAAGGCCGTTGAAAGGAATTAGAAGCGATCCAATTGCTAGGAAGGTAGAGCCAGCGTTGCGGAGTTTTGGTGTTTGAAAAAAGAAGAAAAATCCAGACAAGAAGAAAGTTAAAGTTATTGCACTGAGAACAAAGGCTTTAAAAGTACCGGTGAAACTCTCCCAATTGAAACCAACAAATATCGCCGCCGAAGAAACAATTAGGAAGGATCCAATATAGAGCAGCAAATTAATGTTGTTGTCCTGGTACCAATTTTCCCACCAATTCTCGACATCCTCCCCAATTGAAGTCTTATCGGTTTCAGCAACAGCTGGTGTGGAAATAACTGGAGCTGGGGTTAACTGTGCGGTTTGTGGTTGTACTTCGATTGGGGGTGCCGGTTGTATTGGAGCACCTACCACTCTCGATTTGTATTTAGCCAATAAATTGGCAACTGTAGTTTTCTTTTCTCTGATCAATTCAAGATCGGCAATAAATTCTGATAGCAGTTGATTCTGATTTGGAGTACTTCCTCCAAAAAATAACTTAAGAAAACTAATAAAACCGTAGAGAGTAAAAATTGGGAGGGATAATAAAGCTAGAATAAATAACAAACCAGACATGGTATTAATTAGTTATAGTGACAACGATCTTATTTTGTCAATTGTCTTTTCCAGGTTGAGAAGGGTTTGAAAGCTAAACTGTAAGCATGGAAGCGTGGGTCGTGAGATACTTCTTTTGTTACCCAGAGCGGTAGCTCAAACATTTCTTCCTCATTTTTTAACTCAATTTCGGCTATAACCAAAGGGAAGTTTTCAGTTTCGTAGACATCAATCGTCCACAAATGTGAAGCAATACTCACACTATAGCGAATCTTTTGGACCATCGCCAAACACCCATCCAGAAGTTTCTCACCTTCCTTCAGAGGAATTTCGTATTCGAACTCTTGTTTTGTCAGCTCAGTTTGAAAAAGTTTGATGGTGATGTAGGATTTTCTTCCCTCCAAGCGGACACGTACGAGCGGATCCTCTGGATTTTGAAGTTTTGAGAGGTAGCCTTGAGTCAGCAGTTTTCCATGTGAGAGTTTTGGTAGTTTTGCTTGATCTACCAAGAATCTACGTTCTATTTCCTTTTTCATCTTGAGTGTTCGAGCAGTTCTTTTTCTAGTTTTGAAAGAATGGTACTGGTTTCTTTGATGCTTTCTGGTGATGTTGCGATAGCTTTGAGCCCTTTTCCGAGAAGGTCTCGAAGGAGAGAAGTTTGGTTGTCAGTGGGTAGCTTTGAAAGCAGTGTGTAGGTGTTGTGTGACAAGGCCTGGTTGAGTATTTGTGTCAACAAAGTTGGTACACTCTTATCCTCAAGTTTACTGATTTCGTTGAAAGTAAATTCTTTTCCGTAGGTTTTGTTGACCAGAGTAAAGAAATCAATCACAACCCCGTCAAAACCTAGCTCTAGAATTTCCGAGAGAGTCAGAGCAGCAGCAGGTGAAGCGATTGTGCAAAAAAGTTTGAATGATCCACCTCGATGTAAGTTGTGTTGGCCAAGAAGTTGCTTTAAACTCAGCAGCTCCTTTACAGTATTTACTGCTGGAATGTTGAGATAAAGATTTGTCAGACCTTGATTGTTGCGTAAATTTTTTACTAACGCTGCGGCGACTTCAAACTTATCTAGTTCTGATGAGAGGATTACGGTTTTATGCTGGTGACCAATTTCAAGAATTAGTTTCTCAGCTGTATTACTATAATTAATTAAATATCCAGAAATTTCATTCTCATCGAGTTTCGTTAGGTCAGTTTGGTGGGTCAACTCAACAAATAGTGTAGTGGCGTGTTTTGTAGTAATTTCAGCAGTTTGATTTTGAGTAGGAGCAAAAGTTTTTGTATAGGGTGGGGGGAAGGCGCCAAAATAAATTTTCCCTGTACGCCCATCTATAGTTACGACTTTGTTTCTCAGGTCATCAATCTGGCCTGTAAGTGCTGTTTTCCCCAGTTTACGGAGAAGTACCAGCTGTTCCTTTGTCAGATCTTTGGAATTTTCGATTATTATTCCCGAAGCTTTTCTTAGACTCGGTAGTAGTTTTTTATCAAAGTATTTTAAAGCGGCAATTTCCCCTACTTTTAGTTTTCTTAAATCATTTTTTGTGACGATTTTCCTTATCGGACCGGTTCTAATACCTGATATTAAAGGAGTGATGTGTTTATGAATACTGAGATAGTCCATCAAAGAAAAATTACTCAACTCTTTTGCTGAATCTTGGTTTACGCTTAGGTCGGTAATAAGCAGTTTATCTCTGGAAAAAACAAAACGAAACTCGCAACCTGAAAGCATTTTTGAACTTAGTTTTTTTGCAATGTTGGCAATTTGTATGACTTGGTCTGCTTCCAGTTTTCGAGAAAATTGAAAATTCTTGGCGACTGGTATCGTAACGTATTTATCTTTCTTTAAAATAATTTGTTTTTCTTGTAAGGCGATGTTATAGCTTTCTTCTTCTAAATTTGTAGAATTGAGAATCGTTAAATCACTCGTCCAGTTGGGGTTGAATTCTCCCCATTGAGAATAAATCCTTATCTTGCCGGAGGCTCCGGTGGTTTTAGTAACCTTGCCAGATAATTCTGCTAGCGGTCTTTCTGAGATTGCGATGGCGATGGAAAGGTTTTTTAAACTTTCGTAGGTTACTTCAGAGAGCACTGTTTGGTTTAGGAAACTTAGAAACGCGATCCTGACCGTTGGTAGAAGTTCCTTTTGGGAAAATATAGTTGCCTCAAAAGTATTTAGCTCGGCTTTCGCACCTTTTGTAACCTGGGTGCTAACTAGCAATGGGAACTTTAGTTTCTTAGAAGAATCTTGTACCTGCTTTGCCAAGGCATCCTCAAACTCGAATTCCTTGAGAATAAGTTTTCTTAGCTCATCAAAAAACTCTCCCTTGTTTGGAGATTTAGTTTGTCCCAAGGAAGCTGAAATGACCCAAGGGACAATTCTCTCAAATGACCTAATAAGGCCAGTTCTGCCTAAAACAAATCCAGGGCTTTGAGAAGCTCCAATCTGAGTTAGAAAGGCAAAATTCGCGAAATTTTCCCCGATCTCAGGTTTATCTTCAGAATCCAGACTGTTTAGAAAAATAATGGGTTTGGGCATGTTAATTTTAACCGATCATACGTCTTCGTATAATCTTTCTGAAATATTACCGCAAACCGTACTCGTTTACAACGGCTCTTGCTCATTATTTCTCTTAAACTATTTTTTCGATTGCAGATCTTCTCTCAACTTTTTGAGAAAATCCTCAGCTGCATTTTGTCCACCCAGTCCGAAAGCCAAACCACCAGCAAGCGCCAGCATAGCAACAAACCCAGTAAACAGAATCTCGATCAGGTTCTTTGCAACACCAAGCTGTGATAGTGCTGCTAAGGTCGCAAAGACAATTATCGCCCAACGAGCTGTTTGCCCGATTACTTTGGCAGTTTGGGGTCCGAGTGGCGAAGTACTAGCAGTGACAAAATCTTTAGCCAGTTTGGCCAATATCGAACCAACGGTAATTATGATTACTGCGGCAATAACGTTGGGTACATAATTGACCAAACCCTGCAATATTGAATCTAGCTGTCGAAGACCGAGTCGGTCGATCGCTGGTACCAGGAAAACCAAGACGGCGACCCAACGTACCAGCTCTCCGAGTATTTTTGTTACGGTAATGCTGGGATCAGCTTTCTTTAGGGCTTCTGGGATTCCAGTGTTCGATAGTAACTTTTCAAAACCAATTGCATTAAGCAATCTTACGAGAATATTCCGCAAGATTGTGGCGATCAAGACTCCAATCAGGAAGATAATTATCGCGGCAATTAAGCTTGGCAAGAAGTCGGCTGTGGAGTTAATCAAGTCTGAGACTGCCCCTGTAATAGCATCAATTATTTCTTGCATTTTTTCCACCTCCCTTCAATTAAAGTTTCTGATTCCAAATATTTTTTATTGTTTGCGAAACTATGTCCTTAGCACCTAGAGCTAATGCCAAGGAAAACGCAGCAATGAACCCAATCGTCAGAAATCGAATTAGCTCATTGGTCAGGCCAAAAGCAAGTATAGCTTGGTAACCGCTAAATATGAGTATAACAGCGGCCAGGCTTTTTGAAAAAATGGTAATGTAGGGAAACTTTCCCAAAGTACCCACTATAGACGTTAGGACAAAAGCAAAATAAGCCAAAACTATTCCCAAAAGTAAAAGCAAACTACCTTCAACAACACGAGGTAAAAAGTCTGCAACTATCTTAAGAACTTTATTGGTTTCGCGAAAACCCGAAAGCTGTAAAGCGGCAAAAACAAAGATCAGTAAAGTAATGGTCCAAGTAATTTGAGATATGAGAATTGTGAGAGTAAAGTTTTGGTTGAGTTTTCCAAGTTTTTTGTAGTCAACAAGCTTTTGCAGTGATTTTTCTATTGAAAGTAAGTCGCTGAGATGTTGAATTACACGAGTAATAAGTGTAGCAATTGAAATTCCGATCAGAATTGTGAGAATTGCTGCAAAAAGGGGAACAAAAAAAGGTGAAAAGGTTTGTCCAAAACTAAGTAAGGTGTCATTGATTGTACCAACCAAGTCCTGTAGTGTCATCTAGACCGCCTAGAAATAAAGATAAAGTCTTGGCAGTAGATATAAAGAATTCCTTGAATTACTGTACTATTCATCAAACAGTCTGGTAACAATAGTCTTTATACTATCAGTCTAGAAGACCTGCAGTATTCTTGTCAACTCCTATCTAAATCACAAGTTGCTCCCATGGAAAGTTGCTCCGCCCAAAATGACCGTAAGCAGAAGTTTCCTGATAAATCGGTCGGCGTAGGTCTAGAGCTTTGATTATCCCAGGGACAGAAAGGTTGATTAAATTCCAAGCAAAATCTTCAATGACGGGTAGTTTCTTTTTTTCAGTACCAAAGGTCTCAAGCGCGCGAGTCAAAGGTTCTTTCTGACCAATCACGTAAGCAATTTGCACCTCACAGGTGTCAGCTAGTTTTGCAGCGACAATATTCTTGGCAATGAACCGAGCGGCATACGCGGCGCTACGATCAACTTTCGTTGGATCCTTTCCGGAAAAAGCACCACCACCAGCCCGTCCGTAACCACCGTAAGCATCAACGACAATCTTCCTTCCGGTTAAACCAGCGTCAGAAGTTGGTCCAGGTATATGCCAAACACCGGTACCATTAACAATCAAATCTTTCTTGGAAATTTTATAACCAAACTCCTCCAAAACCGGGGAGACAACATATTTAAAGAGGTCTTCTTTAAGTTCTTTATTTGTAGCAGTTTCCTTATGGGCAGCAGCTAACACCACTTTTTCGATAAGCTTGGGTTTGCCTTTTTCATAAGTTACCGTCACTTCGCTTTTTCCATCCGGTCGGAGATAGGGAATAATTTTCTTTTCTCTAACCTCGTCTAACCTTTGGGTAAGGCGGTGGGCGATGCTTATCGGGAGTGGCATCAGTTCCTTAGTTTGGTTGGTTGCAAAGCCAAACATCATACCTTGGTCGCCAGCACCGCCACTATCAACTCCCAGGGCAATGTCATTGCTTTGCTGGTGCACTAAGATTTTGACCTGCGATTTATCCGTAAATTCGTAATTTGGTTCAGTGTAGCCAAGTTTTTGAATAGTATTACGAACAATTTTCGTATAAGGAATTTTGGCGTTAGTTTTTATCTCGCCACCAACGAGAGCAAAATTTGAGGTGACAAAAGATTCTATCCCCGCATGGGTATTTGGGTCTTGAGAAAGAGCTTCATCGAGTATCGCATCAGAAATACGGTCGCAAATTTTGTCTGGGTGTCCGGCTGCCACTGATTCGGAAGTAAATTTATTGTACATTTTCCCCCTTAAATTTAATTATAAAAACCTGCTTTGCAAAACGTAAAACACTTCCCGAAAGAAGTGCTAACTTTTAGCAGTTCCCTTTCGGGCGTATCGTTTTGGCACCCTCTCTGTTGCGGGTTGCCGGTCTCGATGTTAATCGGACACTCTTGATACAAACGCTTTCGCGTTGATAGTATTATCCCTGATAACAAAAACTATTGTCAACACAACGTTTTTGTTGTACACTCAGAATCAATATTTTCCTGCCTGAAAGAACTTATGCTAGAAATTAATCAAATTCTTTTTTGGGTACTCGGGTCAGCGGTCTTGGCAATAATTTATGGTGTAGTCCTGATTGCTTGGATACTCAGGCAAAAAACAGGAACTCCAAAAATGGTTGAGATTGCCACTGCTATTCAAGAAGGAGCTTCCGCATACCTCAATCGACAGTATTCCGTTGTAGCAGTAGTGGGTGCAATTATCTTCGTTGGCTTGTTAGTATTTTTCAATGTCACAACAGCCGTAGGTTTTCTGGTTGGAGCTATTTCTTCGGCCGCTGCCGGTTATATCGGCATGAGTGTCGCAGTTCGGGCTAACGTTCGTACCGCCGAAGCAGCCAAAAATGGTCTCGGAGCAGCTTTGGATACAGCCTTCAAAGGTGGTGCCGTGACTGGTCTAATGGTAGTCGGTCTGGCACTTTTGTCAGTAGCAGGTTTTTACTACTTCACTAGCGATGTCAAGGCTTTGATTGGACTCGCTTTTGGATCCTCACTGATATCTGTATTTGCTCGCTTGGGTGGGGGAATCTTTACAAAGGGAGCTGATGTTGGAGCAGATTTGGTGGGAAAAGTTGAGGCCGGTATTCCTGAAGATGATCCCCGTAACCCAGCCGTAATAGCTGACAACGTGGGGGATAATGTCGGGGATGACGCTGGAATGGCAGCTGATCTTTTCGAAACTTACGCGGTCACTAGTATTGCTGCCATGCTACTTGGATCACTACTTTTTAAAGGTAGTGATGAAATACTTATTTATCCGTTGGTGTTAGGAGGCATTTCCATAATCGCCTCAATTTTGGGAACATTCTTTGTTAGATTATCTGGAAATGGGATAATGAGAGCTTTGTACCAAGGTCTGATAGTTTCAGGAATTCTGGCGGCTGCAGGTTTCTACTGGGTGACCAATATGATTTTTACACCAGAAGTGCTGTCTTCTTTGAATATTGCTAGTTCCCAGAGTTTGTTTGTCTGTAGTTTGATTGGACTTTTTGTGACTTTGGGGATGGTGGTTATTACTGAGTATTACACGTCTAAGAATTTTCCTTCAGTCAAAAGTATTGCCCAGGCTTCCACCACAGGGCACGGTACCAATGTAATCGCTGGATTAGCGGTGTCGATGAAATCAACCCTCTTGCCAATACTGTTGATAGTCGTAGCTACACTCGTAGCCCATGACCAAGCGGGTTTGTATGGAATTGCAATCGCGGCCATGTCGATGCTTTCTATGACTGGTATTGTGGTTGCAATTGACGCTTTTGGTCCAATCACTGACAACGCCGGAGGAATTGCCGAGATGGCAGGGCTTCCAGAAAAAATTCGCAAGATCACTGATCAGCTTGATGCTGTTGGGAATACCACCAAAGCGGTTACCAAAGGTTATGCAATCGCCTCTGCTGGACTGGCAGCTCTAGTTCTTTTCGCCTCTTTTTCAGAAGACTTAGCTGCGGCTGGTAAGAATGTAGTCTTTGTAATTTCTGATCCAAATGTTGTGGTTGGGTTATTGATTGGTGCCGCTCTTCCTTACTTCTTTGCTGCATTAGCTATGGAAGCAGTTGGGAAAGCAGCTGCTGCTGTGGTTACCGAAGTACGCCGACAGTTCAAAACTATCAAAGGTATTATGGAAGGAAAAGCCAAGCCTGACTATGCTAAAGCCGTTGCGATTGTGACTGCGGCAGCGCAAAAAGAAATGATTTTACCCGCCTTGATCCCAGTACTTGCACCAATCGCCGTTGGGCTAATTCTTGGTCCGGCAGCTTTAGGAGGTTTGTTGTTAGGAAGTTTAGTTACTGGTTTGTTCGTCGCAATCTCAATGACCACTGGTGGGGCTGCTTGGGACAACGCCAAGAAATATATTGAAGAAGGTGAGTATGGTGGCAAAGGGTCCGAAGCTCACAAAGCAGCAATTACTGGAGATACCGTTGGCGATCCGTACAAGGACACAGCTGGTCCGGCAATAAATCCTATGATTAAAGTGATTAATATTGTCGCCTTGTTGTTAGTACCGTTTCTCAAATAACTAGCTGGAATTTAGAGAAGTTAGTGCTTTTTGAAAAGTTTCTTCAGGAGTGTTATTTGTGGTGTCAATTATCAAATCAAATAGTTTTGGGTCTTCGTAATTTTCTTCACTGTAGAGTTTTTTAAACTTTGCGTAGAGGCCAGAACGGCGTTTTTCAACTTCCTCTTCCGTTTCTTTGTGGGTATGCTCTCGCTCTTGCATTCTTATATTTGCGATTGAGCGATCACAAATTAACAGGATCTTAAAGATATCTTTTTGATCGCGAACAAACCAACCGGCATAGTGTGAATCTACAACCCAACCATTTTCGTTTTTCAATTTTTCTGTCAATTCTGAATCTAACCTACGTTCGATTTCATCAGGAACGGAAGCTTTGTCCCAAAGTTCTATGTTGTGGGTAGTTGCATAAGAGCGAAAGAAATCACCAGCTGAGGTGTACTTCCAACCAAATTTTTTGGCCAAAGCTTTGGCCAAAGTAGTTGTGCCTGTACCAACATCACCAGCGACAACAATATTGCGGTATTTCATTTGAAATATGATACACAAAAAAAGGAGATTATTCTATTTCTTTGAGACCTTCCTTCAAAGGTGTATTCAAAGATATTTCCGATCTTTGGGCAGATGGGCAGGACCGCCAACGGCGGTATTTACAGATACTTTACTTATCTGCGGTCACGATCACCACTTGGGCGATCTTCACGAGGACGCGCCTCGTTGACAACGATAGCTCGACCTTCGAGCTCTTTGCCGTTCATTTCTTGAACAGCTTTGTCGGCTGCTGAATCGTCTTCGATTTCAACAAACCCAAATCCACGGCTTCTGCCGGTGAATTTATCGTTAATAACAGTGGCCGAAGCTGGGTTGTAAGAAGCAAAAGCTTCACCCAAACTTTGGTCAGTAACTCCGTAAGGAAGGTTCCCTACAAAAAGTTTTTTAGACATGTGTTTCCGCCTCCTAAGCGGATACATCTATTAAATACAAGTAAAATGTCTTTTGGGAAACTGATCGTCAAGGGGAGAGAAAATTCACACGCTTTCAGAAACTAGTTTACCGGCCAACCTACACTTGCAGCCCTTACTATACAGTTTTTTAGGTTCAGAGTCAAGTATTGCTCCTTTTTATATTGTTCGGTTATAATGCGGGAGAATAAATTATGGATTTTGGCAGAGCTGATTGGAACTCAAAACTGGTTAATTTCTTTTTTGCCAAGCCCCGTTTGGCTATCCTTTTCTTAGTTGGTACTTTGATTGGTGGGGGCTTTGCCTTGGTGACACTCCAACGTGAGGGGTTTCCTCAAGTTCCGGCAAAAGTAGTTGGTATTGCCACAGTTTATCCTGGTGCTTCGGCAACTGAAGTCGAATCTCAAGTTTCCAAAATTATTGAAAATGCAGTAGCTGATGTGGAGAATGTGAAAGAAGTCAGCTCGACTTCTGCTGCAAGTTTTTCCCAAGTAGTTGTTACCTTGGACCAAGATGTAAATCTGGATGTAGCGGTTCAAAATATACGCAGTAAAGTTGCCTCTGTCGAAAACGATCTCCCAGAAGACGCCGAGTCATCCAAGGTACAAACCTTCTCTACTTCAGGGGACGACTTCACCGTTGGAATATTGGGGGATAAGTCACTTACCGAGCTCAACATAATTGCCGATACAGTTGCAAATGAGTTAACTGATGTTTCTGGAGTCGGTTCTGTAAAAGAGATGGAAGAACTAAAAGAGCATCTGGTCATCTCTTATGACAGCGAAAAACTAGCGGCAAACAAGTTGACTATCGAGCAAGTAGAGCTTGTGGTCAAAGGATCAAATATTGATTTTCCGATTGGAACTTTGGATGTCGATCACAAAAGCCAGGGTATTGTAGTCGGTGGTGCTTATAATTCAGAAGAGGATCTTAGAGAACAAGTAGTTGGTGTTAGCCCACAAGGTAAGGGGATTAAAATATCTGATATCGCTCAGGTTTCCAAGGTCTTATCGGGTCAAGAAGTGGTCCATCGTGTCGGAATAAAGGAATCAGGAGTTCTCAAGACGGAACAGGGAGTGCTTCTCGGGATTCTGAAATCCAAAGATTCTGACGTCATCAAGGTTAAAGACAGCATTGACAAGAAAGTTGCAGAGTTGCGAGACGAAAAAATAGTTGCAAGTGACGTCAGAATAGAATTTCTATACGATCAAGCCCAGTCTACTCGCGATCAGATCACTGAAATAGTCCACGGAGCGTTTGGAGACAAGAGTACTTTTTATTTGCTTGGCGGTATACAACTTGTACTTCTCTTTATGCTTGTGTTTGTTAATTGGCGGGCGGCTTTGGTGGCAGCCAGTGCGATTCCCATAAGTTTTCTATTCACACTTCTCTGTCTCTAT
Source organism: uncultured Gammaproteobacteria bacterium (assembly GCA_964360785.1). Lineage (GTDB taxonomy): Bacteria > Patescibacteriota > Microgenomatia > Woykebacterales > RBG-16-39-9b > DATIHF01. Next base: position 215,904 of record CAYHXX010000001.1, on the reverse strand, counting down.
CTGACTGGGACAAATCTCAACACAATTGTTCTTTTTTCACTGATTTTGGTGCTTGGGCTTATTGTCGATCCCGCAATTGTGATGGTGGAGTCGATACAGCGCTATCTTGATCTCGGAAGCAGTTCTAAAGAAGCAATCTTTGCTACAGGCAGACGCTATGGGGCGGGTTTGTTTATTGCAGTTCTTACAAGCATTATCGTATTTATCCCATTTGGAATAATTTCAGGAATTTTTGGAGAGATTATCAAATATATTCCCCTCACGGTGGTTCCTGCCTTGGTGGCTTCTTATTTGGTACCAATCGCAATAGTACCGCTTTTGGGAGCCAAAATTCTCAAGAAGAAAAAAGATGTCGTGAAGAAAGAGGAGGATCAAGAGATTTGGCCCGCGGCACGATTAATGATGCGCTTCAATGCTTGGATCCTTTCTAGTAATTTGCGCAAAGTAGTACTTTTGATTGTGATAGGAGGGTTGATAATTTTTAGTACGACTCTTGTGTCTTCTGGGAAGATACCAGTAGTTCAATTCTCCTCTCCAGAAGATAGTCCTTTTCTGATGGTAACGGCAGCTTACCCAAAGGGAGCTACATTTGAAGCAAGAAATAACATCGGAAAGGAACTCGAGGAAACCCTAAATGGAGAAGGTGCGATTGCAAATTATTTCTACCAAGTTCAAAGCAAAGATAGTTCGATTATTCTCGTAACTTTGGAGCTACAAAAAAATCGTTCGGAAGGAGATAGTAGTAAACGTTTGATAGAAAGGTTAAAGGATTCTTTTTCGCAAGTTAAAGACGTCGAGGTAAATTTAAGCGAATTGTCTGTTGGACCACCGGAAGCTGATTATCAGGTACAAGTACAACTTTTTGACAACGATCTGAAGACTTTGGAAAAAGCTGGCAAAGAGGTTGGGAAATATCTTTCAGAATTGGATCAAGTTGCGAAGGTTGATGATGGCTTTACTGGTAAATCAGAACCAGAAATCCGAATAATTTTTGATAAGGAAAAACTTTCTAAAGTTGGTTTAAGTGTTTTTGAGGTGGCATTACAAATCAAAAACCAGCTGGATGAGAAAAAAATATCCAAATTAAATGAACAGCTGACAGACCGGACACTCGAAATTTTCTTGGCACCAGATAGTAAGGACTTGCCAAAAACAAAATCAGAAATAGAAAATCTTGGTATAACTACTCGGACTGGATTGTCAGTTCAGCTGAAAAACATTGGTATTGTTTCAGAGATAGCGGCTCTGGACAAGATCGAAAGATTTGATAACAAGCGCTATATAAATGTTCGAGCAAAGCTCAAAGACAGCAATGACCTGGTTGCGGTCCAAACAAAACTCAACGAGTACCTTACTGAAAACAAACTTAAGGAACTAGGTATTGATTCCACTGGCAACCGAGGAGAGTATGACGAAATTGCTAAGTCTATTCAGGAGCTCACCTTTGCACTGATTGCTGCGATTTTCCTGACGTACCTCGTACTTGTCTTGCAGTTTAATTCCTTTAGCCAGCCAGCGATAATGTTATTTACTATTCCTCTCTCTATAATCGGAGTTTTGCCGGCACTGTATTTGGTCAAAGGGCAGCTTGGTTTTCTTGAGATACTTGGTTTTACAATACTTGTGGGTATTGTCGAGAACGTGGCGATATTCCTGATTGATTATGCCAATCAATTGACCGCAGAGAAAAATATGTCTTTGAAAGACGCGATTGTACTTTCTACCGGTGTGAGATTCCGTCCGATAATACTGACAAAAATGGTTGCCTTGGGTGGTCTACTCCCCTTAGCAATTTTCTCACCTTTTTGGCGAGGTCTAAGTGGTGTGATCATCGGTGGTATTCTAGTTTCTGGTTTTCTCTCTATGACTGTTGTGCCTATATTTTACACTTGGTTTGGGGCAATTCGCTCAAAAGTTCACAAAGGTTCCCGGTAAATATTTGAGGCTAATCTAAATTTGTGTTAAAATCACAGAGATTTTGGCCTCGTCGTCTAGTGGTCTAGGATAGCTGATTCTCATTCAGCAGATCGCGGGTTCGAATCCCGCCGAGGTCACCAAAGACAAGTGGACAATTTAGCTCCAATTGTTTTTGTGATTTCTTGGCCACTGGTTCGAACTTCTGGTTTCGGTCGTTTCATAACGATTTGTCGCCACAGGTGACTGTCTCCCTCCGAGGTCACCAACTCAATATCTCCCCTTCGAATCCTCAAAATCACTTGTTTAAGCTATTTTTAAGGTTAAAATAAGTAAACTAAAACTATGCGAATATTAGTTGTTGAGGACGAACACAGAATTGCTCAAGCAATTAAAGAAGGTCTGGAGCAAGAAACATACGCTGTAGATGTTGCTTACGATGGAGAAGAAGGTTATAACTTCGCATCTGTGGAAGACTATGACCTAATAATTATGGATGTAATGATGCCAAAAATGGACGGATTCGAAGTCGTTAAGAAACTAAGAACAGATGGTACACATACCCCTGTTATTATGCTTACAGCAAAGGACCAGAATAAAGATATAGTAAACGGCTTGGATTCTGGGGCAGATGACTACTTGGCAAAACCTTTTTCGTTCGAGGAGCTCCTGGCTCGTATTAGAGCTTTACTTCGACGGCCGAAAGAAACTATAAATAACGTTCTTCAGGTACAAGATTTAACCATAGATACTAACAGCCATAAGGTCACAAGGGCGGGAAAGGAAATAAAGTTATCCAGCAAGGAGTATGCACTTTTGGAATATATGATGCGTAATCAAGGAAAAGTTTTAAGTAAAAACAATCTTATCGCACACGTATGGGATTTTGATTCAGATATTTTGTCTAATAACGTTGAGGTTTTTATTACCTACTTGAGAAACAAAATCGACAAGCCATTTAAAGGCCCAGAATTAATCCAAACCGTCAGGGGTTTTGGTTACAAGGTTGATGTATGAACATTCAGAAATTGACTTCGCTTTTAAAAACCGCAACGGGTAAACTCACGATTTCATATCTGATCATCATTATGATAATGAGTGTTGGGTTTAGCTTTGTTTTTTACACCACCTCCTACAGTGCGTTGGGCAGGCAGCTCCCACCACCGAACGTTTTTGAACTTCGTACACGAGAAGAAATATTAGGTACAAATCAAACCATTGAAGATTTCTTTAGAGCACGGATTGAAGAAGGTCGGCGAGAGTTGTTACTTCGTTTAGTGGGTTTAAACTTATTAATTCTTGCAGGCGGCAGTGTATTTAGTTATTACTTGGCCCGCAAGACACTGCGACCAATTGAAAAAAATATGGAGGCTCAAAGCCAGTTTGTTAGTGACGCCTCACACGAATTACGGACACCATTGACAGCTCTCCAGACTACCAACGAGGTAGCCCTGCGGAAAAGTAAGGTTTCTACCTCTGTTGCTAAAGACGTTTTTCAGCACAATGTGGAAGAAGTAACTAAGTTAAGGGAGTTAACAGACAATCTCTTAAACTTGGCTAAGATTGACAACGGGAACCTTGAGTTTGCCCAAATAGATCTTTCAGATGTTGTGTCTGACGCACTAAACAGAGTCATCAATACTGCCCTAGAAAAAAATATAACAATAGACGATCAAGTTTCTAAGATCAGCATCAGTGGAAATAAAGATTGTCTCAGTCAGGCAGTAGCAATAGTCCTAGACAATGCGATTAAATATAGCCCAGTAGGTAGCAATATTCAGATAATGGCAGAAAAAGACACCAAGTTTGTTTTTCTCAGCGTAAAAGACGAAGGTATCGGTATTAAGGCTGTACATCTTCCTCATATTTTTGATCGGTTCTACCGTGCGGATAGCTCGAGAAGTAAGCACACTGTCGAAGGTTTTGGTATAGGTTTAGCTTTGGCAAAAAAGATCATTGACCAACATAACGGTGAGATAATCGCCGCTAGTACCCCAGGTAAAGGTTCGACCTTTACCCTAAAACTTCCTTTAAGCTAACTTTAATATTGGGCTGTTAACCTAAAAACTAATATTAGATAAATTGGAGGAAAAAAGATGAATGTTATTTCCCGTGGTATACGTAATGCGTTTCGCAACTCAATCAGAACTTTCTCAATCGTTTTAATCTTAGGTTTGAGCATCGGTTTGGCACTGGTAATGCTTGTAGCCAGGCAAGCTGTCGAAGATAAGATACAATCCGTAAAAACATCAATTGGCAATACAGTTAGCATCTCGCCTGCAGGAGTTCAGGGCTTTCAAGGTGGGGGTGAACCTCTTACTGTTGCCCAGCTTAATAAGGTGGGGACAATCGCCCACGTTATAGGTGTTACTCAAAACCTAAATGATCGGTTGACGACTGAAAATACCAACTTGGCATCGGCAATCGAGCCAGGTACGTTAGGTAACCGCCAAGCTGGAAATTCGGGCGTAGGTTTCCAACCTCCTTCAGGAACAAATGGTGGGTCTGGCCAGGGAGAAGTTACACGTACCTTTACTCCTCCAGTAATAGTAACTGGTACAAATAATGTATCCAGTGCTTCAGTATTTGGAGGGGACTCGGTTACGTTTACAAGTGGAGAAGCCTTTGACCCAACCAAAGACGAAGATGTTGCAGCTGTTGGCAAAGCCTTGGCTGAAAAAAATAATCTCAGTGTTGGCTCAACCTTCACCGCTTACGATAAAACTATAAAAGTCGTTGGCATATACGATGCAGGTAATACCTTTGCAAATGCTGGATTGCTGCTGCCATTAGCAGCGCTTCAACGGCTTTCAGAACAAAGCGGTGCCGTCACAAATGCCACAGTCACAATTGACTCAGTTGATAATCTAGACACCGCAGTAAGTGCTATTAAAGCGGAACTTGGTGATAAAGCTGATGTTACCAATAATCAGGAAAATGCAAAACAAACAATTGAACCATTGGAAAATGTTAAAACCATCTCCATGTTTAGTCTTATTGGAGCTTTAGTGGCTGGTGCGGTCATTATCTTGTTGACAATGATGATGATTGTACGAGAACGAAGACGTGAGATTGGTGTGATGAAAGCTATTGGTTCTTCAAATTCCAAAACTATGTTGCAGTTTGTTTGCGAATCGATAACCTTAACGGTGCTTGGGTTAACTGTAGGGTTGGTTATAGGGATAGCAGCAGCTAACCCAGTCACAACAGTACTGGTCAATAACAGCACATCGAGTTCACAACAGACACCTGGGCAAGGTGGTCCTAGAATTAGTGGGATTAGAGGTTTTGGTAACAATAGCTTAACTAACATTCATAATATACAGGCAAGTGTGGGCTGGGAGATTTTAGTCTATGGAGCTGGGGCTGCTGTCCTGATCGCAGTTATCGGTAGTGCCTTACCAGCTTACTTTATTAGCAGAATTAGGCCTTCGGAAGTAATGAGGGCCGAATAAGGAGACACTATGTTAGAAGTTACAGACGTAAAACGTTCATTCAAATCAGGTGACTTCACCGTAAATGCAGTCAGTGACGTAAGCTTTGTGGTCCCAGGAGGTAAATTTGTTTCAATAGTGGGTAAAAGCGGCAGTGGTAAAAGTACCCTCTTGAGTTTGCTCGGTGCTCTGGATAAACCGTCCTCAGGTAGTATCAAAATTGATGGTGAAAATATTGTCGCTATGGGCGACCATAAGTTGACTGACTACCGCTGCAAAACAATTGGCTTTGTATTCCAGAACTATAACCTTATACCCAATTTAACAGCTTTGGAAAATGTTATGTTACCGATGGAATACGCTAAAATTTCAAGTAAAGAAAGGATGTCTCGTGCTCGAGAACTCCTCCACCAAGTCGGTCTTACAGATGATCAGATAAAACGTAAGCCAGGTAGATTAAGCGGCGGTCAGCAACAACGTGTGTCTATTGCCAGAGCTTTAGCGAACAAACCAAAGCTAATTCTAGCGGATGAACCGACAGGTAACCTTGATAGCCAAACTGGCAAGATGATTTTTGATTTACTGCACGAACTTGCAAGAAGCGAAAATACAACAATTATCACCGTTACCCACGATTTGGGTATAGCTGGAAAGACTGATAAAACTTTTGAGTTATATGACGGCAAATTAAAGGAGGCAAAGTAATGACTAACAAAGAATTAACACCTTCAGAATATGAAGAAATGGTTTCTACTAAGGAAGGTAACTTGTCAGATAACAAAAACTACGCCAAGTACGTTCTTGCAGCGATTGTGCTGTTAGTGTTGTGTGGTATAAGTTTCGGATTAGGTATTGCTTATCAACAAGGCAAACAGAATAAAGTTGCAGGCGTCTCCAGTAATCAGCAGTCGGCTTTGCCAGATATGGGGAACGGTCCTGAAGCCGGGGGATTTGGCGGTGGGCCAGGAGGATTTGCTAATGGTCAACGACCAAACATTGGAGAAGTAACAGCTGTCTCTAGTGATAGTATTACTATTCAAGATAGCCGCTCTAATTCAACGCAAACCTTTAAAATTACGGACAGTACTGAAATTACTAATAATGGCTCAAAAGCTTCCGTTGAAGACATTAAACCAGGAGACACTGTTCTGATTATTACGGATACTTCTGATACTGCAACAGCATCCCAGGTTATGATTAACCCAAGTTTCAGAGGACCAATGCCTGATGGTACCACTCAAAGTGTCCCAGGTAATACAAATAGCAGTCCAAGTACACAGTAAATATAGTTCTATTCAACTTAGGTAGTTATTCATAAATTGGAGTTTAGGTTCGGTTGAACCAAGTATATCCAAATTCTTCCATTCCTTCAGAACCTGAACCAAAGTGTTTATTTGCAGAGAAGCTAGGGTCACCAGTTATCATCTTTATTTCGAATTCGAGAAATCTGTATTGTGATTAGTGATAGTACTACTACTCCTGCTCCGATAACTAAAATATATTGAACTATCCCAGTGATTGAGGTAGTACTAGGGTCAAGAAAAGAATATGGATACCAGTCTAAAACCAATCCACGAGTGATACTATACCCTATATATAGTAGCGGGAAAACCAGCCAATAAAAAGCATCCCCGTATCTGAGTCCTTTGCTTGGGGGGCAAAGAAACCAATCTACAACAAGGGCTGTGGGAAGAACGTAGTGTAGAAATCTAATAACCCAGAATACAGAAGTGCCGGTAGTATCGGGAATATTAGCTAACAAAAGCCAATAAACTATTCCCGTTATTATCATGTAAACAACTACTGCACCGCGTATTAAGTCGATTATTCTGGAAGTAACATCCTTTAAATTACAGATAGCGAAAATGATCAATGTGATAGAAGCGAGAATACTACATTCAAAGGTAAAATAACTGAAGAAATTTATAATACTAAAATCAGCTCTTGCCGTATCGGAAATAAGTTGGACGAAAACCGCAACAATGGAAGTTATTCCCAGAAGAATCTTTGCAATACCCCAAGCAAGTCTCAGCATAGACTAATTATATGAGTATCGGACAAATATTTCACTGCTGTTTATAGGAGCTTTTGAAATTTGGTAAATCTTGGTCTGAAACCTGGTATAATTTGCTCAAAACTAGATTTGTCTAATACTAATGAAAAAAGATATTCTAATCTCTATTCCAAAACTTGGTACATCAATAATTTCTTCAGAAGAGATAAATCCCTACAAGGTGGTGGAGCAAGTAAAATCGGTTTGGAAAAATGCCGCTACTTCAGCTGAAAACACTTTTGGAAGCTACGAAATCTCGAAAATATTGCCGATTCACAACTTTTCAGGAATCAAAGACTTGGAGCAGATTGAGCGAATGCGACAAAAAATTGTTTCGGGAGAGGAAATTACGGAAAAAGACGGATTGCCAAATATCAAACTTATTATAGCTCCGAATGGTAAGCTACTTCTTTTCGATGGTACCCATACATTGCTAGCTTACTTTCAGGCAGCTAAAAAATTACTCAAGGAGATCCCATACCTACTGCTCAGCGGTGGTGGGTTTAGGCCAATAGGAATTGAAGAAGTATTATATTTCTTTCCGGAAGAAGAGCGAAAAAAAGTTGCGGCAAATTGGGAAAAATATGTTGTTAATTGGCAAGCGGAAAAGGGTAAGCAATTAGAGGACAGGGGAGTTAATTCTATCGGAAAGCTAGCTAAGCAACTTGGCGAAAGAAACAAAAGTTCGGTAGAGTAGTAGGCCTTTGGGATCACGACGGAGCTTTCGTTCCAACTTTTCACGAACTGCTTGATTTTGGTCAGCTTCAAATTTGGCTGGCAAGTAAAAGAGATTGTAGTAGGCCTGGTCAAACTCCTCAAACCCGAACCGCTTTAACTTTTCACAATAGCCGATCGGATCCTCAAGTTTCATGGTTTTTTCTTCATCCAAAACATGTTCAGGGTTTTTCAAAACTGAGGTAATCTTTTCTTCGGATTTTTGAAGTTCTTCTTTTGGCAAACCAGCTGGTTCCAAGATATTTTCTACTATTGCAGGGACACTCCAGCGGTCCATACCAAAAATATCAAAATAAAGATTGTAGTGAGAAGCGATCAGAAAACCGCCCGGTTTTAAAACCTTTTTAATTTGAGCGAAAACATTTTCCTCTTCTTCCTCGGAAATATAAGGCAGTACGCCATTGAGAATTACGATTTCAAACTTCTCGTTTAATTTACCTAGTTCTTGCAGGGAAAGTTGCTGATAGATATCAGGCAAGTTTTCTTCTTTTGCTTTTTTCTTGGATGTTTCGATCATTCCTTCTGAATAATCACAAGCAACAACGTCCCAACCTTCTTTTTGCAAAGTTCTTGTCATCAGTCCTGGCCCGCAGCCAGCGTCGAGAATTTTTCCTTTGGTTCTAGTTTTTAGAAATTCCAAAATTAGTTCATAACGAAATGAATTGGCGGGATATAGATTATTTTTTCTGTGAAAAGATGTTTCCTCGTATTCATGGGAAACATTGTCCCAAATAGAAGCTGGGGTGGAGGTGAATTTTCTAGCCATGGCAATCATTATACCTATAACTGCCCAACAGTTCAATGACTACAGAACTTGACCGAAATTTACAAAATAATTATAATGTATAGCTATGTGGTGAAAGATCCTGAACGGATAGGGGTCTTGTGAACTTTGAAGGAGTCAGAGTTGCTAGGTACAGCACAGACCGTAGTAGAGGAGAGGGTACCCACCCTGCAGGAGCAGAGGGACTGTCGTCTCCTGTTTCAGACGGCCGAGGCGGAGCGTCGAGTCAAGTACATCAAGGCTCCGGCAAATCGTCTGGGTCACAGCGAGCACGTCCACACCCCCAGACTGAAGAGTCACGATAAGAGGATTGGTGCGAACGGTTGTCGAATCCTCGACGCGTTCTGCACATTCGTCGGCAACTGTGGAGCAGAGTTCGAGATCCACAGTCTGCCAGTGAGCTAGCATTCGGGGCGAGATCAGACATTAATTCGTGGGGTGGTTTCGTTGCGAGCAATCGTTTCGGAGCTGCCCCGCCTTTTTTAGTTTAGATATTTCGGTGACGGCGTTTCACCTTGAGTGATGCAAGTGCTTTTTCGAGAGCGGCTGCGGTCATGGCAAATTCTTCTTCACTCATTGTGTGTTTTTGCTTGAGTGCTTCTTCAGCACGTTTTCGAGCTTCTTCCGCAGCTTTCTCATCGATTTTTTCACTCTGTTGTGCTAGGTCAGTCATCACCGAAACACTAGTATGAGTAATCTCGGCAAACCCTTCCCCAGTTACCAGGTGCGAAGTTTTCCCAGCTTTTTTAACAGTGATTTCTCCCGGTACTATCTGGGTGATAACCGGCAAATGTTGAGGGAGAATCGTGATCTGACCAGTCGAAGTTGGCAGAGTGACCTGGTCGACTTCTTCGCTATAAACTTTTTCTTCTGGGGTAACGATTTCTAATCTTAACATCGCAAGATATTGTACTCGAAAGTAGCTAAATTGACAACCTATTCCAAATAGGATTTAATAGTATGGATGCAGAAAATACATGCCCAACTCCTTGTCGGCCTTTCAATACTGCTCTTACTGCTTGTTTCCATCGATCTTTTTGCTATCAAAGATAAAAACAAAGAACCAAATATTTCCCAACAAAAAAGTAATTTGGTAGATAAGGTGAATAAGGTGGGAAAGGTTTTGTCGGGCTGTGGAGCTTGTTGGGAAATGTTTATAAAAGATAGCAGTACTAGTGCTTACATAACGGATGCTAGGGCTGAACTTATAACTCATGACGCTTTTTCAGTTTGTTATTCGGATGCTACAACTACTTCGTGGGTTTTTGGTGTTGGATATTTTGCTCCAAATGAGTATGGTTTGGATTGTAACTTGCAGACTGGTACAAATCCGGATCAAGTTACTGTTTCAATTACCAAGTCTGGTTACCAATCTAAGACGACCTCTATACCCTACAGGAATCCGGATTACTCAATTCCTACTGTTCTCCTAACTTCGGCACAGGAAGCTAACTCAGTAACATCTTCTTCAAGCAATTTAACCAAAAAAACAACTACCACAACGTCAACGGTTGAGACTATTAAAAACGTAAACCTACCGATTGAATTTGCTACGGGAGGGAGTACAAATCTAGCAGCTATTGTTGATCCAGCAAAAGTTGAAAGTCTGACTTTAGATACTTCGGTTGGGACGATAAAGTTCAACGAAACAGTTGATTTGTCTGCAACTGAGACCAAAGATAAATTTAAGGAGTTGGATAAATATGTGAAAATTGAGCAGGAAGGTGTTATTAGTATTGACTCAACCAATCTCCCAGTCCTGAACAAAAAAGCAACTTTGACCATGAAGGGTTTGGGTTTTGTTAAGACTCCGAGAGTTCTCTATAATGGTAAAGAAGATAAATCTGTAGTTTCCAATATCAAATACAAAAATGGTGTTTTAACGTTTGACGTTACCAAGTTTTCGACTTTTACCGCCGCTCCGACTGTAGGTATTAACGAGCCGGCCAATAATTTTGAAACAACGGAAAAGACAGTAACACTCAAGGGAACTGTGTCGGATCCAACGGCAACAGTCTCGGCCAAACTTAACAATAAAGATCTCGGAAAACTGAAAGTGTCCACTGGCGGGGCGTTTGAAAAAGAAGTAGTTTTGGAGGAAGGTGACAACAATCTGGTAGTGACTGCCCTGTCCAATACTCTTGCCACTGCTTCCGCTTCGGTTTCGGGTGTTTTGAAAAGTGCAAACTTAACGCTAATTTATGCGCTACTTGGGTTTTTGGTAGTGATTGGTTTGGGCGGGTTGGTTTATACAATCAAAAAAATGCATAAATCTTCGACTACCCAGCCTCAACCAAAACCAACTGTTTGACGAAGAGTCAGTATAAACTATAAAATTAATGTATGAAGCGTCCTGCCCAACTCCTTGTCGGTCTATCAATATTACTCTTAATTTTTGTTTCTATTGATTTCTTCCAGGTCAAGAAGTTAAATAAAGAACCAAATCTATCACAGCAAAAAAGTAACTTGGTTGATAAGGTGAATGAAATTGGACAGGTATTACCCACCCAAACAGGTGGAAGTACTTACTATTATAAATTTTACCTCAAAGACCAAACTGGAACGGCAATAACTACCCAAAGTGTTGATGCAGCTCTTATCAAAGGTGCGGCAATAACAGTTACCAACAAATCATCCTTTACTTGCGGCGATACTGGTAGCAACTACACTTTTGCCGAGGTTGACGGTTTCTACAAGCTAATCTGTAATGAAGCGGCGACAATGAATATCAAAATCTCCAAAAGCGGGTACAGCACAAAAAATACGAGTGTTGCTTACTACCAGGGCGAGATTCCGACAATTTATTTGAGTCGTTACGTAGCTCCACCACCGCCTCCACCACCAGAAACTATCAAAGACGTAAAATTACCTTCAGAATTTTCTGAAACAGGAGGGTCAACAAACCTGGCTGCAATTGCGGATCCAACAAAAGTTGAGGACCTGACTCTTGATACAGGTTCTAGCACAATCAAGTACAGAGAAGCAGTGGATCTTTCGTCAACTGAAACCAAAAACAAGTTTAAAGAACTAAACAAATATGTAAAAACTGACCAAGTTGGGGTGGTGGGAGTAGATTCGACTAGTGTTCCGGTTCTAAATAAAAAGGCTACTATTACAATGAAGACGTTAAGTTTCGTTAAAACTCCAAAGGTGTTGGTGGATGGGAGAGAAGACAAAGCGGTTGTTTCCAATATTACCTACAAGGATGGAACACTTACTTTTGATGTTGAACACTTTTCAACATTTACTGCTGCTCCAACTATTGGGATTGAGGAGCCAGCGAATAATTTCGAAACAAAAGATAAGACAATAAAACTCAAAGGAACAGTCTCGGATCCAACCGCTACTGTCTCAGCTAAACTTAATAACAAAGATCTTGGAAAAGTGAAGGTTGCCACAAGTGGTGCTTATGAAAAAGAACTCGAACTTGAGGAGGGTGAGAATAAAATAGTTGTCAGTGCACTTTCAAAGAATCTGGCCACTGCCTCAGCGAGTGTTTCCGGTACTTTGAAAAAAGCAGCCAGTCTAGCCTGGATCTATGCTTTGCTTGGATTGTTATCAATAATAGGAATCAGCGGAGCTATTTATGGGTATCGAAAGATGAAAACAGACAAGACAGAAGTTAAAACTGCTGCTTCAAGTCAAGTTACAGAAAAAAATTCAGAGCAAGTTCCAAACGAACTTCCGAAATAAAGACTATTTTTCGTTAGCGCAGAAATATCACCGCGCATGGGTCACTTCGTTCCATGTTCGGGTCACTTAACTTCGCTAATGGATCCTCTCATGGGTCGCTTCGCTCTATGCTCGGTTCTATTTCACTTCGTTTATAGACCCTCGCATAGGTCACTTCGTTCCATGTTTGTCGCTCTTGACGTCGTCAATCGCTCCAACCATGTAGAAATCCTGCTCGGCAATGGAGTCTAGATCACCATCAAGGATTTTCTTGAAACCTTTGACCGTTTCCGCAAGTGATACGTATTTTCCAGGTCGGCCGGTGAAGGTTTCGCCAACAAAGAATGGTTGCGACATGAAACGCTGAATTTTTCTGGCTCTGGTTACGGCCAGTTTATCTTCATCGGAAAGCTCTTCCATACCTAGTATTGCAATAATATCTTGAAGTTCTTTGTAGCGTTGCAAGACTTTCTTGACACTTTGGGCAACATCGTAGTGTTCTTGACCGACAACATTTGGATCTAAGGCTCTGGAAGCAGATTGGAGTGGGTCGACGGCTGGGTAGAGACCCTGTTCGGCGATACTGCGCTCAAGCACAATCGTTGAGTCCAAATGAGCGAAAGTTGTTACTGGTGCTGGGTCGGTATAGTCATCAGCGGGGACATAAATTGCTTGTAGAGAAGTGATAGAACCCTTTTTGGTTGAAGTAATTCTTTCTTGCAACTGTCCCATTTCGGCTGCGAGCGTTGGTTGGTAGCCGACAGCAGAGGGGATTCGCCCCAAGAGAGCTGATACTTCGGAACCTGCTTGGGTAAATCGGAAAATATTATCTATAAAAAGCAGCACGTCTTGATTTTTTTCATCGCGGAAATACTCAGCAATCGAAAGTCCAGCGAGAGCAACCCGCAAACGTGCTCCTGGTGGTTCGTTCATCTGTCCAAATACCAAGGCGAGTTTGTCTAGTACTTTAGCTTCTTTCATTTCATTGTAGAGATCATTTCCTTCGCGTGTGCGTTCACCAACTCCGGCAAAGACTGAGTAGCCGCCGTGCTCTTTGGCAATATTGTTGATCAACTCTTGGATGATGACGGTTTTACCAACCCCAGCTCCTCCAAAGACTCCAATTTTTCCACCTTTGATAAATGGCGCCATCAAGTCAATAACTTTGATACCGGTTTCAAGAAGTTCTTGCTTTGTTTCCTGCTCTACCAAAGTCGGAGCATTGCGATGAATGGGATAGTATTTCTTTGCCTTTACCTCACCGAGGTTGTCAATTGGTTTACCGGTAACGTTCAACATTCTTCCCAAAACTTCTTCGCCGACTGGAACTGAGATTGGTTTTCCAGTATCTTCAACTTCTGCACCACGTTTCAACCCTTCAGTCGTGCTGAGCGCAACCGTCCGTACAACACTACCTCCCATGTGACTTTGAACCTCGAGAGTTAAAGTTTCCTTGTTGAGTGTAAGTTCCAAGGCGCTGTAGATTTCGGGGACTTTGCTGAGAGAAAAATCTACATCGACGACAGGTCCGACAACTTGCTTTACGATTCCTTTATTCATTGTGACTTTCTTCTTTCATTTTAATTAACTGCTAAGCTTGCTGTTGTTATATCTAAAATCTCGTTGGTAATATTTGCTTGTCTGACTTGGTTGTAGGCAAGAGTCAGGTCGTCAACTAATTCTGCGGCGTTATCAGAAGCATTCTTCATTGCCACCATCCGGGCCGAGTGTTCGCTGGCGGCTGCCTCAAGAAGTACCTGATAAACCTCCATTTGAATGTAGTGCGGTAGGATAGTTTCGAGGACTTGGTCTGGGTTTGGTTCAAACAAATATTCAGCTGATTCTTTAGACTCTTTGGCAAGTGTCTCGAGAATTTCCATACTGATTATTGGCAAGAGTTGTCTTAGAGTAGCTTCTTGTTTTAGGGTTGTCTGGAAATCGGTGTAGACCACGTGGATTTTATTGAATTCTCCGGACAGAAACGCATTGATCAGAAATTTTGAAATCTTTCGAGCCATTTCACTGCTTGGGCGCTCCAGCAGTTCGAAATCAGCGGAGAGTGGTTTAGCAGATTTGGAGATAAAGATTTGTCCTTTTTTGCCAATAGTGATAAATGAAACCTCACCTTGGATTTCCAATGCTTTGCGGAATAGGTTTGTATTTAGTGATCCACAAAGTCCACGATCCGTAGTGATCAAAAGAACCCCTTCTTTTTTGTCATCTTCTCGTACGAGCAGGGGATGGGAATTCTTGTCGATTCTTGAAGAAATGTTGCGCAAGACTTTGTTGATAAGTTCAGAATAAGATCTGCCTCTTATAGCTTGGTCTTGGGCACGGCGCATTTTTGCAGCTGAAACAAGCTCCATAGCCTTGGTGACCTTAGAGGTGTTCTTTATTGATTTGATACGAGCTCGTAGTTCTTTAGTGGCGGCCATTTATGCTTTAAATCCTTTTTTAAACTCAGCAGTAAATTTCTCCAAATCTTTTGTAACTTTGTCAGTAAGGGTTTTTTCCTTGGCAATCTCTTCGAGAATTTTCTTACCTCTTGTTGACAGAGAATCCAAGAACTTCTCTTGGAAGGAGGACACAGATTCAATCTTCACAGAATCAAGCTGCCCTGTGGTGACAGCCCAAATGATTGCTACTTGTAGTTCAACTGCAACTGGTTGGTACTGTGGTTGCTTGAGTATTTCGACTATTCTGCGGCCACGGTCAAGCTGTTGTTTGGTAGCTTCGTCCAAGTCAGACCCGAACTGTGCAAAAGCCTCGAGTGAGCGAAATTGCGCTAGGTCAAGTCGGAGAGTGCCTGCCACTTGTTTCATGGCTTTGATCTGGGCAGCTCCACCAACACGGGAAACAGAGAGCCCGACATTGACTGCTGGTCTCACTCCTGCATTGAACATATCCGACTCCAGGAAGATCTGTCCATCAGTGATTGAAATAACATTTGTTGGAATGTAGGCAGAAAGATCACCAGCCTGGGTTTCGATGATTGGCAGAGCCGTCAGTGAGCCACCACCATAGTCTTTGTTAAGTCTCGCCGCTCTCTCAAGTAATCTTGAGTGTAGGTAAAATACATCTCCAGGGTAAGCTTCACGGCCGGATGGACGACGAAGAAGAAGAGAGATTTGGCGGTACGCCCAAGCATGTTTGGTAAGGTCATCATAAATAACTAGAGTATCTTTGCCCTGGTCCATGAAATACTCGCCAATACTACAACCAGTGTAGGGAGCAATATATTGCATGGCAGCAGAATCAGAAGCAGAGGCGGCGACAATGATTGTATGTTTCATCGCCCCATTTTTTTCCAAAGTGTCAATGATTTGGGCGATCTTTGAAGTCTTCTGGCCGATTGCAACATAGATACAAATGACTCCAGAATCTTTTTGATTGATGATAGTGTCAATTGTAAGTGCAGTCTTACCAATACCGCGATCACCAATGATAAGTTCTCTTTGGCCTCTCCCGATTGGGATCATGCTGTCAATAGCCTTAACCCCGGTTTGAAGTGGGGTATTTACACTTTGTCTGGTGATCACCCCTGGAGCAATTTTTTCGATCGGATAGGATTCGTTAGCTTTGATTGGGCCTTTACCATCGACTGGTTTTCCGAGTGAGTCGACGACCCTGCCAATAAGGTTTTCTGAAACTGGAATTGATAGGAGCTTACCCGTGGTTTTAACCTCGTCACCTTCTTTAAGTGACTTGTAATCCCCAAAGACAACGATACCAACACTATCCTCCTCCAGGTTTAGAGCCAGACCATCGAGTCCGTTTGGTAAGCTGACTAGTTCATTGAAGGCAACGTCGGATAAACCCTCGGCTTTGATTACACCGTCGCCAATTTCGACAATCTTGCCAACGTTTTTTTCTGTTGAAGCGGTTTTTAAAGATTCAATTTCTTTTTTTAAAGTTTCAACTAAATTACTCATATATCATTATATTTTCCAAGGTTGCTAAATTGCTCATTACTGAGTTTTCCTGAACAAAATCTCCAAGACTTAGTTTCAGGCCACCAATAATATCTTTATTAATAGAAAAACTAATTTTTAGTTTTCTGTTCTCTTTTGTTTCAAAATATTGCTTTATCATTTCTAGTTGCTCAGTTTCAAGTTCATATGCAGATTCAATGATCAAAGTGTTCTTTTTTTCTTCAGTCTCTACCAAACTTTCAAGATTATTTAGTATGTGCTTGGCAACTGACTCTCCTGAGCCTGCCAAGAGAGAAACAAATTTCCTTAGCAGTGTTTCGTCTAGGACACCATTCTTTTTGCAGGAATTGAAAATATTCTTCGCCAGCAATTTTACTTGTTTGTTTGAGCTCATTTTTCCGTAATCTCCTTGATAGTCTCATCAACCATTTTCTTATTGTCCATCTGGTCGACTGATTTCCCAACGACTTTAGCAGCAGCAGCAGTCACCAATACGGCGATCTCACCTTTGACTTCTGACATCATTTCCTCACGTTCGAGTTTCAGACGCTGTCCGTTTTTTGCCAGCATTTCTTCTACTGCGGTTCTTGCTTCCGCCAAAGTCTTTTCTGAAAGTTCTTTGGCCTCTTCCTTGGCTTCAGCAATGAGTTTACTGGACTCTGTTTGTGCTTTGCCAAGTAGTTTTTCTTGCTCTGTTTGGGTATCAGCCAATCTTTTCTCAATTTCCTCGGCATCTTTTAGGGATTTGGCTATTTTCGTTTTACGCTCCTCGAGAATTTTGAGTACTGGTTTATAGAGAAATAAACGCAGTAATACCAGAAGAATCGTAAAGTTTACGACTTGTGCTAGTAGCAGTATTGGACTAATTCCGAACTCTTCAAAGATTTTCATTATTTCCCAAACTTTTGATCTCTACTCCAAACTAGCCGATAAAAGTAATAACTAAAGCGTAGATAGCGATAGCTTCGGCAAAAGCCATTCCCAAAAGCATGGCTGGCAAGATCTTGCCTTGGGCTTCTGGATTGCGACCAATGGCTTCCATCGCTTTAGCACCGATTAGACCAATGGCTAAAGCCGGAAGTAGACCACCAAGCGCAACTACTAAACCTCCTTGAACTGTAAATTCCATTTCTTTTTTATTCACCTCCTTTCACTAGTGTGCTTCATGCTTTTCAGCAAGAATAGTAATAAAAACTAAGGTCAACATCATAAACACTATTGCCTGTACAAATCCAACTAACAACTCAAGTCCCATAAAAGGTAGAGGGGCAAAGAAAGCCAGCAAGTTTGAAATTGTAGTCAATAAAGCTTCACCGGCGAAGATATTACCAAAAAGTCGGAAAGAAAGCGAGATAATCTTTGTAAACTCAGCAATTATTTCTAGTATTCCGACAAACAAATAGATTGGATTGAGACTGAAATAGCGAGCAAGATAAGCGGAGACCCCAATTGTTGTAATTGCGAAATAATGGGTCATAAAAACGGAAATTAGTGCGAGAGCTAGGGTGAAGTTTAGATCTGCTGCCGGCGAACGAAATAGCGGTACCAAAATCTCTTTACCATCGTGTAGCTCCTTAATCCCGATAGTACCGACTCCAGGGAGCAATCCGAAATAATTACTAACAATAATAAGAATAAAAAAGGTAGCGATGATCGGAAAAATACGTTTTGTCAGCGGTCCGGCTAACCCTTCCACTGTTGAATACAAACCTTCTACTACCAACTCTGCAAAATTCTGCAACCCCTCTGGGACTTTGCGGATGTTTCTTCCGGCGAAATATGAGAAAGCAATCAAGACTGTCATCACGATCCAAGTCAGGATCAATGAATTTGTTACTGGTAGCGGGCCAATTTGCCCGATTTTTTCAGCGGCGATTTCTATCATCTAAATAATTAAGCTAATAAATACTAGGATTCTAATTACAGCAGACAATCTTAACAAATGTAGCGGAACCTGACAAGTCATGGGTTGTTATGGCATAATTTAGTTTGGATTTTCCTTATGAATCAACTTGAAAAACCTTTACGTCCACTAGTGCTTGTGATCCTTGATGGTTGGGGAGTGGCTCCGGTTGGAGGTGGCAACGCTATTGAGCTGGCCAGCAAACCATTCTTTGATTCGCTAATCACAACTTACCCACACACAGAACTGACGGCTTCTGGTGAAGCTGTGGGTTTACCCCCTGGTGAGGCTGGGAATTCTGAAGTTGGGCATCTCAATCTCGGAGCCGGCAGAGTAGTCTTGCAGGATGTGACAAGTATAGACAAAGCGATCGCTAACGGTTCTTTTTTTCGAAACGAAAGGTTGCTAGCCTCTTTTGAGCATGTAACAAAAAATCAAAGTAATCTTCACATAATGGGTTTGGTTGGTAGTGGGAAGGTGCATTCTAGTAACGAACATTTATACGCACTACTTTCTGTTGCTAAAACTTTTGGGTTGAATAATGTTTTTCTTCATTTGTTTACTGATGGTAGAGACTCTTCACCAACACTGGGTATCAAGCTTATCGATGAGATAAAAGAAAAGATTGGAATACTTGGAATTGGGAGCATTGCTTCGATTACCGGTAGGTATTGGGCTATGGCGCGTGATAACCATTGGGATAGAACTGAAAAGACATACAAAGCGCTAGTTTTCGGAGAAGGCCAGGTTTTTGCTGACCCAAAAACTGTGTTTGAGCACTACTATGCAAATAAGATCACTGATGAATTTATTGAGCCGTCTCTGATAAGTTTAAGTGACGGTAGTTTGCACACAATTGCCGATAATGACAGTATTATCTTCTTTAATTATCGCAAGGATCGTCCAAGGCAAATGACCAAGGTTTTTGTCGAGCCGAAAATTACTGAATTTGATCGAGGTAAAGCCCTCGAAAATCTTAATTTTACAACCATGACCTCGTATGAACAGGATCTGCCAGTTGCGGTGATGTTCCCCCAAGAAAACATTGATCAAACACTTACAGAAGTAATCAGCGACCAAAAATTAAAGCAGCTACATATCGGAGAAAGCGAGAAGTATGCTCATGTCACCTATTTCTTCAATGGAGGGAGAGAAAAGCCGTTTCCTCTGGAGGATAGGGTCCATATCCCGTCCCCAAAAGTTGCCACCTATGATCTCAAACCAGAAATGTCTGCAATAGAAATAACCAATGAGCTTATTTCACGACTAAAAACCGACGAATATCAATTTTACGTTGTTAACTATGCCAATGCTGATATGGTTGGTCATACTGGTTCTATCTCAGCTACCACAGCGGCAGTTGAAACTTTGGACCAATGTTTGAAAAGGTTGTCCGAAGTAATTTTGGAAAAAGGTGGTGTTTTGGTGATAACTGCAGACCACGGAAATGCTGAGGAAAAGCTAAACAAAACTACCGGAGAAGTTTTGACTGAGCATTCTCGCAATAAGGTGCCGTTTATTGTGGTAGCGAAAGAGTTTCAAAATTCAGCCACAAAATTAGAGGAGGGCATTCTTGGGGATGTTGCCCCAACAGTACTTGGGTTGATGAGAATAAAAAACCCAGAGCAGATGACCGGAAAAGACCTGTTGAAATAAACTCTTTGTTTTTAAATCTAGTTAAGAACGATTGTAAACTCACCTTTGGTTGAGGTTAGTTTGGCTCTTACTTCGGTTATAGTTCCATTGAGTATTTGTTCGTGAACTTTTGTTAGCTCTCTTTGTACCGAAACTAGACTTTCGGGAAAATATCTTTCCAGATCAATAAGGGTTTTTTCAATGCGGTGTGGAGACTCATAAAATACTAGACTTTGTGGTAGTAATTTCTTGAGTTCGACAAGTTTTTGGAGCAGTTCTTCCTTTTTCCCAGAAGTTTTCGGTAAATAGCCAACAAAGAGAAACTTATCGGTTGGCAGACCACTTATTGATATTGCTGCAGTTGTTGCCGAGGCTCCTGGTACAGCAACCACTTCCAAATTTTCTTGTCGAGCAGCGCGGACAAGTTTGAAACCCGGGTCAGAAATAAGTGGGGTTCCGGCATCGGAAATCAGCGCAATGTTCTCTCCATTTTTTAATCTGCTTATTACTTCAGGAATTCTTTGTAGCTCATTGTGCTCGTGGAAAGAAAGCAGTGGTTTCCTGATCTCATACTGGTGCAAGAGTTGTCCCGAATGACGGGTATCTTCACACAAAATCAAATCAACTTCTTTAAGAGTCTCCAAAGCCCGAAGTGTGATGTCTTTGATATTTCCAATCGGTGTAGCAACTACGTACAAGGACATATCTGGCAATAATACCATAGTAAAAATTTCTTGACACATGACGCCTGATACTTGATACTAATTTTATGGACGAACAAAAGAAAATTCTCATGATTGAGGATGACCAGTTTATCCGTGAATTATACGAACGACAGCTAAAACTAGCTGGTCTCGAAGTCAAATCAACAGCTTCCGGACAAGAAGGCTTGGACCTGCTAGATCAAAACCAATATGATCTTTTGATGTTGGATCTCAACATTCCGGATGTTTCTGGTTTTCAAATTCTAGAGCATTTGCAGAAAAAACCTAAACCAAACATGACAATCCTAATTTTGAGCAATGTTGCCGCCAATGAATATATCAATAAGGGTTTGGAAATGGGGGCTCAAGCCTTCATTATCAAAAGTACCTATACCCCAAGCAAAGTTGTTGAAGAGGTTAAGTCTTTATTGGGGTGATCTCAGATTGCCAGAAAGTATAGGGTAACCAGGGCAGTAACTGACATTATTATCGTAATAAGTGTACCGAAAGTTTTTGTTAACCACCCGTTTTTTCTTTCCCCCATCACCTTGTGACTGCTACTGAGAATCAAAATCAAGATAAGCACAACTGGGGCAACAATTGCATTAAATACCGCCGAGTATATCAAAGCTTTGATCGGATCAATACCAAAGAAATTCATTGCTAAACCTATCACCAAGGCAATGATAATGACCCCGTAGAAACTGTAGGCTTGTTTCAGGTTGCGATAAAGTCCTTGTTTCCAACCAAAACTCTCGGAAATTGCGTAGGATGCAGATCCAGCCAAGACTGGAACAGCCAGCAAACCAGTCCCGATAATCCCGATAGCAAATATTAGTGACGCATATTTACCAGCCAAGGGTTCCAAAGCAGCAGCAGCGTCAGCAGCAGTGTTGATATTGGTAATATCAGCGTGATTTAAAGTGGCGGCACAAGTAGCAATGATAAAAAACATTACCAGATTGGACAAAAACATTCCTGACCAGACGTCGACTCTCATTCGTTTGATATCTCTGTCTTTTGTTTCCTGGCGGGATAAGATAGTTGTTTTCCCACCCAAAATTTCTTCTTCAACTTCCTGTGATGTTTGCCAAAAGAAGAGATAAGGGGAAATAGTTGTTCCGAGGATTGCGGCAATGAGAATTACTTGTTCTTTGCCAATTACAATTGTTGGTATCACAGTGTTTCGTATTACTTCTATCCAGCTGATGTCTACCATAAAAGCTGTGATTATATAAGAAATTAGAATCAAGGCCAGCCATTTTAGGTAGCGGGCGAACTTTTCATAACTTGTAAAAATTTGTAGAGCTAAGGAGAGAACTGTAAAACCGATGACACCAAAGCTAAAGGTCATCTTTGGGAGTACTAGTTGGCTAGCTTTGGCCATGGCGCCAACATCAGCTCCGATATTGATCACGTTGGCGACGAAAAGAAGAAGAGTACAAAAATACAGTACCCAGCGTGGGAAATGAATTCTAATGTTTGCAGCTAGGCCTCTGCCGGTAACAAGTCCAATACGGGCACACATTTCCTGGACAACGCCCATAAAAGGAAAAGTCATTGGGGCTAACCAAAGGAATTGAAATCCAAACTTCGCTCCTGCCTGTGAGTACGTTGCAATTCCGGACGGGTCATCGTCAGAGGCACCAGTGGTGAGTCCAGGGCCGAGTAGTTTCCAGAAAGCGCGTGCTTTTTTAACCGGTGGTTGGTCTGCGAGCGTTTGAGCTGCTTGTTTGGAGGTGTCGATTGCCTTATCAACTGCGACCGCGGGAGCTTCAGCAATCTTTTCGACTATTTCTTCGGGCATGTATCTAATAGCTTAACTTATTGAAAAATTGCCTGCAAGTTTGTTTAGTGGAACTTGCGAATCACTCCCGTTACTTTTCCCTGTATCTGGATATCACCGCGGACAATGATTGGGTTCATCGTTGAGTTTGCTGGCTCCAGTCGGACATGGTCAAACTCCTTGTAATAGCGTTTCAGTGTGGCGAAGTTACCGTTTAAGACTGCCACCACAATTTGGCCATTCTCAGCAGTTTCGGACTGCTCTATCAAAACATAATCTCCGTCAAGAATTGCGGCTTCAATCATTGAGTCGCCCTTTACTTGGAGCACATAGGTACGTTTGGTTCCGACCATGTCAGCCGGAACTGTAATAGTTGCAGAGGGATCGGTAATTGCCTCAATTGGTTGTCCAGCGGCAATATTGCCCATGAGTGGAAGTTCAACTCCATTTGGTAGCCAGCCCATAACCTTTTGATCTACCACTTCCAGACCACGGCGGGCCCCTTCGGTTTTTTTGAGTAAACCTTTTTCGATCAGATTCTGGATATGTTCATGGACAGTAGCAGGGGAGCGCAATCCCAAACCGTCGCAGATCTCAGCAAGTGTTGGTGCGTAGCCCCTTTTTTGCATGAATTGGGAAATAAATTCTAGTAAATCGCGTTGGCGTCTATAAACAACTGGTGGCATAAGTCCTCCTAAGGTAAGTTTGGGTAATTTATGGTCTAATTATCGCGACTTTTTCGGTTGTGTGTCAACTGGGACAAAACACTCCTTTTTACTTGTTAACTAGATCAAGTTAAGCTGCCATTTTTTGCTAAAGGTTGGATTCTGTGCTAAGATCTGAGAATAAAAATGAGAGATCACGCCTCTTGGCGATATTTAGTGCGGCCACGACTTGACCGAAATTACGCCTGGAACGTTTCGATCGGTTGTGCGATCCTGGGGAACATAAGCTACGGCAGTTCGTTCCTTGGGTGCGTTTAACGGCTGAATCTGGGCACTCATAGCTCCCCTAGAGTCCCAGTGTAGGCAGGTAGGCGGGAGAGACTGTTGCGAGATACAGTGGGAGTTTAACCAGACGGTGGGTTCTGCTTGCCCCCATCGTTATCGTCGCCTCCTTTCCGGTTTTCTGGTTCAAGCCGGCTCCTGCCAACTTTTTAACTCCGTGTTGAGCGCGAAGTGTTAGCTATTTACACAGTACGCAGCTCGACCGTTGTTGTTTGGCCGCAGACGTAGATGTTGGGATTGATCTCCACCACATCTGTTGTCTGCGGTCACCTTTTCTACTAGTTCTAATTTCCTTTTTAGGTTAAAATCCATTTTGATGAACAAATTTGAACTTAATTTTCCGTTTCAACCAACGGGTGATCAACCGCAGGCGATTGAAAAGTTGACTAAAGGTTTGAAAGCAGGTTACAAACACCAAACTTTACTTGGTGCCACTGGTACAGGGAAAACTTTCACCGTCGCCAACCTCGTTACCAGCCTCAACAAGCCAACTCTAGTTATTGCTCACAACAAAACCTTAGCAGCCCAGTTAGCGAGTGAATACCGAGAATTCTTTCCCAAAAATGCAATCGAATATTTTGTTTCCTACTATGACTACTATCAACCAGAAGCCTATGTTCCGCAGATTGATCTCTATATCGAGAAAGATGCGGCCATCAATCAGGAAATCGATCGGTTGCGTTTAGCAGCGACCAAAGCACTACTAACTCGCAACGATGTTTTGATAGTGGCCTCGGTTTCTTGTATCTACAACCTTGGTTCGCCGGTTCTATACCAGCAAAGCCTAGTCAATCTAACAGTCGGAGAAAGAGTAATTCCAAAAGATATTTTCCGAAACCTGAATAATATTCAGTACGAGCGCAACGATTTTGAACTCAAACGCGGTACCTTTCGTGTCAAGGGGGACACTTTTGAGATTTATCCAGCTGATGAAGAGTTTATCGTTCGTGTCAGTTTGCTTGGGGAGACTATTGAGAGGATTGAACGAATTGATTCTGTTTCAGGTGCACGATTGGAGGTATTATCGAAGTTTTCTGTCTTCCCAGCCAGACACTATGTTATGCCGCAGCAAGACTATAAGCAGCCAATTCAAGAAATTCGTAGAGATCTTGAGATGAGGTTAAAAGAACTCAAGGACCAAAACAAACTAGTTGAGGCGCAACGGTTGGAAAGTCGAACCAATTATGATTTGGAAATGATTGAGCAGCTCGGTTACTGTAATGGAATTGAAAATTACAGCCGTTATTTTGATGGTCGAAAGCCAGGGGATCCCCCATACACTTTACTCGATTACTTTCCTAAAGACTTTCTACTCGTGATTGATGAGTCGCACATGACCTTGCCGCAAATTCGAGGTATGTGGCACGGGGAGAAAGCTCGCAAGGGTATGTTAGTCGATCATGGATTCCGTTTGCCTTCTGCGTATGACAATCGGCCTCTAAACTTTGAGGAATTCTCTCGTCATATCAACCAAGTTGTCTATACCAGCGCCACGCCAACAGATTATGAAGTCTCAATGTCGCAGCAGGTAGTTGAGCAGATCATTCGACCAACGGGAATAGTTGATCCTGAAATCGAGGTTAGGCCAACCACGGAGCAAATACCAAACCTTATTGGAGAAATACAAGTTCGTGTGAAAAAGAACGAAAGAGTGCTTGTAACTACTTTAACCAGGAAGATGGCGGAAGAGCTGAGTGAGTATTTGAAGGAGCGGGAAATAAATGTCATGTACATTCATTTTGAAATAGATACTCTCGAACGGGTGCGAATACTTGCGGATTTGCGGAAAGGAATTTATGACGTACTGGTTGGGGTGAACTTACTTCGTGAAGGTCTTGATCTACCGGAGGTATCGTTGGTGGCGATCATGGATGCGGATAAAGAAGGTTTTCTGCGTTCAAAAACAGCAATGATACAGACAATTGGAAGAGCTGCACGAAGGGTTGGTTCAAGAGTGATAATGTATGCAGATAAGGTAACTGGGTCAATGCAACAGGCAATTGACGAAACAGACCGTCGACGGGAAATACAAGTTAAATATAATCAAGAGCATAATATTACTGCTCAATCAATTCAAAAGACAATTCACGATATTTCCGAGCGGTTAGCCGAAATTCAGCCCGAGGTAACTACAGCCGAAGAAATAGATTTTTCCAAAGTACCAAAAACTGAGATCAAAAAATTAATTAAAGATTTGGAAAGGGAAATGGGGACAGCCGCAGAGAATTTGGATTTTGAACGGGCAGCTTTGATTCGAGACCAATTGATTGAATTAAGGACTAGAGATTTACCTGTACCAGAAACAATTACCCCTGATCAGGTCAAATAAAAAGGACGACTTGTTAGGCCGTCCTGTTGCTTGAGGTAACCACCATCGCATATACACATATGAGGATTACAATTGTGTATCCCAGAGCCATGGCTAGAACCGCTCTCCAGATTGGTATCTCTCTAGCAAAGAGGTAACCGAAGAAGGAACAAAAAGCTGCAAAGAATATCAGCACTCCGATATAGAGCTTATTTCCTAGCGATTCAAGCCAAACTGCAAATCTAATCATTTGCCCATTCCTGGATAAGTTCGGTTCCGATCTTGTTCCCGTATATAGCTGCGATATTTCCGCGGAAGTATCCGGCAATCTCTACATCTTCTTCCCCGAGTACCCATCTAAGAGTGTCAGCGATTGCTATCTGATCACGGGTTTGACCTCGAACTCGACTGTTTTCAGAAAGATAGTTCGCGATTGTTAGCAGATTCCTGATCTCTTGCTTACTTCTAGAAGTGCTGGTAACCAATTGGCACCTCCTTAACCGAGGGAATTATAACAAATATGGAATTGTTTAGAAAAAGAAAGAACTCTCGCGGGTGCACACGAGAGAGGGTGTCTGCTGGCCTGATACGTACATTTGGGGCGGTTACGTTCAGTGCAGCAGACGTGAAATCTCAGGAGGAACAAGTGACACCTTCCTTACCTGAGACGGAAAATTCATCGAGGGGAGGTAGACAAGCCGCCATCCCCGATGTTTACAACGTGTTACCCAGCAACCGGCCCCGCCTCCGATCACCAGCACGCATGTAACCAAACTAAGCAAGCTATATTACCTGAGAAAACAATATTTGTCAATGGTTAAGTGACAGTACCCTTGTAAAATATTTACTTTCTTGATAGAATCGTTCGGCAATTTTGTGGCCCTTAGCAAAGAAAGATACGATGAAGGCCGATAAACTCACAATTCGTGGTGCTAGAGAGCACAACCTAAAAAATATTGATTTAGAGCTTCCCAAAAACTCACTCGTTGTTATAACTGGAATTTCCGGGAGCGGAAAAAGCTCCCTTGCTTTTGACACGATCTATGCCGAAGGACAAAGACGCTACGTTGAATCCCTCTCTGCTTATGCTCGGCAATTCCTTGGTTTGATGGAAAAGCCGGATGTTGATCAGATCGAAGGGCTTTCTCCGGCTATCTCAATCGATCAAAAAACTGTTTCCAAAAATCCCCGTTCAACTGTTGGGACGATTACCGAAATTTATGACTATATGCGCTTGCTTTGGGCAAGGGTAGGTACTCCGCATTGTCCTATTGATGGTAAAGAAATCAAAGCTCAGACTGTACAAGAAATAGTTGATCAGATCAGTAAACAGATATCAGAAAACAGTAATCAGGGGTCAGACAGTCAGAAAAAACTTTTTTACATTTTGGCGCCGATAGTCAAAGGCCGTAAAGGTACTTATGAAGAAACTTTTCGTGAGCTTAAGAAACAAGGTTTGGTCAGAACTAGAGTCGATGGGAAGGTTTACGAAATAGACGAAGTACCGTCGCTTGATCGCTACAAGATTCATGATATTGAGGCAGTAATTGATAGAGTGTTGGGTGAGGTTGACCAACAAAGATTGACAGAAACCGTGGAAACTGCTCTTCGTTTTGGTGAAGGTATGTTAATACTTGGTGGGGATGCTGTTGACGACAAGCTTTTCTCAGAAAAGTTTGCTTGTCCTGAACACGGTTTATCTTTACCTGAAATTGAGCCCAGGACCTTTTCGTTCAACTCTCCACACGGAGCCTGCAACAGTTGTGACGGTTTGGGAATTCGGTTGACAGTCGATAAAGACTTGGTGATTCCAAACAAAAACCTTTCGATTAGTGAAGGTGCGATCTACCCTTGGAGCCGAATGATGTCTCATGATACTTGGTCGACTCGTAGAATTGAGGCACTCTCAGAACATCTTAATTTTTCACTCTCGACTCCGATAAAGGAACTGCCCACCGAAATTGTTGATGTCATTTTGGAAGGTAGTGAGAGTGAGACTTTTAAAGTCAGTGGCAGAAACCGTTTTGGTAAAACAATCACTTTTGCAACCGCTTTTGAAGGTTTAATTCCAGAATTAATGCGCCGTTACAAGGAGACTGAAAGTGAGTGGGTAAAAAGAGAGATAGAAAAATACATGCGCGAAGAACCCTGTGACACTTGCCAAGGAGCCAGAATAAAGCGGGAAGCGCTTTTTATAACAATTCAGAAGAAATCAATAGTCGAAGTTTCCAATCTTTCAATCGAGGAAGTCAGTTCTTGGTTTACAAATCTGGTTTTGTCTGAAAAGGAAGCACAAATTGCCAAGCAAGTCCTTAAAGAAATAAACAGTCGGTTGAAGTTTTTGCTAGATGTGGGGTTGGGCTACCTGACTATCAACCGCGGTTCCGCTACTTTAGCTGGGGGAGAAGCGCAGAGAATTCGACTCGCTTCGCAGATTGGTTCCGGCTTGTCCGGGGTTTTGTATGTTTTGGATGAACCGACAATTGGTCTTCATCCTCAGGATAACGATAAATTAATAAAGACATTATTGGACTTAAGGGATCTTGGAAATACGGTTATTGTAGTTGAGCATGATAAGGAAGTAATGTTTGCTGCTGACTACCTAGTTGATATCGGGCCTGGAGCAGGCGAGCATGGAGGGGAAGTCATTGCCGAAGGGACTCCAACAGAGGTAGCAAAGAACAAAGACTCAATCACCGGTGCTTTCCTCTCTAACAGGAAGCGGGTAGGATCGGGTCTAGGAAAATTTAAACGAGTTGAAAATACAAAAAAATTAGTTATCAAAGGTGCACGCGAACATAACCTAAAAAATATTGATGTTGAGATTCCCTTGGGTAAGTTTGTCTGTGTCACTGGAGTTTCGGGTAGTGGGAAATCGACCTTGGTTGAGGACGTTCTCCAGAAGGCTTTATCAGCACGAATTTATCATACAAAAGTAAAACCAGGCGAGTTTGACAGCATTGAAGGTGTAGAAAATCTTGATAAAGTAATTGATATTGATCAGTCCCCAATTGGGCGAACACCGCGTAGTAATCCGGCTACTTATACTGGAGCCTTTACCAACATTAGAGAAATCTTTGCTTCCACCCCCGATGCCAAGGCCAGAGGCTATTCTGCTGGTAGGTTTTCCTTTAACGTCAAAGGCGGACGCTGTGAAACTTGTCAGGGTGATGGTTTGATTAAAATTGAGATGCAGTTTTTGCCTGATGTATACGTCACTTGTGAGACCTGTCAGGGCAAGCGTTACAATCGTGAGGCACTGGAAATTACTTTCAAAGGTAAAAATATTTCTGAGATCTTGGATTTGACAGTCGAAGAAGCATCAGAATTTTTTGATAAGATCCCGTCAATAAAAGCCAAGATTGGGACTCTAAATGAGGTTGGTTTAGGGTATATGCGTTTGGGACAACCGGCAACGACCCTTTCAGGAGGAGAGGCGCAGAGAGTAAAGCTCGCATCAGAGCTTTCGCGCAGGTCCAGCGGTAAGACTTTTTATATTCTTGATGAGCCGACGACTGGACTTCATTTTGCGGATATAGAGAATCTCTTGACTGTGCTTCATCGCCTCGTCGAAATGGGAAACACTGTTTTGGTGATTGAGCACAATCTCGATGTTGTCAAAACTGCAGACTATATAATTGATTTAGGGCCTGAAGGTGGAGAGAAAGGTGGTCGGGTTGTAGCTGCGGGGACAGTTCAAGAAATTATTAAAGATAAGACTAGCGCGACGGGTAAATATCTACTCAAACACTCTGTGGTACAAATTGTCTAAATTGCGCCCGGGAAAGATTATTGATAAAATCGCTTATATACACATGCCCATAAAAAATCTCACTCAACGTCTTTTTTCAACAATCCTACTGTTCTTGCTATTATTAGGTTTTCTGCCTGCCAAGCAGAGTGTAGAGGCAAGTGCACAGTTTTCCACCGGCTATGACATCAGTTTTACCTTTGGTGACAACGGTCAGGCGCGGGTAGCTCACAATATTACCCTGACAAATCTGACTAAAGATTATTTCGCTTCAGAGTATTCGATCACAACTGGTTCAGACAAAGTAACGGATGTGTCTGGAACTGATGGGCTGGGGTCACTCAGTATTTCCACAAAGGCTCAAGAAAGTTCAACGGTACTGATTGCCAAACTCAACCAGCAGATAGTTGGTCAGGGAAAATCAGTAAACTTCAAAATAAATTACACGATTGATTCACTGGCTCTCAAAAGAGGAAAGGTGTGGGAAATAAATGTACCGCAAATAGTTACCAATGAAAACCTGTCCTCCTACAAACTTAGTTTATCTGTCCCCAAGAGCTTTGGTCCGCTTGGAAAGATGTCCCCACTTGCTGATCAGACGAGCGAAACTCTAGCAGCAACAAATTATGTTTTCACAAAAAATTCGATTAGCGGGATAAACGCTAATTTTGGAGAGTTTCAGCTTTTTAGTTTTACACTCAAATATCGTTATAAAAATAAGAATGTCTACCCGGCAAAAGGAAAAATTACCTTACCGCCTGATACTGAATATCAAGCACTCTATTACCAGAGTTTGGATCCAAGGCCAACTGTTATGTCTGTCGACCCGTCTGGAAACTATATTGCCGAATACAGTATCAAAGGTGGTAGTAATCTCGAAGTGATTGCCAAGGGTTTGGTCAAGATATTTGATTCAGAAACCTCAGTGCAGAAACCAAAAAATTGGACCGAAGCGGATCTCAAACTTTTTGTAAAAAGCGATAAATATATTGATTCTGAGAATCAACAAATTC
This sequence comes from uncultured Gammaproteobacteria bacterium, assembly GCA_964360785.1. Classification (GTDB taxonomy): domain Bacteria; phylum Patescibacteriota; class Microgenomatia; order Woykebacterales; family RBG-16-39-9b; genus DATIHF01. Next base: position 185,273 of record CAYHXX010000001.1, on the reverse strand, counting down.
AAAAGAAAGCAAAAGAACTTAAAAATATAGAAGAAATCTATAACTATGTCACGACAACACTAAAATACGACTATTCGCGGTTGCAGTCCAATTCTCTAGGCAGAAGAGGCTCTTTGAATGCCTTTAATCAACCAGAAAAATCAATTTGTACCGATTTCTCTGACCTTTTTGTCGCTCTGGCTCGGGCAAAGGGTATTCCGGCTCGGGGTGTAGTGGGATTTGCCTACACAGACAATACGAACCTGAGACCAACTAAGATCGAAGGTTTGGTGGACACCACCGTACTCCACGCCTGGCCAGAATACTATGATAAAGAAAAAGGTCGCTGGATTCAGGTTGATCCGACTTGGGGATCGACCACTGGTGGTTTGGATTATTTTACCAAGCTTGATACAAACCACTTTGTATTTGCTATCAACGGTGTCTCTAGTGAGGAGCCACTTCCAGCCGGAGCTTACAAAACTTCTCCAAGCCAAACTGATGATGTAAAGGTAGAGTTTAGCAATGAGGAGGTAAAATTTGCAGCTGAGCCAAAAATCATCTACAACAAAGAAAAAGTTGTTTCAGGATTCCCATCCAGGGGAAAGGTAACTATTGAAAACCAGACGGGTCGGGCAGTATTTAGTTCCAAACTGGCAATAACTTCTGACAACTCTACTCTTGGGATTATCGAGCCGAAGGAGAAAGATCTAGGTATCATACTTCCATTTGAAAAACGCAGTTTTGACTTAAGAGTTCGTAGCGACTCTTTACTTGACAACAAACAGGCAAAACTAATCTTTGATCTTAGTGGGAAAGATGGACAAAAAGAAATAAAGCTAAAAGAAAGTAAACAATTGTTTGTAAAGCCCTTCTTTAGCCTCGAAGCCCAACAGATTGGATTGCTTGTAGTTTTACTTTTGGTAGCAGTTTCCTTTTTGTATCCCTATTTCTACCGTTGGCGAAATCCGAACCACTAGCCTCATTTGGTATACTACCAACAACATGAAAGTTCAGGACTTCAAAAAACTTCCGAGTTTTCCGGGTGTTTATTTTTTTCGCGACAAGACTGGCACTGTTATATATGTTGGTAAAGCCATCAACTTGAGAAACAGAGTTTCTAGCTATTTTCAAAAAAACCTAGAAAGTATAAAGACACGCTCGTTAGTCGAAAACATTGCAAAAATTGACTTTATTGAGGTTGTCTCAGACATCGAGGCCTTGTTGCTTGAGGCGAAATTCATTAAGCAGCATCAACCTTTTTACAATGCACGCTTGAAAGATGATAAGGACTACCTTTACATTGTTTTTACAAATGAAGACTTTCCCAAGGTGACAACAGGCAGGAAAAGAGATACTACCCTCTCAAAGCAATATTTTGGACCTTTCACAACAGCTAAAGCAGCTCGTGACACCCTGAGAGTAGTCCGTAAGATCTTTCCCTTTAGAACAAACTGTAGACCCATTTCCGGCAAAGCCTGCCTTTCCTACCACCTTGGTTTGTGTCCTGGAGTTTGTATTGGTGCAATCAGCAAAATGGAATATCGAAAAACCCTTAGAAAACTTGAGAGTTTTTTAAACGGCAATACAAACGCGCTACTTTCAAACCTAAAGAAGGATATGGACAACTCAGCAAGAAAAATGGATTTTGAAGAAGCTAGTAAGTGGAGAGACAAAATTTCTGCTGTTGAAAAGACAACCAGACGTTATGAAGAAATCGACAAATATCTTGACGGACCCGATGCACTTGAAGGGGTTTATCAGTTGCAATTAAACGCGTTTGCAGAAAGTTTGGGTTTAGGGCAGCTACCTGCTCGTATTGAATGTTACGATATCTCCAATATCCAAGGGTCCAATAGTGTTGGTTCAATGGTTGTATTAACGGACGGTAAAATCAATAAAGACGAGTACCGACGCTTCAAGATAAAAACTGTTTCTGGTATCAATGATCCAGCCTCTATGGCCGAGGTTTTAACCAGACGATTTCACAATGATTGGGAGTTTCCAAATCTGATAGTAGTCGATGGTGGAAGAACACAGTTGAATGCCGCAGCCGCAGTACTCGAGACTTTGGAGCTTGAAATTCCGGTGATTGGTTTGGCGAAAAAAAATGAAGAAATTTATCGAGGAGGCGAGAAACAGGTATTAAGATTGCCAAAAAACTCACTGGCACTGCTTCTACTTCAGAGGATTCGAGATGAGGCGCATCGGTTTGCCATCACCTATCATCGCAAGTTGCGTTCGAAGCAGTTTCTGCCAAAACTTTGACAGCTGGAAGTTAATATCGGTAAAATTAATTGTCGGTTTATATAGATCGCTAAAGCGCTCTGCGCTTGTAGACAAGCTTCGACCTAAAGAAAATTTTGAAAAATTAATATGCAATTTTATGCGTTCGAAGTGGCTTGTTACGCAGAGTGCGAAGCAATCGATATTTTCTCGAAGACTCGAAAATGAAAAAATATGCCCGGTCCTTTGTAATTTCTCTAATAGCATTTTTAGTTGTGGCTTATCTGTATCCTGGGTTTTCTTACAATGGCCAATTGCTAGCCTTGGGGTTTGCAGCCTTGGTCTTTGCGGCTTTGACAATTTTCGTAAAACCAGTGATAAAGCTTCTGTCATTACCATTCAATCTACTGACGTTTGGTCTTTTTAGTTTCTTTATCAATGTAATTATTCTTTATGGTGTAAGCTATTTGATTGCAGATTTCAAAATCCACAGCTTTCATTTTTCCGGTTATTCCTTGAGTGGTTTCAGTATTCCAGCAGCCGATCTCAATCAGCTTTTTTCTGCTTTATTAGCCTCTTTTATTATTGGGCTAATTGCTACGATTCTTCAGTGGATTTTCCATTGATTTGAGAAAAACCTTTTCGTGTGCTAACATATGCCCTTGATGATTCACAATATTCTTCTGGTTTTGCAAATAATTGTCGCAATCGCTCTAGTCATTTTTATCTTACTACAGCAAAAAGGTAGTGGGGTTGGTGGTACTTTTGGTGGGGAAGCAGTTGTTTATCGCAGTCGACGTGGTGTGGAAAAGATACTGCTCTACGCAACTGTCGTTTCTGGCGTATTGCTTGGTCTCATTTCGCTCTACTCGATCATAGTTTCTTAAATTATGTCCAAAAAGGTAAGATTTTTTTACCACTATTTGTCAGCCGTTCTCAAGAAACAGTGGCGCCGATTGGGATTTGTTGCCCTGATTCTTGTATCCCTCATCCTTGTGTTCAGTTTCTTTACTCCTATAATCAGCCGTTCTCTATCAACTCTCGCTTCCAAAACAGCCAAGCCTATCTTTCATGAGGGAATAGTTGGAAATCCAAAAACTTTTAACCCTTTGTTTAGTCGAATGGAGGCAGAAAAGGAGATCAATAACTTAGTTTTTAGTGGATTGACAAAGGTAGCCGCTGATGGGGGAATAGTTCCGGATTTGGCTGAGAGTATCGAAATAAAAGAGAATACCCAATACATTTTCAAACTCAAGAAAGATATACTCTGGCATGATGGTAAGAAGTTTTCGGCCGATGATGTAGTTTATACAATCTCGATAGTACAAAATCAGCTTTATGATTCGGTAGCAGCTGATAGTTTTCGAGATGTTGAAGTGAAGAAGATTGATGATTACACAGTCCTGTTCAAATTGAAAGAGCCTTTTGCTCCTTTCTTGACCACTACGACACTGGGAATAATTCCCAAACATATTCCGCTAACAGATTATCGACCGATTGGCACTGGGGACTTTCATTTTATTCAGATACAGGAGGAAAAAGTTACCTTGGAGAACAATAAAATTAGATTGAGATTTCAATTTTATCCTAAAGAGGAAACCGCGGTTTTGGCTTTGAAGCTTGGGGAAGTACACGCCGTATCTCTTAGTAGAGAGAGCCTTTCAGAAATCAAAGATTGGAAGAACTATAAAGTTGAATCTCCAATTTTACCGTACCGTCTATTGACATTGTTCTACAACACAAAAGAAAGCCAACTTAAAGAAAAGAATGTCCGCCAGGCTCTCACCTATGCAATTGATAAAAGTGAAATTGTCAAAAGTTCCTCTGGATTGAAGGGGAAAGTAGCAGCCAATTCTTATGCTTTTTTGGAAACTTTACAGACTGGAACTAAAGAGAAATATACCTATAATCTGGAGAAGGCAAACACATTACTTACCTCCGAAGGTTGGGAACTAAAAGAAGGAAAAAGGGTTAAAGATGGCAAGCAGCTCTCAATGGCTATTACCACATTGGCCGACCCTGAGTTTGAAGAAACAGCCACAAAAATCAAGTCAAGTTGGGAAAAACTGGGAATTGACGTAGTGGTGACCGCAGTTTCTGGTTCAGAATTGAGAGATCAGATAGTTCCGAATCGCACCTATACTGTGCTTCTTAGTACACTACTGTTAAATTCCGATCCCGACCAGTACGTGATTTGGCACACAACCCAAGCTTCAGAAGGAAATGTATCAGGGATCAGTTCCCCAAAACTCGATAAGTTGCTTGAAGATGCAAGGAAGACACTGGACAAAAAAGTTCGGACAGAAAAATATCAGGAGTTTTCAAAATTCCTTTTGGACGAAGCGCCTGCAGTATTTCTCTACTATCCAAGTTATACTTGGGTATACTCAAATAGAGTCGGGAATATTAATTTCTCCGAATTCCATGAACCAGTCGACCGTTTCAAATCCGCTAAAGACTGGATCCTCAAAAGACCAATAATTTAAGTCGTTTCAGGCTCAAAAACTTCAGACTCTCCATCGCCAACAACTTCAATTTTAGCTCCATTTACCTTGATAGCCATTTGATCGTCCAAGACGTAGACCCTGTAAGGGCAGCCTTTAACTCTTTTGGCAACTAACTCATAATTTGCTGCTAATGGGAACTTTGGGTTTTTGTAGTGTACTTGTAAACCAAAGTCTACTAGACCCAAGCCCTTAAATACGCCTTTTTCGTAATCACTATTAAAGCGGATATCAGGAGTGGCCACATAACTTCCGGCACTTACACCCACGTAAACTCTTGTTGTTAAAAGTTCTTTTATCTCTTCTGAAAAACCAAATTTATTGAAACAATCCATTAGGTAAGTAGTATTGCCGCCGTTTACAAAAATAACATTACTTTCCTGAAGTTTGGACAACCACAATTTTTTATCGATAGCAGAGATATCAACAATATCTATTTGTTCTGGACCTAAATCTTTAAGTCTAACCAATTGATCAATTAGCCACGACTTGTCTCTTGGTTCAACATTTTGTGCAGTAGGAATGAAAGCAATTTTCAGCTGCTCTGCAGGCTTGTTAGCCAAGTCGAGCAAAGCATTTATAAGAGTTTGATTGCGAAGACCGCCAGAAGTTAAAAGTAGTTTCATAAACTTATGGTACCCCAGGAGGGATTCGAACCCCCGACCTTGACGTTAGAACCGTCCTGCTCTATCCACTGAGCTACTGGGGCATATGGTGAGCGGCCTGGGACAAAACGCACATTTCGCTTCGCAAAAGGGCGAACCCTGAACCACTTACTTAAATCTGGTGAGCCAGGAAGGACTCGAACCTTCAACCGATTGCTTAAGAGGCAATTGCTCTGCCAATTGAGCTACTGGCCCACAATAGTGGTAGTCTACCATTTTGAACCTATATTTTCAAACAACAAGGAAATAATTAGTTAAGACTTTGGGAATACGAAAGCAAATCTGATCACAATTAAAGTAATCAGGTGTTAAGCAGCAGGGAAAGTAGGTGTCAAGGTTTCACTGCCAGAGGGTTTCGCAACTTTGGTTGGATAATTTCTTAGTGCAATTCGCAGCACCTCGTCCATATGTTCGACAAAGACAAATTTCAGGTCAGATCGAGTTTTAGCTGGCAGTTCCTCCAGGTCTTTTTCGTTTCTCTTAGGAAGAATAACCGTTTTGATACCAGCACGGTGGGCTGCAAGTACTTTTTCCTTGACGCCACCGATTTCGAGAACACGGCCAAGTAAAGTGATTTCCCCGGTCATTGCTACATCAAAACGAGCTGGAATCTTAGCAATAGCACTCATCAATGAGGTTGCCATTGCCGTCCCGGCGCTGGGTCCATCTTTTGGTATCGCCCCTGAAGGAACGTGAAGGTGGATGTCAAATTTTGAGGCAACATTTTCCTTGATTCCAAGTTCCGAGAGCTTTGAACGTACGAATGAAAGCGCCGCTTGAGCAGACTCTTTCATCACATCTCCCAAATGTCCAGTGAGTATCAAGCTGCCCTTACCTGGCATGAGTGCTGTTTCGATATTGAGTACTTCACCACCAGCTTCAGTCCAGGCTAGGCCAGTAGAAACTCCGATCTCATCAACTTTTCCGACACTCCACGGTTGAAACTTCTCAGGGCCAAGATACTTTATAACAGTGGTATCGGTTACGGTAATTTTCTTTGTATTATTTTCAGCGATATCACGGGCGACCTTTCGGCAGACTGCTGAAAGTTCGCGTTCCAGATTGCGTACTCCAGCTTCACGAGTATACTTTGTTATAATTTTCTTTAAAGCATCATCTTCCAGTATCAATTTCTTTTCAGTAAGGCCGTGGATTTCGTTTTGTTTGGGTATTAGAAAATCCTTAGCGATGTGTAATTTTTCTTCCTCAGTATAACCAGGGAAGTCAATGACTTCCATTCGGTCTCGAAGTGCGGGTGGTATGTTTTCAAGATTGTTTGCAGTAGTTATGAAAACTACATCTGAAAGGTCAAATGGAACTTCTAAATAGTGATCGCTGAAATCCTTGTTTTGTTCAGGATCTAATGCTTCAAGCAAAGCTGCGGATGGGTCTCCACGGAAATCAAAACCCATCTTGTCGATCTCGTCGAGCATAAAAACTGGGTTGTTTGTTTCTGCGTCCTTAACACCTTGGATTATCCTACCAGGTAAAGCACCGACATAGGTACGTCGGTGTCCGCGAATTTCGGCTTCATCACGAATGCCACCGAGAGAAACCTTGACAAATTTACGGTTCATGGCTCGGGCAATCGAGCGCCCGATTGAAGTTTTACCGACTCCCGGAGGGCCAGCAAAACAAAGAATTGGTCCGCGAATTTTGCCTGTAAGTTTCTTCACAGCCAGATATTCAAGAATTCTTTCTTTTACTTTCTTTAGTCCGTAGTGGTCTTCGTTGAGTATCTTTTCAGCTGCTTTAACGTCAATTTTACTTTCGGTCTTCTTTGACCAGGGTAATTCAACCAAAAGATCAAGATATGTTCGGATATAAGAAACCTCGGGAGAAAATGCTGGGACTCTCTTAAGTCGATCAAGTTCTTTCACGGCCTTTGTTTCAACTTCTTCAGGCATGTCTGCGGCTTTAATCTTCTTTTCAAGTTCTGCGTACTCTTCTTTTTCTTCTTTAACGCCGAGTTCTTTTTCTATTGTTCTTAGTTGTTCCCGCAAAAATGCTTCTTTTGCATTTTTTCCAATCTCTTCAGCAGTTTGGTCTTGGATTTTTCTAGCAGTCGACATGACAGAAAGCTCGCCAGAAAGAAAAGTTGCTACCTGCTTGATCCTTTTTTTGAGATCGTTCTCCTCGAGAAGTTGCTGCTTTTCTTTTGCTTTGAGGTCAATATTGGCAATAATTATGTCCAGCAAGTTGATCGGGGAGGTTAGGTTGGTTAAGCTCGGAAGGATATCAAGTGGTACGGGCTTACCGAGAGTCACAAGTTTGCGAAATTGTTCTAGGAGTGGTTTTGTAAGTGAAGAAAATTCTTCCTTGTTATAAAGATTTTCCTCAATTGTTTCGGTTTCAACTCGGAAGGAAGGTGTCTCTTGAACAAAAGCCTTTACTTTTGCTTTTTCTTCACCGGTTACCAACACATTGATGATACCATCTGGCAATCTTTGGATCTGGTCAATATGAGCGATTGTACCGACTAGATAGAGATCTTCTGGGATAGGAGAGTCTTGGTCTTTGTTTTTCTGCATCGACAAGAAAACCTTTTTATCGGCCGCAAGTGCTTCTTCCAAAGCTGCAATTGAGGAGTCTCTTTTTATTGAAATAGGAATCACACTACCGGGAAAGACTACTAGGTCTCGAACTGCTATGAGAGGTAAGATTTTTTGATCCATTTGACTCCTTGTTTAGCTATTATTTGAGTGTGCATCATAGACTATGATTAGCAACTATGTCAAGAGACTGCTAATAAGTAAATGGTGGGGTCTCGACCTTGAGCTCGAACCCCTCCTGGTTAGTTTAAATAATCTTTACCAAGATCTCAAGAATATCAATTATAGCCCACTATTTATATCGAAATAAAGTTTTTTCGTTTCTTCAAGATCCTGGTTCGAATCCTACCCGGGTAGCCAAGTCCCATAGTCTTGATAATTTTCCTCTTTTTGATATAATACTGTTTAAATAAGAGAGCTTGTGGCGGGTAGTTTTGGAGACCTACCAACTACTTGTAGAGAAAGGACACAGAGATGCCACAGTTTCTTTCTGACTTTTTCAGCGGGGAGCTGAAGATCAGCACGTCCTCCTGGCACTACCGCTGGTACCAGTACTGGGAGGACAAGGGGGGCTACAACGGTTGGCACTACCAGGAGAACCTTTGCCACTACATGCGGGTTCTACTTCTCTGGGCACCGCGGCGTTGGTTCATCCACGCCTCAACCCTAAGGGGGTGGGTGAGACCTTGGCTCGTGTTCTTCGAGTTGGACGTCTTGGCCATCACGGTCGTGAGCTACATGATCTGGCCAGACAAGACCCTCTTGGGACTCCTTGTCGCCCTGCTAGTTGCCGCAGCATTCGCCGCCGATCTTGGGTTCGTCTGGGTGTTACGCCAAAAGAGGACGGAGGTCATCGGCAAGTACCTCTGGGAAAAGACTGGCCCTTATCTCAGACCAGCGGGCAAGTTCCTCTGGGCGGGGATATGTGCTGCTGCTCGGCCAACCTGGCGAGGTATTAGGTTCACCACCCGCATGATTTGGCGAGCCTGGACACCTGTCGGGAACGGGCTCTACGGTATCTGTCGGGCCGTGAGGCGTTGGAGCTGGGAGCATGATGCGGCGGTTCCTGGGACTATCCTTACATTGATGGTAGCAGCGATCCTCGCATTCCTTGGGTGGTTCGCCTATACCCACCTGGTGGCGTTCCTGATTCTCACCGGCGCTGCTCTGTTCCTGGTGCCCTCCGCACTTCTCGGAAGCGCCAGGTTCGACAAGTGGGACAAAGCCCACCCTGGCGCCGCCTTTCCAGGCTCGAAGTTTGCCAAAGGTGTGGCGGGAACGGTAAAGGTCGCAGCGCACTTCGCGGTCGCGAAGAAGCGGAAGATCTGCCCGTTCATCAGCTTCGAAACGGAAGAGGGTCACCTGCAAGCTGCATAATAGCGGTGGTTTGAGTCGCAAGGCTGTCTCCAACAGATCGCCGTCAGCAGGGCCGAAGCATGGGTTCAACTCCTTTGCTTCGGTCTCAACCCAAGCAAATCAATAAGATTGGTTTTCTTAGGACAATTAACTAGCTGGAAGGCTAGTTTTTTGTTAGTTAAAATGGATAAATCTGAGGCTAAAAATATATGGGGGGAAGTACGGGACTCGAACCCGTGACAGCTAGTTCCACAAACTAGTGCTCTACCAACTGAGCTAACTTCCCCATACACTGGCGCGCCTGGAGGGACGCAAGTGCTCCGCACTCAATCCGCCAGCTGGCGGACCGAACTCAAAATGGCGCGCCCAGAGGGATTCGAACCCCCGACCTCGTGGTCCGAAGCCACGCGCTCTATCCACTGAGCCATGGGCGCATATTTAGTGCTCTGCGATTCATATCGTTGGGTGCGAAGCACCTGCTTCACTGAGCTACAGGCGCAGGTGAACGTATTCTACCAAAATAAACCTAAAATTTAAAGTAAGTTGACATTACCTTTAAAATAGAAACTATAAAAGGAAGCAGTGTCAAAACGAGTGGGCATTGCTCAGGGTACCAGGAGGTGCCTCGTGGATCCAGTTCGACCAACTCGGTTAGAGCGCGCGCGAAGCCGTTTTGTCCCACCAAAATCCCTGCAAGAAGCATATGAGAGAAGAACTGAACGCGTACTCAGAAAGCAAGGGATCGAAGACCAACTGGGGAGTAATAACAGAACGCATGCCGACGGTCGTAGAATGAATTATCTCGAATACGAACAATGGAGAATTAAAGCAAAGGGAGCGATGCGGGCTACAGAGGCAACGTTGATGCTCTTAAAGAATTGGATTCGAGAAGAAAACGAAAGAGTGAGAGGAGAGGAGCGCAAGGACACAGAGGAGAGAAATAGGAAGCGAGCAGAGGCACAAGGTTTAAGCTTGGATGATCCTGATTCCCTGATAAGGGCTGCTCACGGGATTTTCTCCAAGATTTCGGATGAAGGTGTGGATTTTGACGAAGATGAGAGGAGTATTATAGCTTCACTAAGAAACTATTTAAATTTGCAGACATTAGACCAGAGCGCGTCCTAAAGGGCCGCTCTTCTGTTTTAACAAAGATTTTAGATGCCAGGGAACTGAGAAGTCTTTTCATTTTCAGAACCTAGTTTGGAGCGGGATAAGGGAATCGAACCCTCGCCTCCACCTTGGAAGGGTGGCATACTAGCCACTATACGAATCCCGCTAGTAGGAACCGATTATATCAGAACAAGTAGTAAGGGACAATTAGTTGTGAGTTGGAGCTGGTGTGGTATTGGAAATTTCTGAAAGAAGAACACCTTCGACGATCAGACCTTTTGGCCCAAGTTCAAACTCAAGTTGCTCTTTGATTCTCTTTTCGGCTTCGTGTCGAGAAGCTGAATTGAGTTGTTGAACCGTAAATTCTGATAATGCTGTACGAATACGAGAACGTGAGGTTGGGCGAATTATTTTCGAAACAAAACCTTCTCCAATATTCTCCCAAAGTCCAACAACAAGGTCTTTGTTTATACGAATTAAAATTGTTCCTAGTACCGAAATGCCTATACCGTCTGCGGTGGTGGCGCTGATTGGATCGTCTCCAAGAAATTCGCGGTTTACTTCAGCTTCAAAACCTGGGCGAATACTGTACTCAAGAGTTTGCGCGTTAAAAAGCTTTGCTTTCTGTAAAAAAGGGAGTTTGAAATGTAAGCCTGGTCCCCAAGTATGACGAAGCACGCCCCTTAGGCGATCGTAAACACAGGCTATTTGTCCTGGAGGTACATCTACAAAGAATCCTCCGGCAACTTCATCAACAAAAAAGCCAACAACGAGTTTGTCAAACATCTAACGATCCTTGTTTTTAGCAATTGTTCGGAAACAATAGTCAAACATTTATTTTGCTTCTTCTTTGCCAGACTTTCCCAGAGTGAACATCAAACGTATACCAAGCGAGAACGTGATTGACGTGATTAAAAATACCGCTTTGGTTGCTGGCAACAACATCAATAGTATAAACGTGAGTATAGGCAAAAGCAAGGGATACCACCGTTCAGAAAACGTCGCTTCAGGTATGTTTTTCTTCGATTCATATTCCCAAATCTGTTCGACGAAAAGTAAACCCCCGGCAATTAGACTAAAAATGATGCTGGCATGGGAGACATCGATACCAAAAAAAATGGCATCCAGGTTTCCGATAGGGTGGCCTACAAAGGAATAGAGTTTGTTATAGCCTGCGGGTGTAATACCTCTTTGGACAACTTGATAAAGCACGGCCAGAAAAATTATTTGTCCGAATAAGGAATAAATTTCTGAAAGTGGGTTGATACCTTTTTCTTTCATAATTAGTGTGATTTTGGAGCGTTTCTCTCTAGAAGATAGATTAAAATCTGCTTCAGTTATACGTATTTTTTCTGCCGCCTGCTCGAGAAGTTTGTCTGTGTGGTAGCCTTTGAGAGTGAAAGGAAGCAAAAGTAGTCTGACAATTATTGAAAGCATAACAATCGCCCAGCCAAGGTTTGGTCCGGGAGAAAAGTTGTAGAGAACAATTACGAGGTTGTAGACCGGTTGATAAAGAACTGTGTTATAAATACCTAAAATCAATTCCAGCATAAATATAAACAAAGTTTACAGCAAATTAGAACCTCAAGTCCAATGACTAAACCTCTACTTTCAGTAATGTTCTGTTTTTGCTATATTTGCGGTAGGCTTTATTTAAACAATTCCAGATGGCAAAGATCTTATTGATTGGAACAGAACAAGCTGCCATAGAAAATGTAACCAAGATGTTGGTTGACAGTGGTTTCGACGTTGCGACGGAACTTTCTGCCAAGGATGGTTTGGATCGTATCGGGGACGAGTTTTTCCCTTGCTGTGTCGTCAACCTACCTCGAGAAGAGGGTCTTTGGTTTCTGATTAAAGTCCGCGCACTTCACAAAGTCGCTGCTTCTTCCACACCTATTCTGGTATTAGCTGATGAACGTAGTGATGATCTGAGCGAATACGTGGAGAGTGGGGCAACCAAGGCTATACGCAAACCTGAAGTTTCAAGTGAGAAGCTGGTAGCAGAACTGCGTCGTATTATGAATATCCCAAGAATGGGGTTGGTAAACTAAATGGAAAGAAATCACAGTCGTGTCAAAAGTTTTCACTTTGCCTTTTCTGGTTTGAACCACGCTTTGTATACCCAAAAGAATTTCCAAATCCAGGTTTTGATTGCCTTTCTGGTTTTGGCGTTAGCTTGGGTATTAGATTTTTCTCGTTGGGAATGGATAATTTTAGTAATCTTAATCGGTTTAGTATTGACAGCGGAACTTTTAAATACCGTCATCGAAGTCGTAGTAGATTTGGCAGTAAAAGAGCAAATGCTGCCGGATGCCAAAGTGGCAAAGGATGTTGCCGCCGCATCAGTACTTTTAATGAGTTTTGTTTCCGTGTTCGGAGGAATACTACTTTTCTGGCCTCATCTGAGCTTTCTATTTGAATGAAGGTTCTGTTTGTTTAAATCTCCAAGAAAAATCCTAAACTAGTCAGTACCAAAGCTAATTTGATATACTACCCCCAACTATTCGGGGATCGTCTAATGGTAGGACATGGGCCTTTGAAGCCCAGTATCTTGGTTCGAATCCAAGTCCCCGAGCCATAGGTTCGGCTTTCCGCAAAGCGGAATGCGTGTGTTACCCTAGCCCGGCAGCCGAAGATTTTATTTTCCCTACCATTCTTGTAATCTTTTTTTTAATTCTGTTATACTTTATCTAATGCCTGAAGAATTGTCCACAAATAACCAACAGGTTTCAGTAGCAAGTGCTCCAAAATCAAATTTCTCAATTGTTAACTTTTCAAAAATTATTATTTTACTCTTGGTAGTAGGCGTCACAGCTTTTCTTGTCTTTATTTTTTTCCTAAAGGAAAAGCCAAACGAAGAAAAAGTTGTGACTGGTCTAGAAAGAGAACAAATTAACTTGGGTTGGACATCGTTGTCAGGAATATATCCAAAAAGTTCCAACCCACCCACAATTGACGATACTAACTTCAATGATTCCGTCTTTGAAGCTCTTACAAAGGTTCGCAGTTCCGGTATTGTGCCAGCAATCGCAACTAAATGGACCAATCCCGATACTTCAACCTGGCGCTTCACTATCAGAACCGGAATCAAATTCCAGTCCGGAGAAATTTTGACAGTTGAGGATGTTAAATATTCATTTGATCAAGTTTTGGAAAATGCCGAAGATGAAGAAAAAGCCTGGCCATCAACAAACTCGGTTTCAACAGTTAAAGAGGTAAAGATAATTGATGACAAAACAGTCGATATTATTACAAATAAACCAGACCCATTACTACTGAATCGTATAACTGACGTTTATATACTTTCAAAAAAGCAAACCGAACGTGATGGTTTGGATAAAGCAACCGGAACAGGACCATTTAAGATAGTAAGTTTTACAAAAGATGAAGAAGCGATAGTCGAACGGTTCGGTGGCTATTGGGGCACAAAACCAAAACTAAAAAAAGCAAAGTTCATTGTTTATGAAACTGATGATGATCTGTTAAAAGCACTAAAAAATCAAGAGATTGATTACGCCCGAGTTGAAACAAATAACACAGGGCTTAGTAATGATTTTCAAATTCGCAAGGAAGACGAACCTAGAGTGGTAATGCTATTTTTTAACTTTGCTGCCAAGGAGTTAAACGGTAAACCCAATCCTCTTCTACAGAAAAGTGTGCGCGAGGCAGTCAAGCTTTCCATCGATAATAATAAAGTAATCAAAATCGCCTCGGTTTCTGGAAAAAAAGCCAATCAATTCATTACCAAATCAATTGTTGGTTACAATCCAGAAATACAAGATAATATAAAGGACGCCACTAAAGCAAAGGTCTTATTGAAAGATACAAACTCAGCCAATCTTGAGTTTGATATTTACATAACTGCTGATCGCGAAGAAGTTGCCAAGGCAATTTCTGCAGAATTAGCTGATAGTGGCATTAAAACAAATATAAAGGTTGTTGAAAGCTTTAGTTTACTGGTTAAAGATTTGTTTGCTGGAAAAGCAGCAACCTTTATTGCCGGACCGTTGGCCAGTGATGGCGGAGAGTATATTGATGGTATTTTTCGAACAGAAGCCGACTCTAATCTTTTAAGTTACTCTAGTTCTAAAGTGGATCAGGAAATTGAGAAGGTCAATAAAAGTTTTGTTCCCAAGGAACGAAAAAAACTGCTTGAGAATTTGGTTGCTGAAATTGTTGCCGATGTTCCGGTTATCCCCCTTTATTCTGTGACCAATACATTTATCATTCGCAATAATTACGACTTTAATACAAACATATTAACTGACTTCATACTAGAGTCAGTAAGTGGTCGCGAAATTAAAACCACTAGCAACTAAATATTCTGCTTAAATCATGAACCTGCCCCTGTTCAGATTTGCTAAAAAATCACTTAAAATAAAGTTTCTAATTTTGTTGCTGTCAATTCTATTTCTTCTAGCCACACTTATTTCAATCGTTTTTATCACCTACCAACTCAACAATCAAAGACAGGCCATCCTTAGTTCCGCGCGAAGTTTTACTAGTTTATCAGTCAAACCACTTGCCACCGCCTATGAAATTTATTTTGATTCAGGTGATATCAAAATGGAGGAAATTGCCGAAAAGACACTTGTGCTTGAGCAAAATGTAAAAAGTTTCCAAATCATTGATGTCACTGGCGAGATACTTTATGACTCAACAGTTTCAAAGGGTAATGAACGGAAAATTGCTGATCCAAAGATAATAACCGCAGTTAATTCCGACAGTCATAGCGAGTTCAAAAATAGTCTCGGTGAAGTTACTGAAATAGTTGAGCCTTTTTTCGATGATTTTGGAGCACATCCGTACTCAATTCGTTTTTTTGTAAATTATGACAGTATTCGGGAAAGTCTAGCCTATACAATCGCGATTATTGTCGGAATTAGTTTTTTGGTCGCGATTTTATCGACCTTACTTGTAGTATTTACTGTGGATCGAATAATTGTATCCCCAATCGAAAAAATTGTCTCAGGGGCGTCCCTTGTTAGTAAAGGTAAACTAAACGAAAGAATATCTGTATTTACTGGGGATGAGCTTGAAACTTTGTCGCAATCGGTCAACAATATGGCAAGTTCTTTGCAAAAAAATATCGAGGCCCTGAAAGATCTAGACCGTCTTAAAGATGAGTTTATTGTTATTGCTTCCCATAACCTTAGAACACCTTTAACTGTTTTAAAAGGCTATACCAGTCAGCTTATTGTTGATCCGAAGGCACCAAAACCTTACAAAGACAAGTATAAGGCTATCTCAGTTTCAATCTCCAATCTTGAAAGTTTGGTCGAGGAATTTTTAAGTATCGTCTCACTCGAAACTGATAAAAAGATTTCTTCAGGATCAAAACTAGATTTAACCTCAATAATTAATCAGGTAATTTCTTTTTATTCCCCCGAGGCTTTAGCAAAAAAAGTTTCACTTCATTTTGTTACACCAGCGGAAAGTTATTTAACTAATGGAGACGTGACCAAAATCAAAATACTCTTTAATAATTTAATCGAAAATGCGATTAAATTTAACAAGGAAGGTGGTTCAGTTACTGTTGGGATTAGCGAAAAGAGCGAAAACTATATAATTAGTATAAAAGATAGTGGAATCGGCATATCTGAAAAAGAGATACCGTTAGTTTTTAAAAAATTTCACCGCGCGACTGACCTTTTGCAATATGATTACCAAGGCTTGGGTTTAGGTCTGTATCTTTCGCGCGTAATTTCTGAAGCACACGGAGGTAAAATTTGGTTTGAATCAAAAACCAACGAGGGCTCTACTTTTTTTGTTAGCTTACCTAAAGGGAACTCCTAGGATTGACAAAGTATCTAAGGAATAGGACAATTTATTTATCACAAATGACTGCCCAACTATTTTTTTGTTTTCCAAAGGAGGTGACAATTTAATATGCCGAAGAATACTGCTCTTTGGGTTGCACTTGTAGCTTTGGTTCTTGCAGTTGTAGCCGTCCTTGCCGCAGCAAATATTATTACATTACCTTGGGCGTGGCACTAATTTAGCCCAAATTTATAAGGAGGTGAGTTGATTGTCAAAAAACACAACATTGTACATAGCTTTAACAGCATTAGTGATTGCCATAGTTGCGGTACTTGCTTCTGCAAATGTTATTACATTACCTTGGGCGTGGCATTAGTTTTTGGTCAGAATTAATCTAATAAATGCTATTTGGTTTCAACTGGATTGATGTTTTAGTAATTATCTTCGTTGTAATTTATGCTGCGTTTGTATTCAAACGTGGTTTTTTGGAGCAATTTTTTGAATTCCTAGGTTTTTTCATTTCCTTAGTTTGTGCTATTTCCATTTTTCCAATTCTATCTTTTTTAATAGTTCTGGTTGGATTTAAATCAGAGCTGGTAAACTTGATTTCCTTTATTTTTGTTTTTATTTCTTCGGAAGTACTTTTTTCGGCATTTTTTAATGATTTTTTCCGAAAACTACCGATGAGTCTCATTCTTTCAAAGTTTAACCGTTATTTCGGCTTGATACCAAACTTACTTTCCAGTTGCCTTATCATTGCTTTTATTTCCACGGTAATAATAATATTACCAATATCAACGAATATAAAAAACGCAATGTCCACTTCAAAAATTATTGGTACTATACTTCCCTTTACAACTAGATTTAGCATGCCTTTACAACAAGCATTTTCACGTTCGGTTCGTGAAGGTATTATTGCTATTACCTCAACTAAACAAGACAGCGAAAGTTTTGTTCGTTTGTCGATTCCAGACCACAAAGCTATTTTGGATCCAGACTCGGAAAAACTTCTCTTAATCTCCTTAAACCAAACTAGAATTGAAAAGAATTTACCGAAGCTTAAACTTGATTCGTTACTAACAAATATTGCTCGTGACCATTCCAAAGCTATGATTGAGGGTGGTTATTTTGGTCATATAGATCCAACTGGGAAAAATCCGTACGACCGAGCAACTGCAAAAAATCTTGAATTTAACTCTCTTGCTGAAAACCTCTCTTTTGCCCCAGACGCAATTACTGCCCATGAACGGTTTCTTCAATCCCCAGAACACCAAAAAGCGAGGATTTCAACAAAATATACTCGGATTGGAATCGGCGTTTACGACACAGTCAAATACGGAAAAATGTTCACAGAAATGTTTGCTGATTAGAGCTTACAATTTAATTTTTTCAAACGCTTCTTGGATTCGTTGTAGAGCGAGAATATATGATGCCTCACGAAGAGTAGTCTTGTGCTCTTTCTGAATTTCAAAAACTTCACCAACAGATTTGTCCATTTTCTCCTTCAGTTTTGCGAAAACATCTTCCTTTGACCAGTGTTCGTTGTGCAGATTTTGGTACCATTCAAAATAACTGACAGCCACGCCTCCAGAGTTGGCGAGAATATCCGGGATTACCGTAATATTTTTCTGATGTAAAATCTCATCAGCTTCTGAGGTTGTTGGTCCGTTTGCCATTTCTAGAATTATCTTTGCTTTAATATTAGCTGCGTTTTCCGTCGTTATTACATTCTCCAGTGCAGCTGGAATCAGGATATCTACAGGAAGTTCGAGAAGCTCGTTTGAAGAAACATCTTTCCCGCCAACTTTTTCCCTGTTGTTGATATCACACACGGAACCAACACAATAACAGCCAGCAAGGTATCCTTTGGCTTCCTTGAACTTGGCGATTTGGCCAATGCTTTCGATACCGTTGGGGATATAGATCCCGCCCTTCGAGTCAGAGAGAGCGACTATTCTGAAACCTTCTTTTTCCAAAAAACTTGCGATATAGTGGCCGACATTACCAAAGCCTTGAATTGCAACCGTTAAGCCTTTTTTGTCGACTCCAAGTTGTTTTAAAGATGCTAGAAGGCTATAAACTCCTCCCAAACCAGTTGCCTCAGTGCGACCTTCTGAACCACCATGCTCGATTGGTTTTCCCGTGACAACGGCTTTGGTGTCCTTGCCGACTATCTTTGAGTACTCTTCAACAATCCAATTCATTATTTTTGGGTTAGTGTTCACATCTGGGGCCGGAACGTCCTTTTGGGGACCGATGAAATCTGCAATTTTGCGGGTAAAAAGTCGGGTTAGTTCTTCTAACTCACGTTCAGACAATTTTTTTGGGTTGACGGCAATTCCACCTTTACCGCCACCAAAAGGAACATCAATGACGGCGTTTTTCATAGTCATCCAAAATGAAAGTGCTTTGACCTCGTCTTCTGAGACTTGCGGGTGATAGCGAAGACCGCCTTTGTAAGGACCACGAATGTTGTTGTGCTGCAAACGGTAGCCTTTAAAGATTTTGGTTTCACCATCATCCATTTTTAAGGGCAGGGAAACCTGAATGTCCCGGTCATGGTTACGAAGGGTTTGTAGAAGTAGGGGATCAACTTTAATTTTTTCACTAGCGGTTTCTAATTGTTTTTGGGCTGTTTCCCAAGGATTGTTTGTCATAAATTTATTTAAGATTTTTAATGGCGGAGGATATTTTCTTAGCTACTTGTTTCTCGAGTGGGCTAGGTAAGATTTTATCTTTTGTAGGGCGTTTTACGAAGGAAGCTAAAGTCTCAGCGGCTTTGAGTTTCATTGCTTCTGTAATTCTCAGTGCTTTCCTGTCGATTGCCCCACGAAAAACTCCTGGGAAAGCCAAAACGTTGTTAATTTGGTTTGGGTAATCGCTACGACCAGTGGCGACAACTGCGGCACCAGCTTTTTTGGCCTCCTCCGGGAGTATTTCCGGAGTCGGATTGGAAAGAGCGAAAACGATGGCTTTTTTATTCATTTTGGATATCTGGGCAGCGGTCAGCTTTCCTTTACCAGAAAGACCGATAAAAACGTCAGCATTTTTAAAAACTTCGTCCAGGTCTTTGCAGTTCTCATAGTAGGCTAGAGCAGCAATTTGTTTTTTGTATTTGTTAAGGTCGGTCCTTTTTTTGTTGATAGGACCTTTCGAGTCAATTAGTACTAATTTTCCTGGTTTGAGGATTTTGGCAGTGGCAATACCAGCGGCTCCTGCGCCAGCAATTACAACTTTGATATCCTTCATTTGTTTTTTAACTACCTTTAGACTGTTCAACAAAGCCGCCAAGAGAACAATCGCAGTACCATGCTGATCATCATGAAAAACAGGAATACCGATATCCTGGAGTCGTTCTTCAACCTCAAAACAGCGGGGTGCGGAGATATCTTCGAGGTTGATTCCAGCGAAACCAGGGGAAATTGCCTTGACTATTGCAACAATTTCATCCGGCTCCTTGGTGTTAAGAACGATTGGGTAAGCATCAATACCAGCAAATTCTTTGAAAAGTAAGGCCTTCCCCTCCATCACCGGCATTGCGCCTTCGGGACCGATATCACCCAAACCAAGAACAGCAGTGCCGTCGGAGACAACAGCCACAGAGTTACCCTTGATGGTCAGATCATAGGCCTTGGCTTTGTTTTTGGAAACTTCAAGAGAAACCTGTGCAACTCCAGGGGTATAAGCAGTCGAGAGATCTTCACGGGAATTAACTTTTATTTTGGAAACAACTTCTATTTTTCCGTGATGTTTTTTTGCTTGTGCGAGCGCGAGTTTACCAAAATCCATTGGTAAAATATTAACACAAAAGTCTCCTCTAGTTTAGGATATTTTTGAGTTTTGGTAGAGCCGAGACCATATTTGGGACAAGGTTCCCTTCCTTTCTCAAAGAAAGAAGCTGTTCATAAGAATACCATCCGAAGTTGCTGATTATTTCTGGTTCTGAAAGTTGAGGATTTCCTGAAGCAATTTCACAAATAAACAGGCTAACACTAAAGTCCCCTTCGGGGGAGTTTGTTTGGTAAGTCCCGAATAGCTTACCTACATGAACTTTTATTCCGAGCTCCTCCTCAAGCTCGCGGTTTGTCGCCGCTTGAAAAGATTCGTTTTCTTCAACTTTACCGCCGGGTGGCTCGATACGGAAGGAATTGTGTTTGGTGTTGTGAACAAGAAGAATTTTGTGGTTTTTGATGATCAAACCAGCTACCATTGGACGATTCATAGTGAAAATATAGTTCAAAAGTTCCGTCAAGTAAATAGTGTCGTAATTTAGCTTCAAAAATGATATACTAGCTATTCTTTGCGGGCGTGGCGGAATGGTAGACGCGCTGGATTCAGGTTCCAGTATCAGCAATGATGTGGAGGTTCGACTCCTCTCGCCCGCACCAATATGTTAGAATACTGAGGTTTTGCGGATGTGGCGGAATGGTATACGCGCATGCTTGAGGTGCATGTCCCGCAAGGGTTGGAGGTTCGAGTCCTCTCATCCGCACCAGAAATTATGGCTAAAGACAAATTTTTTTATGTTGGGCAAAAAGCTTTTATTAACAATAATGGGAAGATCTTAGTTATGGAAGCTGATAATGGATTGGATTTTCCTGGCGGAAAAATTCAGGAAGGTGAAACGGACTTTGAGGAAAGTCTAAAACGAGAAGTAAACGAAGAGACAGGTCTGGAAATAAAAATTGGAGATCCTTTTGCTGTCTGGCACAGAGTTTGTCTTAGTGGAAAGCACGGAGGGAAAACTATTTTCCTTGTCGGATACAAATGTGAATTTACTGGTGGTGAAGTTACTATTAGCGATGAACATTTAAACTATGAATGGGTAAATAAGGAAAATTATCAGAAACTTGATGATGGTGGTTTGTACTTTAAAGCTTTAGAAAAATATTTTCTGGGTTCTTAGTTCAGTCGGAGTATGATGCATTTGTGCTTTGCACAAAAGTAGAGCGTCTTGTTTTAGAAAATTCTGGGCACCTAGCTCAGTTGGTTAGAGCGACTCGTTTACACCGAGTAGGTCAGGGGTTCGAGTCCCTTGGTGCCCACCAGAATTTTCGCAGGATGCTTTAGCATTCCTACACTGAGTAGGTCAGGGGTTCGTTTTTCGAGGCAAACGGTTCTGTCCCTCAAGCACCCCATGTACTGTTGCCAGTTATCATAATTTTTGCTACTCTTTCCAAATGAGGTATATTTTTTGGATGGGTGCAACAATCTTTACAATTTTAGGTTTATTTGAACCTACGATTATTTATTTATTCTCAATTTATTTAGCAATTTCGCTAACTATCTACACATACAAACAAGCTTTTAGGAGGTGGAAAACTCTTGGGTTTACAAGGGTAAAGACCCCAGAAGAGAAACTTAAACAAGAGAACTACCAAAATAATAATGAGGCGCTTATCAACCCGACCACGTCTAAAGTAGGGGCTGTTTTGGGTGGGAGTTCTATTTTGATTGTGTGGCTTATTGGTAGAATGATTTATAGGGCCGCAGATAGTGTGGGTGTTGGAGAAACAGTAGGTATTTCTGCAATAATTTTTTTGGGAGTCTTCGTATTATCTTGTATTCCGATGGTTATAATGCGTTTTGCTCTAGATAAAAAATATAGATCAACAAAAACTGAAACTGCAGTTTAACTTCTCTTGTAATCCTACTTGTGCTAAAATCAAAATCCGAAACGTAAATTTAAGCCGGATTAGCTCAGTCGTAAGCAAAGCTTGCCACTGACCAATGAAACTTAAACAAGTAATATTGGCTAGTTGCAAGAGCATCTTTGACTAATTCCGCCGGATTAGCTCAGTGGTAGAGCGCCTGCCTGAAGAGCAGGGCGTGCGTGGTTCGATTCCGCGATCCGGCACCAGTAAAGACTTTAACTTCGGGGTGTAGCTCAGTGGTAGAGCGCGCGCTTTGGGAGCGTGAGGCCGCAGGTTCAAGCCCTGTCACCCCGACCAAAAGAGTGAAGTTAATGTATCTGATAGTAGGACGATTCACAGCCACCTAGCTCAAAAATATAAACTACTTGCAATCAACTATAAGTTGCGCTATATTCTTGTCGCTATGGCAAAAACCGCTATTTCAATTGTTGGGCTCTTACTCTTTTTGGTTGTGGTTGTTGGGGCTGGTGTTCTTATTTACCGTTTTCTTGCCAATGGAAACAACTCAGTCGCAGTAGTTACAATCAATAAAGATGGCAAATTTGCCCTCAATAACTATAGTGTCGATAATAAAGAAGTTTTCCGAATTCAAAACAATACAGATAAAAACCAAACGATCAAAAAATCAAGCGACAAGACTACTCTTGTTGAGGTCGATGCGAAGTCTTCTTCTAGAGAGCTCACACTTTCCGAAAATACTGAAGCTGAACTTTATCTCGCTGGAGATGAGTCCCAAAAAACAAAAATCAAAGTTGGAAGCCCACCGAAGAAAGATGAAACCACAACGACCCAAGAGGCTAGAGATGAATCCGGTTCAACCCAAGGTACTACTACCACAAACCCAAGCCTCCCAAGTACTGGACCAGAAAACAACCTAGTTTTCGTTGGTTTAGCTTTGGTAGGATTGGTTCTTTATCGTCTTTCCCGCAGGCTTTTAAACTAAACTTTTGCAATTGTCGTGAGCTTTCTGGCTAGCAGAATTCCCCTTCATTTTGTATAATCTCCAAGTCACCTAGCGGGCGTGGCGGAATGGTATACGCGATGGACTTAAAATCCATTGGCCGTAAGGTCTTGTGAGTTCGAGTCTCACCGCCCGCACCAAATTTATTAGGGGAGTTAGGCTTTCGCTGAAGGCGAATGAGCGAGTTGTCCCTCCTCGCCCACCAAAATCTTTATGTCTACAACTCCAAAACTATTACTGAAAGGTTTACTGCAAAGAGAAAGCTTTGTTTCTGGTAATACTGTGCTCGCACTTCAGGAAAAATTGGGTCAATATTTCAATGCCAAAGTTTTCGTGGTCAACTCCGGCCGTAGTGCAATTTACCTTGCTTTGAAAACCTTAGGTATTGGTCATGGGGATGAAGTTTTGATACAGGCCTACACCTGCAATGCGGTTCCGAACCCAGTTCTTTGGTCTGGAGCCGTTCCAGTTTATGTCGATATTGATGCAGAGACACTGAATATGGATTTGCAGGATTTAAAATCAAAAATTACTGCAAATTCTAAAGCAATAATTGTTCAACACACCTTCGGAAACCCCGCCAGAATTCGGGAAATTCTTAAAATTGCTGAGCAGTACAAACTCAAAGTGATTGAAGACTGTGCTCACAGTTTGGGAGCAAAGGTGGACAGTAAGCTTCTGGGAACATTTGGCGACCTGGCCATACTTTCTTTTGGTAGAGAAAAGGTTATCAGCAGCCTCTCCGGAGGCGCTTTGATCGTAAACGACCATGCGTTAGAGGAAAAAGCTGAAAGGCTGACCTATGATCTTAAGGATTTACCCAAAAGAAAAGTACTACAAGAGGTTGCCAATTATTTTTCCTGGCGCTTACTTTTCCGCCGAATTCATCCCAAAAAATGGGGAGGTATTTTTATAAGGTATCTCTATCAATTCGACAGTATCAACGTCGTCACTAGCCAAAAAGAATTGTCAGGTTTAAAACCTTCTTGGTATCCAAGTAAAATGCCGGATATCTTAGCCAAGTTGGCTCTGCAGGAGTTTGAAAAAATAGATAGTTATAACAATAAACGCAAAGAAATCGCCGAAAAATATTTTCAAAAACTTGCAAGTTCAACAGTAAAGCTGATTGGACCACATGAAGGTGTGTACTTGCGGGTCGTCGGTCTCCATCCAAAAGCCATTCTAATCTTGGAAGAAGCTAAGAAAAGAAAACTGGCCCTTGGTACTTGGTACAACAGTGTTGTTTATCCAGAAGGAGTTCATCTAGCTCGGTTGGGATATCGCTCTGGGAGCTGTCCGGTGGCAGAGCAGGTGGCAGCACAAACTCTGAATTTACCAAATTACTTGGGTATGACAGATACTGAGGTTGAAAAAGTAGTAAATTTGATTAGATCTTTTGGTTAGAAATCTGTAAAATTGCTTCAAGAGCGCTTGGGAGTTCGTTGATCCCATCATCGCCGCTGAAATGAAACTTGTTGTGCTCGATTATAGATTCCGCCCCTAATTTTTCGACAAAGATTTGGTTGTGTTTGAGAGGAACAAAAGGATCGTTGTCCGAGTGAATCGCTACGAACTTTTTGCAGTTCCTTCTGATCTTTTCCCAAGCAACCTCCTCCTTGAAAAAGCTATCGAGTTCACCTTTATAGCCGTCGTATTCGAGGTTATGACCAAACCCACCAACTAGAACAGCACCACCAACAGTTTGTACTTCTTTTAAGCTTCCTAGGAAGCGAAGAATTGTTATGCAGCCCAAACTATGACCGACAAAATATGTGTTTGAATCAACCTCTTTTACCAAATCTTTCAAAAAAGGAAGCCATTTCTCAAGTGTCGGTTTGTCCGAATCCGGCATCGCTGGAACAACGACCTGGAAACCTTCCTGAATTAGTTTGTTGCGTAGCCAGGAGAACCAGCCTTCTTCGGGAAAACCCTCCCAACCATGGATTATGTAGACTTTTTTCATAATTTCTTAATTAATTCCGATATAAATTTCGATTTATACGTCTTCCTATATTTAATTAGACGTTTAAATCGCGACGTGCAAAAGCAGCAATACTCAGTGCGACCAAACTAAGCGTCACCCAGATCAAGAGTGAGGCACTTGCCCAATCAACGCCATTTACTAATGCGTTTGTGTTGCTGTAGTGATAAAAAGGTGAAAAGTCTTTTAACTTGTCCAAAGTTTTTACAAGTGAGGAAAAAGCACTTACAAAAAAAGATAGGACTGCAAAAGCAGTTGTCAGACCAACCGCTAGACCGCGGTTACCTGTAACACTGCCGATAAACAAAGCAATTGCACCAAAGTTTAAGCTGAGTAAAAATAGCATAAATGTTCCTGAGGCTAGCTGTGACAGTGTTACTTTCAGATCAACAAACTTAGAACCAAAAAAGATAGCTAACACAATTACTACAGAAAGATACCCGAGGCTAATTACCAAACTTCCAAATTTTTCCAGTAAAAATCGACTACGTCGTACTGGAGTGGAAAGCACAATGTCCAGAGTTCCTTTTTCCTCCTCCCCAGCAATAGCTGCACTTCCAGAGGCTATCGTAAAGAAAAGAAACAAGATTGGTAACATTTGGGTGTAAATCTCGCTACTGACATAACCAAGAGGACTGGCGTAGTCTAGACCTTCTTCGATGAAAGCCGATTTGAGAGCTTCAGGCATCTTGTCCATATAGGCATTTAGTTCCGCAGCGCTATCTTTGATACTTGGATAAAGAACCATGTAAAGAGCTATCAAAAACAGTAGGCCAATTGTCCAGAAAATAAAGGATTTTCTTTGTATTTTGAGAGATTGGATTAAAATCTTTGGCATTTACTTATCTCCTTTGTAATAATCCAAAAATATCTTTTCGAGGTTTGGTTCTTGAGTGATTAAGTTTGAAACTTCGTATTTTGCCACAGCTTTCAGAAATTTATCGTATGAACCTTGGATGATACAACGCAGGATATTACCTTCAATTGACAGATCTGAAATTTCTGGAATTTCGTCAAAATCCTCTTTAATCGGTTTGGTTACAAAAAATACCTCTACTGGTCGAGTGGCTTTGTTTTTCAGCGTGTTTATTTCTTCAGTCAGCACCAGTTTGCCATCGCGAATTATTGCAACCCGGTCACAAACTCTTTCTACTTCTGGGAGTATGTGGGAGGAGATGAAAATTGTTGTCCCAGCTTTGTTTACCTCGTCAAGAATTTTGTAAAACTCTTGCTGGATCAGTGGGTCTAGTCCGGTAGTAGGCTCGTCCAATATCAAAAGCTTGGGCTGGTTCATCAAGGCTCCGATCAGGGCAATCTTTTGTTTATTCCCATGTGAAAGAGCTTTTATTGGCTTTTTAAATTCTGCCTGTAGTCTTTTTTTCAAACCTTCTACATATTTCCAGTCCACATCGTTGTGCAATTCCGCCTGAAATTTCAGGTGGCCCTCTCCAGTGAGTTGGTCATACATATGAACCTCTCCAGGCAAGTAGCCAATATTTTTATTTATTTCAAGCACGTTTGTTTCTGGATTGATGCCGAAAACACTCGCAGTTCCGGAAGTCGGTTTGATAAAATTTAAGAGTAATTTGATTGTTGTAGATTTGCCGGCGCCGTTAGGACCAAGAAAACCAAATATTTCACCTTCATTAACCTTCAAGCTAAGATTTTCAATCCCGAGGTTTTTACCGTAGTACTTTGTTAATTTGTTAGTGCTGATTACTATTGCTGTCACTATCAATAGTATATTACCTATGTCTAGTATTTAGGCAGAATAAAACGTAATTCACTTGAATCTATCTATTGAACGTAAATTTCTTGACTTAAAGCTTAATTCTAGGCTAGACTTGAGTAAAGAAAAACTATAACTGTGGAAAAAAATCCTAACTCAAATCCAGCTCCTCCAACACCCGAAGCCTACAACCAGGCGATCCGTGAATTGACGCATGCAAACTTACGGCTACATCAACTTGATAAAGCTAAAGATGAGTTTATTTCAATTGCTAGCCACGAATTACGCAATCCTATGGCAATACTCAAAGGAACAATTAGCATGATTTTGGCTGGTGATGATGGGGATATTAACGATGAGGTAAGAGATGACCTAAAGGATGTAATGGTTGTAGTGGGACGGCAAATTAGAATGGTTAATGAACTGCTTGATATTTCTAGAATTGAAGCTGGAGTCATATATTTTAATCTACTTCCCGAACTTGATATTGTAAACGTGGCGCATCTGCTCGAGGCCTCATTAAATCTAGTTGCTGATCAAAACGGTGTTAGAATAGTTGTAGTTGACAGTCCCGATATCCCAAAAGTTCAAGGTGACCAGGACAAAATTTCCCAGGTTTTAATCAATTTAGTTACCAATGCCTTAAAATTTACAGAACAAGGCTCAATCACAATCAGTTTTAAACGGGAAGGTGAGTTTGTTGTGATTTCCGTTACTGATACTGGTACTGGAATGCCGGAGGAAAAAAAGGAAGAGTTGTTTAAAAAATTTACCAAACCAGCTGACCCAACTGTAGCGACAATGTCCACCGGAAGCGGTCTTGGGCTTTATATCTCAAAGAAATTTATCGAGCACCACGGCGGTAAACTTTGGTTGGACAGAAGTGAACCGGGAAAAGGTTCGACATTTTGTCTTTCACTACCAATTTCTGCAAGTGCAGCGGCAAAAAAAGTTGCCGAGGATACAGCAGTGCTTCAAAATCTTAAGCAAGTTTATTTTAAAACTAAAGGAGGGAAAAATGAGTAAAGTTTTTTTAGTTGAGGATGATGAACTGTTTGTAAAAATGTACCAAAAGAAATTTGCCCGTGAGGGGATTGATCTTGAAGTTGCATTTAACGGCGAAGAAGGCTTTAGCAAAATTAAAGAACAGAAACCAAATCTTATAATTTTGGATTTAATGATGCCAAAAATGGGGGGAGTAGAGCTTTTGAGTAAACTTAGAGCGGAAGAGGAGTTGAAAGACACACCAGTGCTTGTTTTGACCAACCTCAATACTGGATCAGAGGAAGTTAATGAAGCGATGAAATTGGGAGTAAAAGAAACCGTTGTAAAAACTAATGTAACACCAGAGCAGATTGTTGAAATAGTCAGAAAATACATAAATTAAATGAAATTATCAAATCAAGAGATAAAAGATTCCGTTATTAAATCCGGTTTTGTCACAAATGACGACTTGAAGCAGGCGGAAAAAATTGCCCACGATCAAAACCGATCTTTGGTTGATGTCTTGATCGAAAGGGGAATTTTAGTTGAGAAATTTTTGGGCCAAATTCTAGCTGAAACTCTTGGGTACCCATATGTTGACTTGCGCAACAAAATAATCCCCGATGAAATCCTAAATCTTATAGATGAAAAATTTGCTAGCGAAAAAAGAATCTTAATATTTGATAAACACGATAAGACGCTGTTTCTTGCAATGGAAAACCCAGATGATATCGAAACAATAGAATTCATTAAGAAGAAAACCGCTTTTTTGGTAGAAACATATTTTAGCTTACCCGCAGTTTTGGATGAAGGCTTGGACCAATATCGGAAGGATATCCAGTTGGATTTTGAAAAGGCGATTTCTGAAAATGTTTCTCAAGCTGAAAAAATGGTAATTCTCAGTGCCCAAGATTTGCCGGTCGTCAAAATTTTAGACGCTCTGCTTGATTATGCTGCCAGTGAACAAGCTTCCGATATACATATCGAGAACGTTGGAGACCGTCTTGTAGTACGTTTCCGGGTGGATGGGAAACTCAAAGACGTGCTTGATTTACCTGACAAAATTCAATCTGGTTTGATAACTCGTATAAAAATACTAGCAAATTTGCGTACCGACGAACATCGCATACCTCAGGACGGGCGTTTTCGTTTTAAACACCGGGTAGACGAGATCTCAGTCCGAGTCTCAATTCTACCAACCTATCATGGCGAAGATGCGGTGTTGCGTTTACTTTCGTCTGCAGCTCGACCCAAGACCCTTGAGGGCTTAGGTTTATCTGGTTCCAATTTGCAGAAAATTGAAGAAGAGCTGAGCAAACCTCACGGCATGATTCTTTCGACTGGACCGACCGGGAGTGGGAAAACAACAACTTTGTACAATATAATGACAATTTTAAATACTGCCGAGGTCAATATTTGTACAATCGAAGACCCAATCGAGTACGGTTTGGCACGGGTCAACCAAACACAAGTTAATCCAGCAGCTGGGTTAACTTTTGCCAATGGTTTGCGGTCGATTTTACGTCATGACCCAGACATTATTCTTGTCGGAGAGATTCGTGATCAAGAAACAGCCGAAATTGCTATTCACTCGGCTTTAACCGGACATTTGGTACTCTCGACTTTACACACAAACGACGCCATTGGAGCGATACCAAGGTTGATCGATCTTGGTGCCCAGCCTTATCTAATCGGATCAAGTCTGAGTTTGGTTATCGCTCAGAGGTTGGTTTCGCGCAATTGCCAAAGTTGTTTGGTGGTCGAGGATATCAAACCGGATATGCTCAAACTGTTAAAAACCGAATTTGGCGATGAAATTCCTGAGAGTTTTCTGAGATCGGCAAAACAACACCGTGGCAAAGGGTGCAAAGTCTGTAATAACGAAGGTTTCCACGGCAGAATTGGGATTTTTGAGGTCTTAAAAATTGACGAAAAAATTAAAGAACTAATTTATTCTAAAGCTCCAATAAATGAAATCGAGGCCGAGGCAAAAAAGGAAGGTTTCAGTCGAATGCTGCTTGATGGTTTAGGTAAAGTGCAGGCTGGTCAGACAACAGTTGAGGAAATTTTCGGAGCGGTTAGGGAATAAAGTATGAAACTGCCAACTTTTTTTTCTAAAGCAAAAAATATTAAACTCACAGATGCTGAGAATTTGTTCGTACTCGAAAGTCTTGCGACTATGCTTGCCTCAGGTATTCCGATAACTGAAGCTCTGAGCTCAATTGACGAAGATACCAGCAGCATAAAAACCAAAAAGGTAGTCAAAACAATCACTGAGGAGATAAATAACGGAAAGTCACTTTCTGAAAGCTTTGGACGTTTTCCTGAGAGTTTCGACCCGGTTTTCCTAAGTATTGTCAAATCTGGTGAGGCTAGTGGAAAGCTGGATTCTGTCTTACAAAGTGCTGCGAAAAACCTGAAGAAAAATATTGAAACTAAAGGGGATATCAAATCAGCCCTTTTTTATCCCGCAATAATTATCACTGTTTTGTTTTTGGTCGCTTTTTTGGTCTTTGGGTATTCATTACCAAAGGTTGCTCAGGTCTTTTTTGATTTGCGATTAAATCTGCCAGTTTACTCCTCCACAATCCTAAAAATGGCTCTTTGGTTTGGTGACAATAAGGAAACATTTATTGTAGTTATAGCCGTTTTCGTCTTTTTGTTATACCTTCTTCTCAAAATCCGTAGAATTAAAAAAGTTTTTTTGAATTTTCTATTTAGCCTACCTGGGATCTCCAATCTTATTCGGCTGAGGGATTTTTCGAGTTTCGCCCAGACCACCGGGTTGCTTTTGAGTGCCGGTGTTCCGATTATCAATGCTTTAGAAATCTCGAAAAATGTTGTAGCTTCAGAAAAATTACGTGGCGAGCTTGAAAGAGTTATTATCCAGCTAACTGAAGGGTCGTCATTAGCAAAAGGTATGAAAACATCTTCAAAAAGCTTCCCGTCGTTACTGCGGCGTGTTATTGGTGTTGGGGAGGAGAGTGGAAAACTAGATAAATCCTTAACCGACATTGCGGAATTTTATGAGCACAAATTCACCGAGATAATAAAAAATTTAACTGTAATTATTGAACCCGTACTGATTATATTTATCGCAGTTATGGTTGCACTGGTGCTTGTCTCCGTTGTTTTGCCTATCTATCAAGGTATCGGTTCAATCAATCGTCAGTAGTATGGAAAAACTTACTGCCCATTCAGAAAATGGTTTTTCTCTGATCGAAATTCTTTTGGTAGTATCATTTTTCGTTGTAATCTTGTCTTTATTGACACCTAACCTTTTCAATCCCTTGGCTCGAGAAGAAGTGAATAGTTTGGCAAAGGACATAACAGCCAACCTAAAAGACGCTCAAACCAAAGCCATGCACTCAGAAACTTTCGGACAACCAACCGCTAGCGAGTTTGGAGTTCATTTTAGTGTAAATAGTTACACTATCTTTAGAGGAACGGTTTTCAATCCAGCCGATACAAACAATTTTTCAGTGGCTGTCCCCACTGGACTTTCAATTAACCCGAATTTACCTTGTCCTTCTAGTCCCAACGACTGTAACAATATTGTTTTTTCAAAGCTTGCCGGAGAGGTGCAAAATTTCGATCAAACAAAAAATAACCTTTGTCTAGCAGATACCCTAAATAATCGAATTCTACTTACTACTAATTTTCTTGGAGTTATAAATGCGCAAAACGGTGGTTGCTGATAACCATGGACAAGCCCTAATCGAGTTAATTCTAGCAATCTCAATCGCGAGTTTCTTCTTGACTACTTTTGTACTGGGAATTATTTCAGTCCGAGAAGCTCTTAACCGTACAAGTACTAGTACGAAGGCTAAATTATTGCTTCAAAAGGAGGTCGAGGCTCTGCGTTCAATTAAAGAAACTAGCTGGAGTAGCTTTTCTACAACCGGAACTTATCACGTCGAGCAAAACTTAAACATTTGGGAAGTTAAACCCGGTACGATATTTGAAAACAATCTTACCCACGGATTTACTGTTGCCAATGTTTGTCGCTTGCAGGCAACATCGTTACCTGTCGATTGTTCTTTTCCTGGTTCGATCACTGATCCTGCGACTAAAAAAATTACTGCCACGGTCAGTTGGTCTTTTCTTGGAAACCAGTCGATCAGTTCGAGCCTATATTTGACCAGAAATTTCAATAACACTGTTTGGACACAAACTAACCAAGCAGACTTTAACTCAGGTGCAAGGACAAATACGGTTGTTACTTCCGGGGGAAGCGGTGTTGCAGGTGCAGTTGAACTTTCATCAAATCCCACTGCAGGTGTTGATTATGGCAACAAGTTTCAGGTTCTAGCGCAATCGTCGGTTGGGCGAATGACAACACTCGGTCACAAAACCTCAATAAAGTTTACTGCCCAAGCAACAAAACCCGTTATTGCAGTCCGGGTTTATTTAAGAGAGTCACAAAATAGTAGATCATACCGCTACAGTTTGCAATCTGATTCGGCTGGATTACCTTCAGGTGTATTTTTGGGAGCCAGAATCTTTCCCACTAACTCTATTGGTTGGAATACAGTACCTTTAGGGACTCCAGTTAATGTTACGGTTGGAACAGTTTATCATTTGGTTGTTGAGCCCTTCGGAACACCGGCTTCGAATAGATATATTAATGTTGGCAGTACAACCCCACTTAATTATTTAATACCAAAAACACAGGCGATTGATCTCAATTCCAATACTTTATTCAAAGCCGGTGCCGCCGCTCCTTGGTTAGTTCTGAATCAACAGCCTATTTACGAACTGGATTATTCTGATTCAACCTATGAGGGTAATCCATTTATTAATTTCACACTTTCGAGAATTTCAAGTAGTTCTAGGATCGGCGAGAAATTTACTGTTAGCGGGGGTGACAAAATTGTCACTGAAATTTCTTTTTTTGTTGCCAGGAACAGTAATACAGTACCGTTGGATGATTTATACCTGGATCTGTGGGATGTTACTACCAACAACATAATAAAAATGGTTGAAGGGGTTACTTTAGCTACACGTAATACAGTCGATACGACTTTTACTTATAAAAAATATACTTTTTTGACGTCGCAAGTGTTGACGGATGGGCACACTTATAGGATTTTCTTGAAATCACCGCTTTCCAACCTTACAAACTATTATCATATTTATAGAATTACTGGTACAAAGTTACCAGAGTACGACTCCATTACTTATGACGGAATAAATTCTGTTTATACCGCAAGTGGTAATTCGGGCTCAACTTGGACAGATACAAACTCCAATATGGATATCGCAGGCTTTTATTTTACAACTCAAGCTAGCTCTACTTATTCTACTTCCGGCGACTTTACATCCCACTCATTATTAACAAGTTTTGATACCGGAGTTGACAATGCTGCTTTCAATAATATTACCTGGACAGAACTTAAAACCGCAAATACTACTCTCGCACTTCAGGTTGCTACAAGCAATAATTCCAGTGGGCCATGGGATTATTTCGGAGCGGATGGTATTTTAGGGTCTTTTTTTACGGCTCCAGGGCCAATCCCTTTAAACAGGATAAGTGGAAGGTACTTGCGCTACAAAGCCTTTTTTACTAGTGATGGTCAGTTAACTCCAACTTTAAGCGATGTCAATATTAACTATTCGCCATGAATAAATTTATTAAAAAGCACTCACAGAGAGGAACAAGTCTAATAGAAGTAATTCTTTACATTGCACTTTTTTCGATAATTATTTTTGTCGTGGTTGATCTTTTGATTACTAGCGGATCTTTAAAAACAGAGTCGGAGAGTCAGTCGGGTTTGCTTATTGACGCTGGATTTATAACCTCTCGATTAAATTACGAGATTCGCAACTCAGATACGATTACAACTCCTGTACTCGCTGGCCCAGCTACAACTAGCCTGACTCTGACAAGTGGTTCAGAAACTCATACCTTTAGTCTATCGGGAAGTAACTTACTTTATCAAAAAACAGTTGGGGTAACGACAACTTCAGCCAATCTGAATACAGACCTGACCAATGTTAGTAATCTTTCTTTTCAAGCTTTAGGATCTGTCGGCGGGAAATTGTCAGTTAAGATTAATTTTGCTTTGACTGACGTAAAAGCCACCCAACAAGGAAACCAAACCAAAAATTACGAAATTGTGGTGACGACAAGATGAGAAAGAATGAGTCCGGACAAGCTTTAATTATTTTAATTTTCGCAATCGCTCTGTCGATCACGATTCTCACAGGAGTCACTCTTACGGCGGTTACTTTAGCAAAGAACAACTTTTTGACTGAAACCTCCCAGTCAGCTTATTACGGAGCAGAATCCGGCGCAGAATACGCTTTACTAAGACTGGTTCGTGCACCAAATAGCTGTGGAAATCCCGAAGACACTTTAACAATCGATACCTCGACAGTAAAAGTTTCCTACAATCTAGTTGGGTCACTCTGTACGGTATCGATTACAAGTACAAACGATACTATTGTTAAAAAGATACAGGTTCAAGCCACAATTGCAAATTCAAAAGTCACTTATTGTTGTTGGAAAGAGCTCCCGTGAAGGATGGTACAATTTAATTTATGTTGCTTTCAAGCAAAAAGTTTATCTTTTTAACGTTTTCAGATCTTGCCCTCAAAGCAGTCGTAATTGATCTGGCTTTTAAAAAACCGAAAGTTATTTTTACAGATCAAAAAACTCTCCCCGAGGGGGTAGTCTTTGACGAAAAAATCGCTGATCTCGTTCGTTTTAAGGAAGAAGTACGCGGTTTCTTGCTTAGAAATAAATCTAACCTGAAAACTAGAAAAATTATTTTTGGAATCAACGAACAAGAAGTTTTTTTTCACAAACTTGATCTTTCCGATAGTATCGTAGGGAAACAGGAAACAATTTCTAAGTTTCTAACCATAAACCTACCCTTTTCTTTACAGGAGGCATGTGTAAAGTACCTACAAAGAGTTAAAAACAGCACGCAGATTGTCAGCACCAAATTTTTACTGCTTCGAGATTTTGTCTCAATTTTCGAAAATAGTGGTTTTGAACTTGTGAGTATGTCACCAATTCCATTAGCTTGTCTAAATATGCTTGCTAAAGAAGCTGAATCCTATCTCTTTGTTTTAATCGAGGACCAGAGTTTGCAATTTGCACAAGTAATCAATCAAACCATTGTTTTTTCAGCTTCCCTTAAGTTGACCACGACGCTTGAAAGTTCCAAGGAATTAATTGTAAAAACTTTTAAGAATTTGGTTAAAGTGGCGTTTACCAACCACAACAAAGAACAAATTTCTTTACACAATGTTTTTGTTGTCGGTAGTGAAGCGCAAATAGTAAAAATTTATCTTGCTGAAGAAAAACTTAACGTTGAGGTAGTTGACTTGTTGCCTCGGTTTAAGGCTGAAGAAACCAGTGATTTAATCAACTATTATAAAAACTTATTTTTAAGTATTGGCACTTATAACGAATTGAATTTCACGGGTAAGAAATTTACAGGAAGTATTGTAGAGGCCCACAAAAAAAATAGAGAGCCGCTTAATCTTCATTCCTTTGTAAAAGTTGTGGCTGTACTTTTAGGAATAATCTTACTTATATTCGCAGTTGGCTTTATTCGCGAAAATTTATTTTCAAAAAAGCAAGATAATGAGATAAAGACCCCTGTAGATCAAAAAGCGGAAAAACCTGCAAGTACACCTTCGGCTAAAATCGTAGAAGAACCTGTGGAAGAACCAAAGTCTCAACCACCTGTCCCGATTATAAATAAACAAGACTACACGATTGAGGTTCTCAACGGTACTGGTACTAAAGGACTTGCCAACCAAACCAAAGTTTTTCTCGTTTCCAGAGGTTACAATGTACCTGCTGTCGGTAACGCCCCAACAACCAATTACGAACAAACGGTGCTTCAGTATAAGGCAAGTAAAGAGGCGATACTAACAGACTTGACAAGTACTCTTTCAGAGCGATATTCTGTAATTAGAGGCGATCTTTTAAAAGAAAATGATCAATTCGATATTATTATTATAGTCGGGAGAAAGTAATTATGCTGTCCAAAATTAAAACTCAATCAGGGTTTACATTAATCGAAGTAATCGTCGTCATTGCCTTATTGACCATTCTCGCTACCATTGTCTTAGTAGCAATCAACCCAACAGAAAATTCCAAGGACGCCCGTAATGTAAAGCGAAAAAATGACGTTTTGCAAATTCTCAACGCCGTTAATCAGTTTTACGTTAAAGAAGGAAACCTACCGGGAAACTTAGGTACAATACCTGAGAGTCAAGTTGCTGATATAAAAACAGACGATAGCGTTGGCAATGTAGAGGCGGTTATTTGTAGCGATATTGTGCCAACCTACATAGCTTCTCTCCCATTTGATACTGGCGGAAGTTTCAGCTCTTGTGCAGCGGCCTACGACACAAAGTATCGGATCACCAGACTTCCAGGTAATCGAATCAAAGTTGCGGTTGCGGGAGGTGAAGGATTAGGTATTGAAGCAACAAGATAAACTAAAAACGAATTCAAAAAAAGACCGCTGCAAGGCGGTCTTTTTGTTTGTAATTGAGAATCCAAGCCAGATTTGCTAAAATGCCAGAACATTCCGGGATCGTCTAGCGGGCAGATGCTTTTAGCATCCAATCCGCCAGCTGGCGGACAGGACAGTTATTTTTTGTTGCGGGATCGTCTAACGGTAGGACAGCAGAATCTGGATCTGCTTATCGGGGTTCGAATCCCTGTCCCGCAGCCAGATATAGGTTCGCTTTTCGCAACGCGAAAACTCCATGTCCTAGCCCCGGATCCAAATCCTTTACTCTTTTCCCCAAACATGAAACAATTTTAGCAATGAGCTTTCAGATACGTGAAATAAGCGACAAAATGGTTTGGGAAGTTTTTTCGCTTTCAACTTCCCCAAACAACTTTCTCCAAAGCTACAATTGGGGGGAGTTCAACCAACAAATTGGTAAAAAAATAATTCGCTTGGGTATTTACAGTGGCGAGGACCTTGTGGGGATTGCACTCGTTCTAGTCCAACCAACCAGGTTGGGAAACTACCTTTATATCCCTCGTGGTCCGGTTGTCAAAAACTTTACTTCTGAGTTGTTGCAAGCTCTTACTTCACATTTACTCGTAGTGGCCCAAGAAAACAACAGTATTTTTATCAAGATTGAGCCTTCGCTAGAGGAGACTACGGAAAACCAGAAACTATTTAGCGATTTAGGTTTTCAACGCGCAGTGACCTTTACCCAAGTTGAGGACGCATGGTTGGTTGACCTAAGCAAATCCGAAGAGGAATTACTTGCGGATATGCGCAAGACTACCCGCTATTTAGTCCGCAATGAGGCGAAGCAAGGAGTAACTGTCGAAATCAGTGACCAATACAGCGACGCAGAGAAATTTGTGGAAATGTTGTTTGCGACTTCTGCCCGAAAAAATTTCGTCAATCACCCAAAGGAATACTATCTAAAACAGTTTGAAATCCTCTCGAAAGACAACGAAATGCGCCTTTTCAAAGCCGTGAAAGCTGGCAGCATCCAGTCAATGGCATTGATCAGCTTTTATGGCGAAATGGCAAGCTATCTGCACGGCGCTTCAGTTGCGGTGGAGGGTCAATCAGTCGGTTACAGCCTGCAATGGGAAGCAATTCGCGAAGCTAAAAGAAGGGGAATGAAATACTATAACTTTTGGGGAGTAGTCAAAGACAAGAATTTTTATCCTGGACACCCTTGGTATGGGTTTAGTTTGTTCAAACGGGGTTTTGGCGGTCACAAATTTACCTATCTTCGAGCTCAAGATTTGCCTTTGTCACCAAAATATTTGCTTTATCGAAATACGGAAAAATTGCGTAGGTTAAGAAATAGACTAACTAGCGGTCACTGGGAAGATTAGCTCTACTTAATTTTAAGTAGTTTGGAACCTTTCAAAAAACGCCAATAGCTGAGACCGACTACTATTACCAGTGCTATTCCCACGGCCACAAAACGAAAAACATTTTCTTGCGAGGAGATCGCTCTGATGATCCCGTAAAAAAGTGTAAAGACACCTCCAAGTGTTACAGCGTCACCCACTACTTCGACTTTACCCAATCCTAAAAGCGAGGCCGTTAGTAGCAATACTGCCAAAATAATCGCAATTACAGCAACATTTTGGTTGTACTTGCTGATTCTAGGTTCGTAATCTTTTTGCTTTTGGTCAAACTCTTCTTGTTTTGCCTTGGTTTCAGCAGTTGGTCCACCATCTGCTTTATAGTCCATACCAGTTGGATACTCGGGTGCTTTGGGGGTGGGGTAAAAGGTTTCAATACCAAAGCCAATAAAAGCAGCAAGCAAAAGTCCGATTGCAACGATATATAAGGCTTTAATAAGGCTCATGGCTACAAATTACTCCTTTAAAATTAAAAATGCAAGCGATCCTTACTAGAAGTTGACTATCAAGGCTATTTGGGGTATATTTGCCACCACTTACGCGCGAGTTGATCGCTTCGCGCTCTGCGCTCCGATCTGATCGGAGCTAATGTTCAGCTCAATTTAATAGATCTCGCTAGCGCGAGTAGTTCAGCGGTAGAACGCTTCCTTGCCAAGGAAGAGGTCGAGGGTTCGAACCCCTTCTCGCGCTCCACGGTTTTAGCTTCAAAATAATCAATTTTAACCAACAAAAAACTAGCCTTTCAGCTAGTTTGTTGTCCTAAATTAACCTAACTTAGATTAATTCGGGGAAATGGCCTTGATCAAATTGCTTTGATCTTAAGGAGTGGCCACAGAATTACCCCTACTCAACTTGCTTCATTCTTCGATTTTAGGTTCGGCTAACTTTGGGCAACCTGAACGATCGCAAGGACCAAAAAGACTAGCATCGCTACCCACCCAGATTGGAAGGATATCCACCCTTTATCACCCCGACCAGAAGTTACCAGAGTGACGGCTGAGAACCACAATATGATCCAGGCTATTCCGCTAACGAACTCCGCTGTACCGATCACGGGTCCAGCTGGTGAGATGCTTAGAGCCGCAAGAATAAGTGCTTCGGTCATTACAGTTTCCTCCTCGACCTTACGGTCAGCTGGACATTAGAGGTTTTTGATTGGGAAACTTAGTTCTTTTCGTAAGAACTCCCTTATGGTTTTCTAGTCCATAAGATAGAAGACGCTAGAGTAGTTGCTTAATTATCTGTGCTGCGGCAACTGGCTCTAGAATTATCCAATCGTGTCCTGCTTTTGGAATGATAATCGGCTGGGTGTTGATTGCCGAAGCCATTCTCTGACAGGAAGGGAAGTACTCATCTTTATCTGCCCATACCAAGTGTGTCTCGGTTTTGACAGTTTTGAGTACCGCTACCAGGTCTGTTCCAATCGTTAGCCTGAACGTCTGCCACATCCACAAGGGACGTTTCAAACAGTTCAAGGCACAGATGGTAACAACCCTAGTAACAGCTCGAAGGTGATCTACTGATAGACTGCGGAGTGTTTTGTAGATGGCGGCAATTGCCCAACCGATTAAGCCTCGGTTAACCATCTCACCCATACTATCTACCAGAATAACCTTCTCGACCCGCTTGGGGAACTTCTGAGCCATCTTAATCGCTACTGCACCGCCCATTGAGTGAGCGACCAGAGAGACTTTTGAAAGACCCAATTGTTCTAGCAGGTCATCGAGAATCGCTGCAAACTTCTCGAACTGTACTGGCGATACTTTGTCACTTCTTCCAAAACCAGGTAGGTCAGGAATGATGACAAAGTGCCCTTCCGACAGTAGATCTCCTAAGTGCTTGTAGACGGACGAGGCCATCGCCCATCCGTGCAAAAGGACAACTACTGGGTTGAACTCACTACCTCCTAAAAGGCACCGAATTCGTGTGCCGTTGACCACGATGGTTCGGCTCTGCACGGTCTCGCTCCTTCTAGGCTATTTTGGCCAGATTGATACTTAAATCATAGCAGAAATAGGTCAGCAAGTCAATACTATAGGACTGAGATTAGGTTCAGAAGATAAGTACTTTCATTTAAAACTAAGTTTGGGTATTGTATTTGCTTTACAGCACTTAAGAGTTCTAGTAGTGTCCGCTCTGGAGCTCCATAGGCTTTAGCCACAAATTTCCACTTTCTCCAGACAGGGATTCGAACTTTGAAACTAATTTAACCAACAAAAAACTAGCCTTTCAGCTAGTTACTTGTCCTAAGAAAACCAATCTCTTGGTTTGCTTGGGGAAAGGCGGTCGCAGGAAGCGACTGCCGATCTCTGGTCTCCTTAATCCCAAACTAATTTCTGTGTTGCATCCGGCGGATGACGAAGCACATAAAGGGGGAGGGGTGTGAATTGACTCGGTACCCAACCTCTACCAGCGGCTCGCCAAACTCATCTGTCTTCATCTCGTACACCACGGAGGTGTAATGGATCATTCCTCTCTCAACCTCCAGTTTGACGAGTTCTGCCGCCTCCGCCAAAGCTTCTCCATAACTCCGTGTTATGTTCGTGACGTCCGCGGCAAGGCGTCCATTTTTCAGAAGGTAGATCTGCCACGAATAGTGGACAGAACCCCATAGACTGATTGCACGGGCCACGTATCGAAGCTGCAACCTCCCCAGCTTTTCAAGTTCTTCACGACTCGCGAGGGGGAAGTAGAACCCGCGGTCACGGATCAACCGTTCGGCGGCTTCCTCCATTTGACTACGGGACCAGTGGCCATCTCCGAAAACCAGAGTGTCGATGATCCCCTCCTTGGTTTGAGCGGCATCCTCGATTTTTCTCTGGGCGGTCCTCTTGGACAGGTCAGCCGAGGCGATCGCCTCTGCGGCCAACGTGACCAGTTGGGCCATCTGCCTGGTGGTCATTGAGCTCTCTGTGGTACCCACAGCTCTCTCACTTTCTGGCTTTTCAGCCAACTACGAAACGTCCGATGCCATTATTATACTCTGATATAGCAAACTATTTAGAGAATTGTAGTAGGAAATTAGTTTCTTTAAGAATTAGTAAAGGATAGGGGGCTTGTTTGACAACATTGAAAAGTTCTATTAATGTCCGCTCTGGTGCTCCATGTCTTTTAGCCTCAATTTTCCATCTACTCCAAACAGGGTTTGAATTATTATAGATTTAGAAGTAGTTTTAAGCCAAGAATGATCCCTACAACAGTAAAGGCCATTTTAATAAACCTGTTACCTTTTAGGCGAGCGTACTTCGAACCAACAAACCCTCCAACCAATGCTCCCAAGACCGCGGGCAACATTAAGCTTAAATTAAAGTAACCCTTAAACATTAAGATCAAGGCAGCTAAGAGAGCCCATGGAAAAGAAATAGTGTAGTAGTGGGCTAGGGAATCAATAAAATCAAACCCTTTGAAATAGGATGCTATAACAGTGAAAAATAAACCATTTCCAGAGCCAAACAAAGCTTCATAGAAACCCATTGGTAGGGAAAAGAGATAGATCAGTCTTTCCTTTAACTTTGAACGTACTACATGCTCTTCTATTCCAATATCTTTTTTGAAGTTAATAAAAAGAATGAGAATTATGATGGCTAAGCCAACAACCCTTGCCAATATTTTTTGATCAACACTTGTCACAGCCAGTACACCAAAGTAAGAACCAATCGTTCCTACGGCCGCAAAGAAAAGCAAAAATGGCCACTGGATCTTTCTCCCTTTAGCAAAGTTGTAAGCGGAAGGTAGAACCCAAAAACTAGAGTTTAATTGCAACATGGCTGTGGCCATGGGGAATGAAATGCCAAGTGTTAAGAAGATAGGTAGTGCTATCACTGAAGCACCACCACCAGACATTGAGCTTATTGTGGTGGCGAAAACTGCGATTAAGAAAATCCAAACTGATTCCATTGACTTAAATATATCAGATTTGTGGCGTTAGTTGGACTAAATATGTACTTTAAGCAAAAATAATTAATACCCTTCTACCCACGTGTTTATATCTGCTGTTTCAAATAGTGTAGAATATTTACTACGGAATTCAAGGAGGTTAAGGTGAGCACAGGTTACCCCAACCCAGAACTGATTCAGGGTGGAATGGGAGTAGGAATATCGAACTGGGAACTGGCACACGCAGTTGCAGTCGCAGGAGAAAAGCTTGATAAGCGGGTACTAGGTGTGGTTTCCGGAATAGGACTTGCGCTTACGATGGTTAACAGGTTGCGCAGAGGAGACCTTGATACAAGAGCCGCTCTTGAAGCTTTTCCTGTTCCCAGGATGGCCCAGGAAATAATTGAGGAGCACTGGCTAAATCCTGACTCCAAGCTACCTTCCAAACCGGAGATTCTCGTCACTGGTACTGAGAAGAAAAAGGCCGCTCTGATACGAATGATCGTGGTTGCTAACTTCATGGAGGTCTGGCTGGCAAAACAGGGTCACAGTAGACCGATTGGGATCAATTGGCTCGAAAAAATTCAGCTGACACATCTACCCGAGTTTTTCGGTGCGATGCTCGCCGGTGTCGACTACGTCTTGATGGGCGCTGGGATACCAAACCAAGTTCCAGGGGTGTTGGACTCTCTTGCAGAGTGGAAGGAAACCTCCTACAGACTCGACGTTGCCGGAGGAGACAACTACGTACTGCCATTTGACCCAAAGACGTTTGTTCCGGAAGCGTACCGAAAACCACTGACTCGTCCAAGGTTCTTGGCAGTCGTCTCGCACGATGCGCTGGCTAAGGCACTTGCTACGAGAGCGTCGGGAGAAATCGACGGCTTTGTGGTCGAGGGACCGATGGCAGGAGGACACAACGCGCCGGCGCGAGGGAAGGAGATCGACGCAAACGGAGAACCGGTCTACGGAAAGCGGGACGAACCGGATCTGGACAAGATTCGCGCTTTGGGAAAACCGTTCTGGCTAGCAGGCGGATATGGAACTCCGGAAAAGTACGCTGAAGCACTAAGGCTCGGAGCTACCGGTGTGCAGGTCGGATCTGCCTTTGCTCTTTGCAACGAATCCGGAATGCTTCCCGATATCAAGACAGAGATACGAAAGCAGATCATTTCAGGAACAATACTTGTGATGGCCAATCCGACTGTCTCTCCATCAGGATTTCCTTTTCAGGTGGTGCAGTTACCTGGGACATTATACGATCGGAAGGTCCTCGATAATATGGAAAGGACATGTGACCACGGTTACATGGTAGAAGCGCACGAAATGAAGGGTGGTGGTAAGCTGTTTCGGTGTCCGGCGGAGCCGATCAAGGTCTTCGTCAAGAAAGGTGGAAAAGTTGAGGACACGGAAGGCAGGGTTTGTATCTGTAAGGCGTTGTCAGCAACGGCCAAGGACGGGATAAGTCCAGAGCTACCTTACGTGGGTAAAATCGTCACACTTGGAAAGGACCAGAGCTTCCGAGACCTTCCGCTGATCAACCCTGACGGCTCGTATTCTGCGGAAGATGTCATTCGTTCAATCCTAGTTTGAGGATCTTACGTGCAAAACCGTGGTTACTTAGACAGAGAAATCAAGAGAGAACTTTGGCAGGCGGTACATTTTTACAAATGGCCGCCTTTTTTATTGAAAATTTACGGATTAGTGTATAATGCGGTCTATGGCAAAAAGAGCAACTGGTGTTGGTAAAAGTCGAAGAACCCATTCACACAAAACAGCCAAAAGACTTGCAATTAAAAAAGCATTTCTAGACCAAAAGGCTAAATAGAGTTTCCAAAATTCTTAAGTAAATGAGCACAAAAAAACCTTGCTTGAAGCAAGGCCTTTTTGTAATGTATTGTCAACTAAGGTTAGGCAAGTTTTACATTCTTTGCACTTGGACCTTTTTGACCATCAACAACATCAAATGTAACTGCCGCGCCAACTTCAAGTGCGTCAAAAGAAACATCGACTAAATCATTAGAGTGGAAAAAAAGATCTTTTGATTCTCCTTCACGAGAAATAAACCCAAATCCTTTTTCTGTCTTTGTTTTAATTGTTCCGTTCATATTTATTATGTAGATTTATTAATAAAATCTACCTGTACCTCCTTTCAATCACACATTATACTGTATAAGGAGCTAATTACCAAATTTTGGCAGAATTAGTGATGCTAGTGAGGTCAGAAACACCCTGTTTGAAACTCGAAAGCTCCTTTGACAAAGTTTTTCACATAGTCTAAATTAGAAGGCGAATGTCTAAAAGCCTGCTATTTGTTTCTGCATTCATCTTTATTTTGGTTGGTTTTGTATTGCTTGTCTTCATCGTCCTCAAAAACGCCAGTGCAGCCGAAACTAGAATTTCAAAACAACCAGGTACTACTGAAAGCAAAAATCTAGTAAATTCCCCAATTGATAGCTACTACACGCAAAATTCAAATAACACCCAAGTTCTCGCAGCTGTAGGGAAGGGAGATACTCGACCTGTAATCGTCGACAACTTCCTGGCCAAACACCGCTCACCAATGTCTGGGTTGGGGACAGTTTTTGTCTCTGCTGCTGACAAATATGGGCTTGATTATCGACTCCTACCTGCGATTGCTTTTCAAGAATCAACTCTCGGAAAGAATATTCCCAGAAACTCACACAATGCTTGGGGTTGGGCAATTTATACCGGAGCGCAATCAGGAGCTGCGTTTCGCGACTGGTCACAAGCTATTGAAACTGTAGCCAAGGGACTTAAGTTTGATTATATCGATCGAGGATTGCACACGCCAGAAACAATCATGACACGCTACGCGGACAGCCCTGATGGTTCCTGGGCCTTTGGAGTTAGCTTTGCCATGGATGAGATGACACCAAGGTAATTTGACCCAATAATTGACTTCTTGATAAATATAGGATATAATTACGTAGTAATTTGCCCCAATATCGGGACAAATTTTTTTGTGATCCGCCAGCTGGTGGGTCCACACCTTCTCCCCTGCAACCTACCACTACAAAAGTCTATTACTCTTGTCGTGGCTTTGTGTGGGGAGAGATATGTTGAAAACACTTCAACGGATCACTGCTTTGGTTGCCATCGTTCTGTTTGTGATGGCAGTCAGTCCCACAATTGAAAATAGCACTTCTCCAGAAGCGGTTACAAAGCCGCAAATTTCCATACCTTCTAAACCTCAATACGTAATGGTTGCTACTGTTGTGGCAACAAAAGATAACCGTGCTGAGAGGCTAGAGAGCTACTTTGCTGCAAATTCTTCTCCTTTTGTTGGAAAAGCCGAGAACTTTGTCGCGGTAGCTGACAAATATGATATTGATTGGACACTGCTTCCAGCTATTGCAAAGCTTGAGTCCCAACTCGGAAAACAAATTCCAGCTTTCTCATTCAACCCTTATGGTTGGAATAATGGGAACTACCGTTTTGGTAACTGGGAAAATGCCAATGAAGTAGTTGCAAA
The DNA here is from genome assembly GCA_964360785.1 of uncultured Gammaproteobacteria bacterium. Classification (GTDB taxonomy): domain Bacteria; phylum Patescibacteriota; class Microgenomatia; order Woykebacterales; family RBG-16-39-9b; genus DATIHF01. Next base: position 140,560 of record CAYHXX010000001.1, on the reverse strand, counting down.
TGGTTTGCGTACTCGCTACGCTCCTACTGGAGAAATTACCCCAGCTAGAATCGGCAGGATGTATGCTGCAAGCCCAACTTGGACGTTGCGTGTAGCTAAATATCAACTTGAAATCAGCAACTTCAAGTAAACTTGTTGTGACCTCCACTTATGATAAAATCAGAAAGTGGATCCACAGCTTTTATTTTCAATTCTAGTCGGCAAATCAGCAAAACAGCTAATTAAGCTCAAAGGGGGCGGGGCTACTGCAGCACCAGGCCTCTATAGCCTATATCTTGACAAAAATGCTTTATTGAAGCTCTCAAAGGGTCTGGAGAGGACGATTTTGGTTTCCGGAACCAACGGTAAGACTACTACAGCTCGTTTAATTGGAAATCTACTCGAAAAAGAAGGAATCGGATATATTCACAACCGGCACGGCTCAAACCTAGAAAGAGGTTTGGTAAGTACCCAACTGCAAAACGTTAATCTGGTTGGAAATTTAAAGTATAAGACAGCCTTGTTCGAAGTGGATGAGGCAGTGCTGAGCAATGTTATCCCCAAATTAAAACCAAGTGTAATCGTCCTAACCAATCTATTTCGAGACCAGCTCGATCGTTATGGTGAAATAGACAATATCAAGAGACTCTGGGAGAAAGCTTTTGGCGGCCTCGATTCAGAGACTACTTTGGTTCTAAACGCAGACGACCCGGCAATCGCTCATCTTGGTGAAAACACTTCCTGTAAAGTGATTTATTTTGGAATAAATGATCCTTCAGTGAGACTATTGGAAACCCCCAAGGCGATGGATAGCGATACTTGCCCTAAATGTCAGACAAAACTTGAATATAAACATTTTTACAGCTCTCACCAAGGTGATTACTCATGTCCTAAGTGCGCTTTTTGTCGACCTAAGCCAAATATCGAGGCTAATAATATTGAGATCCTTGAAAAGGTAACTAATTTTGAACTAAAAGGTTCCGAAAAGAAAACAATTACTCTAAAGTCAAACCTTGCTGGTATTTACAACATCTATAATTCTCTAGCTGCCTACGCTACTTTGGAGTCATTAAATCTAGGCTTGGACAAATTTCCAGAAGTTATAAGTGAATTTAGTTCAGTATTCGGTCGGGGGGAACGCTTTAAGATCGATAATAAGCATATTTTGGTAGCACTAGCCAAAAATCCAACTGGTTTCAACGAAATAATCCGTACCTTTTTGAAGGAGGGGAACCAAACCATACTGATCTCAATTAACGATAAGATCGCGGATGGTAGGGATGTTTCCTGGCTTTGGGATGTTAATTTTGAAGATTTAACCGGAAAAAATAACAATTTGTTAGTTTCTGGACTGCGTGCAACAGATATGGGATTGAGGCTAAAATATGCTGGTATTGCGGATTTTCAAACTTTTGATTCAACATTTGAGGCGCTTGAGACTGGGTTAAAGCAGACAAAAGAAACCGAAACATTTACTGTCGTACCAACCTATACCGCCCTGCTAGAAATTAAAAAACTATTTGCCAAGAAAAAAATCGGTGGGGAATTTTGGGAGGACTAACTATGAACGAGAAAATGCATCTAAATATCACGTGGCTGTATCCAAAAGAAATGAGTACCTATGGAGATCGGGGTAACATACTTACACTCAAAAAACGCTGTGAGTGGCGCGGCATTGAGGTAAATATCGATGAGGTTAGGTTAAAGGATAAGCCTAAGGAAAATTGGACTGACCTCTATTTTTTTGGTGGTGGCCAGGATACTGCACAAACGACTGTTGGTGAAGATCTAAAAGAGAAAAAGAAATTTCTTCAGAATGAGGCGCAAGAGAGTAAGGTTTTCCTGGGTGTTTGTGGAGGCTACCAACTGTTTGGGCTTTATTATCGCGACAGTAGTGGCCAAGAGACCGAGGGGTTGGGAATACTTGATATTGCTACCCGCGCGAGCAACACACGCATGATGGGAAACCTGGTAATGGAAGTTGATTTTTTGAAAGATAAAATGGTGGGTTTTGAAAACCATTCTGGAGAAACACGATTAGGCCAAAAAGCTGTCGCCCTAGGAAAAGTACTCGTGGGGTTTGGAAATAATGGTCAGGATAAAACTGAAGGAGCAGTGCAAAACAATGTCTATGGTTGCTATCTACATGGTCCGGTTCTACCAAAAAACCCAACGTTTGCTGACTATTTGGTAAAACTAGCCTTGAAAAGAAGTTATGGTGAAATTGAACTTAGGTTTCTGAATGACTCGATTGAGTTGGCTGCCCACGAAACTGCTCTGCAAAGAGCCCATAAAACCCGCTAGCTAGCCTCCAAGTATGGTATAATCCACACAACTTTATGCGGTCGTGGCGGAATTGGCAGACGCGCAGGCCTTAGGAGCCTGTGAGGCAACTCGTGGAGGTTCGACCCCTCTCGACCGCACCAAAATGAGCTTATTTTTTGTAACCAGCAACAAAGGAAAATTCTCCGAATTGCAAGGGCTTATCCCCAGAGTTGAGCAGCTAGAACTTGACTTAATCGAAATCCAAGAAATAGATCCCAAAAAGATTATTCAAGAAAAACTTAAAGAAGCTTTCAAACATACTTCGGGTGAATTTATAGTTGAAGATACGAGTCTGAGCTTTGAAGTTTTGAATGGCTTGCCAGGACCATTAATTAAGTGGTTTCTCTCTAACCTTGGTACCGAAGGCTTAACAAACATAGTTGAAAAACTAGGAAATCCTAAGGCCGAGGCAAAAACAATCATTGGGTATGCTAAAAACCTGAACGAAATTTATTTTTTTGAAGGTACTATTTCCGGGAAAATTGTTAACGCAAGAGGAACAAATGGGTTTGGTTGGGATGCAATCTTCAAACCTGATGGGTCAAATAGAACTTTCGCTGAAATGCGGCAAGAAGAGAAAAACAAAATTTCTCACCGCTCAATCGCTACTGGCAAATTAGTTGAATTTCTAAATGAAAATGAATAGAGTAATCACCTTTGGAACTTTTGATATTTTTCATCCCGGACATGCTTCTTTTTTGAAACAAGCGAAAAAATTAGGTGGTTATCTATTGGTTGTGGTGGCACGAGATCAAAACACACTTAAAGCAAAAGGAAAGTTGCCAAAAAACAATGAAAAAGCCCGTCTTCGAACGGTTAGAAAATCAAAGATCGCAGATAAAGTAATAATAGGTTCAAAAACAAATAATTATTTTCAAACACTCAGAACCTATAAAATAAACAAAGTTGTACTGGGTTACGATCAGAAACCGACAATTCCCGAGCTTAGAAGGACGTTAAAGCGTCACAAGCTTAGTTCTATAGAAATTATCAGAGCAAGAGCTTATAATCCAAACAAATATAAATCCTCAAAATTGGGTTAAAAATGTACGAATCAGAATCAAAACGTTCTAGAAAAAGTATTTCACTAGGTCCAATTCTAATAATTATATTAGGAATAATTTTCTTACTTAATAATTTTGGGGTGCTCCCCTGGGAAATTTGGCAGAATATTTGGAAATTCTGGCCAATTCTTTTAATCTTGTTTGGAATCGAAGTACTACTGGGGAGAAACTCAGCACCAAAAACGGTATTCTTTTTGATTGGTCTGATATTTCTTTTACCGATATTATTGATTCTCAATCCTTTAACTGGAAACCCCCTGGCTACTGAAACACTAAGATTTGATAAACCCTTAGGTAATCTAACCAAAGCCGAGTTTGTTTTCGATTTACCAAGTAATAACTTGAAAGTTGTTTCCCTAGAGAAAACTTCTGATCGGATTCTTAAAACCTCGGTCAAGTATTCAAAATTACTTCCCAAACCAGAAATCGTCGAGGATAGAAAATTTGATGAGGCCAAGTATACTTTTACTCAACCAGAGAAATACTTGCCGTTTTCAGGTAATTTGGGAAACACTGTTGAACTGAACCTTTCTCCCTTGGTACCAACCTATCTTTTTATCAAAGGAAACGCCGGTGTCTTTATTCTAGATTTGGAACAACTCAATGTTTATCAATTGGAGATAGATTCTGGGGCTTCACAAATTGATATTTCTTACAACAAAGTTGCAAATACAAAAACTTATATCAAGGCTACGGCAGCACAAATTCGTCTCAAGATACCAACAGACTTGGAGGCACAGTTGAAAATAGACTCTCTGGTCAAAGATATAAAGCTGGATTCAAAGAGGTTTACACAAAAGGAGAATATCTACACAACTGCAAATTATGGCAATGTAACAAATAGGATACAAATTGAAATTTCAGGTTCTGCCTCAAGTGTTGAAATAAAATAGCTCTTTATCGGAATAAAGGAACGCTTCATATGAATAAAGTAGCTATTTGCTTGGTTGATATAGTTTGTTACAATACTCAAACTTATGGATCTAGTACCGATGGTTATATACTTCTTCGAAGTCTGTAACCATAGGGGAAAGAATTAATATATGGATTTGGTACCTATGGTTATTAAGCGCGAACCAAATGGCGAGCGTGCCTACGACATCTTCAGCCGCCTTCTCGAGGAAAGAATCATTTTTCTTGGTGGGGCAATCAATGATGATGTTGCTAATATTATCATTGCTCAACTTCTTTTTCTGGACAACGAAAACTCTGAAGCTGATATTTCTTTTTACATAAATTCACCTGGTGGCTATGTCCACTCAACTCTAGCAATTTACGACACTATGAAATTTATCAGGGCTGATGTTTCCACTTTTTGTATCGGAATGGCCGCCTCTGGAGCCGCAGTATTACTGGCAGGAGGAAAAAAAGGCAAGCGTATTGTTTTGCCAAATTCAAAAATAATGATTCACCAACCACTAGGTGGGATAGAGGGACAAGCAACCGATATCCAAATCCACGCTGAAGAAATGCTCAAAATGAAAAAACGCTTGAATGAAATACTTGCTAAAGAAACCGGTAAAAAACCTACCCAGGTAGAGAAAGATACTGAACGAGATTTCTTCATGAACGCAGCTGAAGCTAAAAACTATGGTATAATTGACAAGATATTGGAAGAGCGAACGGTGAAGAAATCCAAGAAGGACAATTAGCCTTGTCTACCGACAAGCAGGTCAGTTGGATTAGGATGCATTGACCTTCGGTCAAAGTAGATCGCTTCGTGAATTTTTATGGACGGCTAGCTCAGTTGGTTAGAGCGTCGCATTGACATTGCGGAGGTCACAGGTTCGAGCCCTGTGCCGTCCACCAGAAACTTTAGAATTTACTTAAGGAGGCTGCCTAGATGTCCAGAACTTTAATTTATATCGATATCCTAGCAATCATGCTACTTTTATTTGCTGGCACTGACCGTATGCTAAACTGGAATATCCTTTCAGATATTGGTTTAGTTTTAGTTATATTTGTTTCCGCAACTTTACTTCTGATCACAACCTTTTTAAGACTGACAACTAGAGAAAAGTAATGTCTGAACACATTATCAAGATTGAGACTGAAAAAGACAATGTAAATGTACAGGTAAACCAGAAAAAGGTTTTATTTAACAGCTTTGCTTCTGGGGTACTTGCTGGAGTTGGAAGTGCTATTGGCGCTACCATCGTTTTTGGTTTACTAATTTTTATTCTGGGACAACTTAATACCGTGCCTTTTGTTGGACAGTATATTTCAAATATTATCGACTATCTCCAAAACACCTCTCCAAGATGAGCGAACAGAAACTAGATCAACTTCGACATTCCACCGCCCATCTACTTGCTGCGGCAGTTAAAAAACTTTACCCAGAAACTAAGCTTGGTATTGGACCCGTGGTGGAGAACGGCTTTTACTATGATTTGTCTTTAAAAAACCCCCTTTCTTCCGAGGAACTTCCACAGATTGAAGCTGAAATGAGTAACTTAGTCAAGAAAAAACTTGATTATGAGCGTATTGAAATGCAGATCGATAAAGCTCTCGAATTCTCGAAACAGGCAAACGAATCTTTCAAAACAGAACTTATATCTGATCTGAAGGAAAAAGGGGAGAAACAGGTTTCGTTTTATAAAACTGGGGATTTTGTCGATCTTTGTACCGGACCACATATTACTAATACCTCGGGCATTAAAGCTTTCAAATTGATTTCCTTGGCAGCCGCTTATTGGAAGGGTAGTGAAAAAAATCCTTCACTTACACGTGTTTACGGCACTGCCTGGGAAACAAAGGCTGAACTAGACGATTATCTTGATAAACTGGAAAAATCCAAAGATAATGACCACCGTAAGCTGGGTAAGGAACTAGGGCTTTTTGTTTTTTCCGACCTAGTTGGTCAGGGATTACCTTTGTTGACTCCCAAAGGAACCACAATTCGTCGCGTGTTGGAAAGATTTGTGGTAGATGAGGAACTAAAGCGCGGTTATCAACATGTTGTCACACCATCTTTGGCAAAAGTCGATTTGTACAGAACTTCAGGGCACTACCCGTACTACAAAGATACGATGTATCCACCGATGAAGGTCGACAACGACGAGCTAATATTGCGGCCAATGACTTGTCCCCATCACTTCATGCTTTATAAATCCGAACCGCACAGCTATCGCGAATTACCGCTGCGCTATGCCGAACTTTCTCCACAGTTTCGTTATGAAAAAAGCGGCGAGCTCTCAGGTTTGATGCGGGTAAGAATGTTTACCCTAGCAGATGCTCATATTTTTTGTACTAAGGCACAAGCAAAGGAAGAAGTTAAAAAGGTTTTAGAACTCATTGACTTCATTAACAAAACCCTTGGTTTGGAAAAGGGCAAAGACTATCGTTTTCGCCTTTCGTTAGGAGACCCTACCGACTCTAAGAAATACTATAAAGATCCCAAGGCATGGAAAGAGGCTGAAAATCTTCTAAGAACGGTGCTGGAAGAAACAATAGCTCCCTACTTCGAAGCGGAAAACGAAGCGGCTTTTTATGGGCCAAAAATAGATATTCAGATGAAAAACGTTCTTGGCAAAGAGGAAACCGCCTTTACTGTACAGTACGATTTTGTCCAACCGAAAAAATTCGAACTTACTTACGTCGATGAGAACGGCAAAGAAGTACAACCCGTAGTGATTCACAGATCATCAATTGGAGCGTTTGAGCGTATTATGGCCTTTCTAATCGAGCATTATGGTGGTAAATTGCCTTTTTGGCTCGCTCCGGTACAATTTGAAATAATTCCAATAGCAGACCGACATATTGAGTATGCACAGGAGGTTAGGGAAAAGTTGTTGGAAGAGAATCTTCGTGTCGAGATTGATGGTAAAAGCGAACCAATGGGGGCAAAGATACGAGATGCGCAGCTGCAAAAAATTCCCTACATGCTGATTATTGGTGATAAAGAACAAGCCCAGAAAAAGGTAGCTGTCAGAACTCTTGAGAGGGAAGATCTGGGAATGCAGTCTCTTGAAGAGCTTTTTATTTTGGCTAGTCAGTCTCTCCCAAATAAAAAATGAACCAAGTAACTAGAGCTGCGAGAGTCCTAAACTCTGGTGGGATTGTAATCTTTCCTACGGAAACCGTCTATGGTATTGGTTGTCTAATTAATAAGGAGGACTCGATTGAGAAATTGTACTCAATCAGGAAAAGGGACGCAACTAAGCCAACTGCTGTACTGGTGAAAGATTTAAATCAGGCACATGAGTGGGTGAACTTCAATCAAACTGCTATAAAGCTCGCTGAGGCCTTTTGGCCAGGACATCTTACCCTTTGTTTACCTGTACGAAAACAGGTCCCAGATAGCCTCCTAGGGCCAGGGGATACCCTTGGGGTGAGGGTTTCTTCCCATCCGTTTATCCAGCAGCTTCAAGGCGGGCTCGATACGCCCCTGCTGGCACCATCTGCAAATTTCCAAGGGGGTCAACCTGCAAGAACTTTCACCGAGATTGACAAGAACCTAGCGAGCCTGGTAGACTACGTTGTCGATATTGAACCTGAAGCTAAGAAACCTTCAACTATATTAGTTTTTGAAGATGGAAAGTATAATATGGTTAGGGAAGGCGAGATTAGCCTAAATCAGATAGAACAAGCGCTTAGATAAATAAGGAGTTAGTTTAAGAAACGCTCCTAGAAAGAGAAAAACAATCGGAAAGTATTACAAAGTTAACAACAATATTCGTGTACCGCAAGTTCGAGTATTGGATCAAGCTGGTAAGCAGGTCGGAGTTCTTAGAATCGAAGAAGCGCTGAAGATGGCACGGGAGCAAGAGCTGGATTTGGTTGAGGTAGCTCCTACGGCGAAGCCTCCAGTAGTAAAAATAGTAGACTTTAAGAAATTTAAATACGAAGAAGCCAAGAAGGAAAGAGTTGCTCGAAAAAACACTCATCAGATCGACACAAAGGAAATTTGGCTTGGGCCGTTGATTAGCCCTCATGATTTGGAAAATAGGTTGAAACGAGCAAAGGAATTTTTTGAAAACGGTGATAGGGTAAAATTAACTGTGAAATTTTCCGGGCGGGAAATGGCGCACAAGGAATTTGGATATGAAGTCTTGGAAAAAGCAAAGCTCTACCTTGCAGAAGCGGGGATAGCGGATGGGTTTCCGAAAATGTTTGGACGCAATTTAAGCCTTGCATTCAACCCAATAAGAAAATAGATATGAAAGCAAAAACAAAAAAAGCAGTTAAAAAAAGATTCAGACTCACTTCTACCGGAAAGATTTTGAGAAAAGGTGGTTTGAGTTCCCATTTGAAGCAACACAAGTCCGCAAGACGCTTGCGTTCACAACTTGAACCAAAAGAAGTCGCAAGTGCTGATCGTAATAAAATTAAAAAGTTGTTAACGAAATAACATGTCTAGAGTAAAAAAAGGTACAACTAAAAGACAAAAACACAAGAAAATCCTTAAGGCAGCCAAGGGTTATTTTGGAGCACGCAGTAAACTAGTGCGCACAGCGAAAGAGGCAGTCATGCATGCTGGGAGTTATGCTTATGCTGGTCGTAAACAGAGAAAGCAACAAAAAAGAACTCTCTGGATCACTAAAATCAATGCAGCTTTAGGTGAGGAACTCTCCTACAGTACATTCATTTCCAATTTGAAAAAGAGTAAAGTCGAGCTAGATCGAAAGATACTTGCTGACATAGCAGAGACAGATCCAAAATCTTTCAAAAAGATTATTTCCTAGGCAATTTGGACTGATAAAACAAGCTAATAACATACGCTATCTTATAGCAGTTGATATCTCCAGCCCCATAGTCTTGACTTTACGAAGTTATTGTGCTATACTTTCTTTGTAATCGACTCTGAAGTGGGAGGCTCATGTAGGGCAGGCGTGAGCTTCCCATCTCCGGGTCGATTTTTGTTTCCTAACAAAAACAAGTCTGATTATTCTTGTTTCCTAACAAGAACACGTCCTCGTATTTTTTTCAATTAACCATCACAAAATAATCTTAGTACTTTGTTGTTTGAAATCTCTACTTTCTGTTATTATTGGTTAATGCTGAGCGAAGCTAAAATAGAGGAGTTACGAAAATCGTTCGTTGATTCCTTAAAAAAAGTTGGTTCACCAGAAGAATTGGAAAAACTCCGCGTTGAATATATTGGTCGAAAGCAGGGTAAAATTACAGGTCTTTTTTCCGAAATACCAAAACTTCCGGACGAGCAAAAAAGGAAGATAGTCCCGAGCCTAAATAAACTTAAAAAATTTGTGGGGGGTCAACTAGCGGGGTTCAAGTTCGAGGTGGCTAAAACACAAACACCTAAAAAACATGAATTTTCTTCTGAGGATTTATCACTACCCGGCGGGCAGCCAGATTATGGCCACGAACACCCAACCTTGCAGGTTATCAGCGAGATAAAGGAAATTTTTCACTATCTTGGTTTTGCCTGGCAAGACGGACCAGAAGTCGAGTTTGATCTCTACAATTTTCAGAAACTGCGCTTACACAAAGATCACCCGGCCCGAGATTTACAACAAACGTACTATATTGATGATGAAGTACTCCTGCGAACTCAGACATCAACCATGCAGGTTCGCTACATGGAAACTCACAAACCACCGATTCGAATGCTCTTTCCTGGAAGGGTGTACAGAGTCGAACAAATTGACGCTACTCATCTACCAGCTTTTTACCAAGTCGAGGGTTTGTTGGTGGATCAGAACGTTAAACTGACAGATTTACTTGGTACTCTAGAGTTTTTTGCAAAGAAGATGTTTGGGAAAAACACAAAAACTAGAATTTACGGTCACCACTTTCCTTATACCGAGCCTTCGATTGAGGTTGAGGTGCTTCACAAAAGCGGTAGATGGCTTGAAATCATGGGTGCTGGGATGGTCCATCCTGAGGTCTTGAAAAATTGCAACATTGATCCCAAGAAATACACTGGTTTTGCTTTTGGTATGGGTCCAGAGCGCATAGCTATGCTTAAATACGGTATTGAGGACATCAGACTTTTTTATGGAAATGATATGAGGTTTTTGGAACAATTTTAAATTATGTTAGCTCCTCTAAGTTGGATAAAAGAATACGTTTCGACAAAAAGTTCGCCGGAAAAGATAGCAGAAAAACTATTACTTGCTGGAACAAAGGTTGAGCAGATAAAAAAAGTTGGAAAGGAGCTAGTCTTTGAATTGGAGATCACTCCTAATAGACCTGACACACTTTCAATTGTTGGCGTGGCCAGAGAACTAGCAGCCGTTGAACACTCAGAGTTTAAACTCCCCGATACAGACCTACTGCTTCCTCCGAAAGTAGTCTCTAGTAAAGTCGATTTCAGAGTAAAGGATAGAAAGCTCTGTCCGTACTACAGTCTTGTTCGTCTGAGTGGGGTGAAATTCGACAAGTCCCCAACCTGGATGAAAGATTATTTGAACCTAGCTGGTGTACGTTCTATCAATAATGTCGTTGATATCACAAACTTTGTGATGCTAGAGCTTGGACAACCAATGCACGCATTTGATGCAAATAAAATAGCTGGTCAACTGACTTTACGCGGAGCCTTGGAGGGAGAAATCCTTATCACCTTGGATGGGCAAGAACGGAAGCTTCCACGAGGAGCAATCGTTATTGAAGACGAGAAACAAATTATTGATCTCGCCGGACTGATGGGTGGGCAAAACAGTGAGATCGATGCAAAAACCAAAGATATACTACTCATATGTCCGATATACGATCCCCAAACTATACGTAAAACCTCAATGTCCACAAACCTACGGACTGAAGCGTCAAATCGATTTGAGAAGAAACTTGACCCGAACATGCACCCTTTTGCTCTTGACCGAGCAGTTAAGCTTTTTTTCGAACTTGCTAATGCTAGAATCGCGAGTAAGATTACTTCTACTCCAAAGGTAGAAGAAAAACTCCTTACTTTTGATAAAAACTTAATCCCCAAAGTTATCGGTATTTCACTCACAGATACCCAGATTAATGAGATTCTCTCCTCCGCAGGCTTTATTCTACGAAGTTCAAAAGTAAAAGAAGATGCCTTTGAAATTCAAATACCTTCTTTTCGAACCGATATTCAAATAGAAGAAGATATCCTCGAGGAGATCTCTAGGCTTTTTGGGTATAACAATCTACCCAAAACTCTTCCAAAAGGAGACTTACCACAAACAGCTGAGGTTTTTGAAAAGGATAGTGAAGAATTTGTCAGAAGATTTTTACTTCGAAACGGATTTAACGAGGTTACAGGCTACACTTTAATTTCCAAAGAGGATTGCCAAGAATTTGGCTATACTTTAGAAAACTGTCTAAAGGTAAAAAATCCTGCAAGTAGTGATTTTGAGTATCTTCGACCCACTCTTCTGATCAACGCAATCAAGGCAATCTCTGCAAACCCAGGTTACGAAGAATTAGGTTTTTTTGAGATCGCTAAGACATTTGAAAAAACCATTGACAAGACAACCAATTTACCACAACAACCATTAAAACTTGCTTTGATTTACAAAGGGTCTTTGGCACAATTCAAGGGTGTTGTAAACGAATTATGGAAAAGTCTTGATCTAAATGTCCTTGAGTCCGCAGCAGAGAAAGACAAAATTTTCTCCCAGAAGCTAACCTTAAGTTTGCGAGGGTCTCAATTCGGAGTTCTCGGAAGACTGGACGAGCAATTACTAGAGCTAAATAAAATTGAAGAAAAAGATATTTTTGCTCTTGAAGTGAACTTCGAATTTTTGAAAATTCCAGAAGAGTCCAAATATACCCCAGTACCCAAATACCCAAGCATCAAGGAAGACATTTCGTTTTTCATTGCTGACAAAACATTGGTTGGCGATATAATAAAGCAGCTCTACAGATTGGATAAACTCGTCTATAAGGTTGAACTAGCTGATGAATTTAGGAGTAGTAAAGGCCGTTCAATAACTCTGAGTTTAGAATTTCTGGACCTTGAAAAAACGCTGCAAAGTAAAGAAGTAGAACAGGTTCGTCGGAAAATATCTAAACTTCTCGAATCAAAATTTAAAGCTAGCGTCAGAAAAGAGTAGCCGCCACAAATTCCTTCGTGACGGCTAGGTGATTGCTGGGCAATACTTGCTTGTACCAGGTTCATCCTTCACCTGGACTACCTCCCTAAACGGCTACTGGCCTCCGGCCGACTGTGTTCGCTGTTGTTGCTTCCTCCATCTTCATCGCGGCGAACGTGTCGCGGAAGATGGTTTGCCGTGCCACGATGCTAGGGATGTTCGGATACCTGCGCAGGTCGTTCAGGATCCGAGGAACTGGACCCTTGGAAAGAGCTTCTTCCACTCGAAAACCGGCCAGGCCGTTTGAGCGGATCGCTCTCTGCAAGTCCCTAACGAGATCTCTCTTGTCCCTTTCTTGACTAGTCATGTCGACCCTTTCTCCCAGCAATAGACAACTGATTAACATATTTTACATGGAATTACAACAAAGAAGCGGCGAATTTGTTCAGATGACAGTAAAGGTCACTGTGGAGGACTCACCTTCGTTTCCAGAATCGTCAAGGGCTTTGGCTTTTATAGAATAGCTTCCAGGTGAGTTGATATTGAAAGTAGTCGAGAATGGCGAAGTACCAGAGTTTACTGTTTTTGTTGATTCGCTACCTGGTGGGCTTGCAAGATTCCGCAGAGTAAATATAACTTTGTCTATTGGTACAGAAGTGCCTGTGACAATTGCAGTAAAACCAATGTTATTGCCTTTGGAAATCTCGGCATTCTTGGCTGGAACTGTGATTTCAACTATCGGCTTATTTGTCCCAGTTATGGTGTAGGAACCTGGGTCAGTTTGCGTTGGCGGACAAGGATCGCATTTTGTTGCCCCATTCTGAAATTGCTTGGTATAAGCATCATAAAGAACTGTGTAGACTCGATCTTCTGCTTGCCCAGCAGCCTCACAAGAGGCATTTGCGAGTAATCCTGTTGGTGCACAAACTCTGACTTTGACATGCATATCATCCTCTGGTGGCAAATTTGTCTTGTCAAAAATTTCAATCCTTTTACTACCACTACTTGGGCTGGCTTTTTGTCCAGTGAGTGCATCAACCTCCATTTCAACTATCCCCGAAGGTTTTACGAACTTGTCGATTGGTTTTCCTTTGAGAAGAGTTTCCATAATTTCTCGATAAATTGGGGCTGCACCGGTAACACCAGAAGCAAGAGATGGATGCATTGGTTTGTTGTCATTGTTCCCGACCCAAATACCAACTGTGTAGGTTGGGGTGTAACCAAAAGTCCAGTTGTCGGTTTTCAATTCGGCTGTACCAGTCTTAACCCCGATATTTTCCTGGAAGTTAAGACGGTTGGCCCAAAAGCTACCATAGGCCTGGTATTTTGCGGTTTTGTCTGAAAGGATGCTGTTGATCAGATAAACCTTTGCCGGATCGGCAACTTGTTTAGGTTCTTTAGGCTTTTTTTCAAACAGGACTTTACCGGAGGAATCTGTTATTTTAAGAATCGCGGTCGGCTCAACATAGTTACCACCATTTCCTAAAATCGCATAAGCATTGGTAAGTTCATACAGTTTGATAGCACCACCTCCTAAGGTAAGTGAAAGGCCATATCTATTTGGTTCGTTCAAAGTGGTAATACCAAAATCTTTGAGAGTTTTAAGCATGTCAGGCAAACCTACGACTGCTAACTGTTTTACCGCCGGGATGTTGTAGGAATTAGCCAAAGCGTAGCGGGTTTGCAAGGAACCGTGGGTCTTATCGTCATAGTTTCCAGGAGCGTAACCACCACCAAAATCTGTTTTTTCATCTAGCCACATTGTTGCGGGTGTGTAACCCTCTTTAAATCCAGTCAGGTAGTTAAAAGGTTTGAGTGCGGAACCAGGTTGTCGGAGTCCTTGAGTTGCGACGTCAAAATTACCCGGTATATCAGTTGCAAAATAATCTTTTGAACCAACCAAAGCAAGAATTTCTCCGGTCTTTGTATCTTCGATGACAGCCGCCCCATTGCTGACTTTTAGTTTTCTGTTCTGTTCTGAAGTAATCTGTTTATTGACAACATCTTGGGCCAAATTCTGCAAGTTAAGATCCAAACTTGTAGTTACTTGCAAACCTCCTTGTAAAACTTTCTCCTGACCGTATTTTTCTTCAAGGATCTTTTTTACATAGATAGAAAAGTGCGGGGCTTTGATACCCTGCCCGAATGCAGCAAACTTAAGAGTTGGTAGTTCCTTGACCGATTTTTCTTCCTGCTCTTTGGTGATATAACCATCCTCACGCATCCTGCGCAGCACATCTTTAGAGCGGCTAATATACGCTTCCGGATCGGGTCCAAACGGAGAGTATTTTGAGGGAAGCTGAGGTAAACCCGCTAGCACTACAGATTCGGTAAGGGAGAGTTCGGAAACATGTTTGTTGAAATATTGATTTGAGGCAGCTTCTACGCCCCAAGCAGTACCACCGTAAGGAATCTCGTTGAGGTAGATCTGCAGAATTTCGTCTTTTGAATACCTTCTTTCGATTTGAATTGCTAGAATAAGCTCTTTAATTTTTCGAGTGACGGTGCGCTCATCGGAAAGGAGCGCCTTTTTTACAAGCTGTTGAGTGAGAGTCGAACCACCCTGGACTTGTTTCTCGACTACTATTTCACGCGCAGATCGAGCGATTCCAGTAAGATCAAAGCCCTCGTGTTCGTAGAAATTCTTATCTTCAATAGCAATCGTAGCGCGCTGTAAATCTTTTGGAATCTTATCCAGCTTCACTAAAGTTCGATTCTGCTCATCAAAAACGTTGTAAAGTAGGGTGCCATTGCGGTCAAAGATTTGGGTACTTTGTGAAGTTTGACGATTAGTGAGCTCGTTGGGAGAGGGTAAGCCACGGGCAAAATAACCAAAAGCCACTGCTGTACTAACGATAGAGACAATAAAGAAAATAAAGCCGGCTGTAAGCAGAGCTCCGGCAATCTTAATTTTTCGCCTTTTTGAACGCCGGTGTGACTTGAGTCGGCTGATATATCTTGGTGGTGGTGGGAGAATTGAGTACGCCATGAGGATTGTATTTTACCACAAAAATCATTATCATGAAATAAATTTAGCTTGAATTTCCCTTTATCCGAAAAGTATGAATTTCTTTGATGCTCTGTTAACCAAAAATGTCTCAGCAATTTACCCAAACCAAGAAGCATTTCTCAAGAAACTCAGCTCGGATACAAAATTAAAAATTTATTTGGGAATTGACCCTTCTAGCCCCAAAATTCATTTGGGCAACGCCATTGCCCTGCGCAAATTGGCCGAATTTCAAAATCTGGGTCACAGGATAATTCTTTTGATAGGTGATTTCACCGGAATGATCGGGGACCCAACAGATAGAAGTTCTGCTAGACAACCATTAACTAAAGACCGAGTTCTCGAAAATTCCAAATCCTACAGGAGACAAGCCGAGAAAATCCTAAGTTTCAAAGGAAAAAACCCAGCCGAAATCGTTTATAACAGTACTTGGCTTTCAAAGCTTAATTTTGAAGAAGTAGTCAAACTCTCAGGCCACTTTACAATTCAACAACTTCTCGAACGTGACATGTTCCAAGAAAGATTGAAAAACAACAAACCAATAGGTCTACACGAATTTCTTTACCCAGTAATGCAAGGTTATGATAGCGTCGCTCTGGATGTTGATCTTGAAGTCGGAGGCACAGATCAGACTTTTAACATGCTCATCGGCCGTGACTTACAACGAGAGTTAAACGGTAAAGAAAAGTTTGTCCTTACACTGCCGCTTCTTGAGGGTACTGACGGACGAAAGATGAGCAAATCCTTTGGAAACTCGATCGATATAGATGAGATTCCTGCAGACATGTTCGGCAAAATCATGGGGATAAAGGATGAACTGATCTGGAAGTATTTTGAAATGTGTACAGATCTTGATGCAGAAACGCTGAAAAGACTTCGGAAGAATTCTGAAAAGGAAAACCCAATAAATTTGAAAAAGAAACTAGCCTTTGAAATAACTAAACTATATTCTGGCGAAGACGAGGCCACAAAGGCTCAAGCTCAGTTTGAATTTGTAGTCCAAAAAAAGCAATTGCCCGCAAATATAAAGGAGGTTGAACTTTCGAAAAACCTCATGCCAAAACCGTACCTCTACTTTTTGGTAGAAACAGGTCTTTGTGAAAGTAATTCACAGGCAATTAGATTGGCAGAACAAGGTGGGGTAGAATTTGACGGTAAAAGAATTTTTGACCCGAAGGAAGAATTCACAACCAATAAAGAATCAGTAATAATAAGAGCTGGAAAAAGAAACTATATTAGATTAAAATTTAGCTAACTAATGAATCTCTCCAAGAAAGCTCGTTTTGTTTGGATAATAGTTACCATAGTAATGATACTATCCTTGATAGTCGCCCCATTTGTAATCATGCTTTTGAATGTCAGCTAGACTATTACCAACTTCCCCTTTAGCTTCTGTACCCGGAATTGGTTTGGTTTACCGGAACAAATTGAATTCCTTAGGTATATTCACGATCAGAGATTTGCTTTTCTATTTCCCTTTCAGGTACGAAGACCTTTCTGATACTCGTAGAATTGTAAATCTTACGCAGGGACAGACTGTTACCATTACAGCCCAAGTTTGGCAGATTACAAAAATCCGTACCAGAACCGGTAAAACTCTTGTAAAAGCCGTGCTAAACGATTCGACGGGTAGCATTGAAGCGGTCTGGTTTAATCAAGAATATCTCATGTCTGTACTGAAGATAAACCAGGTTTTTAATTTTTCCGGCAAAGTAAGCATTTTTAATCGCAAATTAACCTTTCTTAACCCAAAATTTGAAGCTTTTTCACAAGGGAAAGAAGCCGTACATACAGCCAGGTTAATACCAATTTACTCGGAATCGGGAGGTGTATCGAGCAGGTGGATCAGAAGCAAAATTAACCTGATTCTTAAAGATACGAATTTGGATTTCCAGGAAGATTTACCGGCAGAAGTTTTGAAGGCAGAGCATTTGATCGATTCCAAGTCAGCTTTTCAGGAGATCCATTTTCCAACCACCAGCGAAAAACTTGGCAAGTCAAGGGAAAGATTTGCTTTTGAAGAACTTTTTTTCCTGCGGATTAGAAATCAACTAACTAAACCTAAGGAAATTGCCTTCAGACGAGGCTGGAAGTTTGACAAAACAATTATCGATGAATTTTCTAGTTTACTATCCTTTGAACTGACAGTTTCACAGAAAAAAGCGATAACCGAAATTAGTAGTGACTTACGAGGGCAAAACCCCATGAACAGACTGCTGCAAGGTGAGGTTGGTAGCGGTAAGACAATCGTCAGCGCCTTTGCCCTGTTTTGCGCCGTGAAAAACGGTTTTCAGGGAGCGTTGATGGCACCAACTGAAATATTGGCAAAACAACACTTCAACACTTTAGAGAGCATATTTAAGAATAAATTAAGTCTAAAACTAGTCACTAGTACTTCGAAATTGAAGGAATTAAACTTCGATCTAGCCGTGGGTACCCACGCTCTTTTGGGAAAGACTGTTAACTTTTCAAACCTTGGTTTGATTGTCGTGGACGAGCAACAACGGTTTGGTGTAAATCAGAGACAACTCTTGCGTGAAAAAGGTAAGAAAGCGCATTTTCTTACCATGACCGCAACCCCAATACCACGTACACTAGCCTTGACCATCTACGGAAAACTTGATATCTCGACCTTGGAAGAACTTCCATTTGGCAGGAAAAAGGTGAGAACCTATCTTGTTCCTCAAATAAAACGAAAAAGAGCCTATGAATTTATTCAGAAGGAAGTCCTGAAGGGTGGACAAGCTTTTGTTGTTTGCCCGTTGATCAACACTTCAGAGTCGCTTCTTTCGGTTAAAAGTGCTACCGAAGAATACGAAAGACTCAGTAAAGAAGTATTTCCCCATTTAAAAATAGCCTTACTTCATGGCAAACTTAAATCGAGCGAGAAAGATGAGGCAATAAAGCAGTTTAGAGACAAAAAAATACAAATTCTGGTAACTACACCAGTTGTCGAGGTTGGAATTGATATACCGGAAGCAAACATCATCATAATTGAGGCCGCCGAGCGTTTTGGGCTCGCTTCGCTCCATCAGCTTCGAGGAAGAGTCGGGAGAGTGGGGCAAGAAAGCTTCTGTTTGCTATTTACCCAAACAACTTCAGAGCGGACGCTGGAACGATTGAAATACTTGGAGAAGTACACCAATGGGCTAGATTTGGCAGAACTCGATATGAAAATGCGGGGTCCGGGTGACGTTTTCGGTACCCTTCAACACGGTCAGATAGATCTCAAAACCGCTGATTTCCTGAACCTAGAATTAATCGAACGCTCTCGCGCGGCTGCTGATTTAGCTTTAGAAAAGAAGTTATTAACCAATCCCACGCAATTGGTGCGCACCTGGTTTCCAGAAAAATCAAATTCTTCAAATGATTGAATTTGTTGACAGTCTAGCTTTGAATTCAATATAATAGGTAAATTAAGAAATTCTTGTTAAGAATAGGACTAGTTTATTTATGACTCCATTACCAAAACGCCGTCATTCGTCTGAACGTCAAGGCAAGCGACGAGCAAGCATACAACTTAAAGCAAGGGCTTTAGCTAAGTGTGAAAACTGTGGGAGTTTAAAGATACCACACGAGGTTTGCAAAAACTGCGGAACCTACAAAGGCGCCGTAATCGTAGCACCTAAGATAAAAACTAAAGTTACAAAAGTAGCAGATACGGGCGAAGGCAAGTAACTTTACTAATAATCTGCTTCAATGAAGAAAATTAACGATAAAAGACACGAAGCAAGAATTGTCGCTCTTCAAGCTCTCTTTGAGTGGAGTTTCAACTCAATTGATATTGAGACTATTGCCGAAAGAGATCTGGTACTCGATATTGCCGACGAGGAAAATGCGGGTACAAAAAAAGAAATCGACTCGGAGTTGGTTAGTTTCATACTCAAGGGTACAACAAACAATTTAGATACAATCGACAAAATTATTGAAAAAGCGGCTCCTGAGTGGCCACTGGTACAAATCGCAAAAATAGATCTGGAAATATTACGCATTGCAATCTTTGAACTTTACATTGCTCGCAATGTACCACCAAAAGTAGCGATTGATGAGGGTGTTGAGCTAGCTAAACAATTCGGAGGTGAGAATTCTAGTAAATTTATCAATGGTGTTTTGGGAACAGTTGTTAAAGAGTTAATGCCCGAATTTGCCAAGGAAACAAAAACAAAAGAAAGTGCAGAGAAAAAATGAATGTCGAAGAAAAAGTCGCAAAGATAGTTTCAAAATATTTAGGAGTGGCAGAAAATGAGATTAACAACGAAGCCCATCTTAAGGATGACTTGAACTCAGACCCACTTAGCCTTGCAGACTTAGTTGTTTCACTAGAAGATGAGTTTAAAATTGCAATTCCTGCGCAAGACAGCCAGAAATTTATTAAAGTCGGAGATATAGTCGAGTATGTTTCTGAATCAATAGGAGAAGTTTAATTTGGTCTCTTGTGAGTGGTGTTAACTTTTGTAGTCACTATTCGTAAGCGCCCAATCAACTAAAATACTTGTTAGAAGAACTAGAAAAATCACTAAAACTAAATTTTAAAGATAAGAATCTACTAAAATCGGCTTTTATTCACCGTTCTTATCTAAACGAGCACCCGGAGGAAAAAATACCTCACAATGAGCGTCTAGAATTTCTCGGAGACTCAGTGCTTGGGTTTGTTGTTTCAGAATATCTTTTTCTCAAGTATCCGAACCGACCCGAAGGAGATTTAACCAACTTTCGCTCAAGTATTGTAAATGCTAGAACACTCTCGGAAGTTGGTGGCAAGTTAGAGTTGGGCAAATATTTACTTCTCTCTAAAGGTGAGGAAGCCACAGGAGGACGTGAGAGACAGTACCTGCTTGCAAACACTCTAGAAGCTCTGCTAGGTGCGATTTATCTTGATCTGGGTTTACCGAAGGCGTCAGAACTGATCCATGAACAATTAATACCCTTGCTACCAGCGATTATCACTACAGGTTCGTACAAGGATTTCAAGAGTGCTTTCCAAGAACAGTCTCAAGATAAATTGAACGTTACTCCGACGTACAAAGTCTTGGAGGAAATTGGCCCTGACCACGATCGAACATTTGAAGTAGGAGTTTTTATTTCAGACAAACAGGTTGGTAAAGGCAAAGGTAAGAGCAAACAGCAGGCTGAACAAGAAGCAGCCTCCGCTGCCCTTGAAAACTTTGACAAGATAGTATAGAATCCCTTCCTGAAGCTGGAATTTGATCCAGAAATAATTTTTATGGTCAAAATTAGATTATCGCGAGTTGGCAGTACGAACCAACGTAAATACCGAATTATAGTTGCCGATCAACAAAGAGCCCGCAATGGTCGCTTTCTCGAGGTCATCGGTACGCTCGATGAGACTGTCAAACCAAGGACAGTTGTTCTGAATAAGGAAAAGTACGATTTTTGGATCTCTAAAGGCGCACAGCCAACCGAAACTGTATTTAAGCTCGCAAACCAAACCTCATAATGAAGGACTTGCTGACAGTCATTGTTAAAAATATTGTTAAACACCCAGATGAGATCTCCATTGCTGATTCGGTAGGTCAAGAAGGCGAAATTGTTCTTGAACTCCGAGTCTCACCTGAAGACATGGGCCTAGTAATCGGTAAAGGGGGAAAAGTAATAAAATCTATAAGAAATCTTCTGCGGACAAAGGCTATTTTGGAAAATAAGCGGGTCAACCTTCTTCTAGATGAAGATCGAGCCTAAAAACTGTTAGAACAATGAATTTTGATTTCATAGAAACAAATGCAATTTGACATTCTCACCCTTTTTCCTGACTTCTTCAGTTCTCCTTTAAAAGAAAGTATTGTGGCCAAAGCGATTGAAACTGGCAAAATCTCTGTAGAAACTCACAATCTGCGTGACTTTTCTGACTTACCCCACAAACAAGTCGACGATACACCTTATGGCGGCGGAGCCGGGATGGTGCTTAAACCTGATGTTCTGGCCCAAGCTGTAAAGAAGATAAAAAAAACAAACAGTCTAGTTATCCTGACTGACCCAACAGGAGTAAAATTTGACCAGGCCTTGGCCAACAAATTAAGTAAACAGGAAAACTTGTTGCTGATAGCTGGGAGATACGAAGGCGTAGACCAGCGATTTAAGGACAAGTATGTGGACTTGGAGATTTCAATTGGGGATTATGTGTTAAACGGTGGGGAAGTAGCCTGCCTGGTAATCCTGGAAACAATTTCACGCCTGGTACCAGGCGTAATTGGTGCACAAGAGTCACTCGACTTTGAATCTTTTTCAAAACAAGAAATTGAGGGGAAAAAGCAAACTCTGTTAGAGTATCCGCAATATACTAGGCCTGCCGAATTTGAAGGTGAAAATGTCCCAGATGAGTTGCGCTCCGGCAATCATGCAGAAATCAATAAATGGAGACTAGGTAAGGCTCTGGAGAAAACCAAGAAACTACGACCGGATTTACTTACGAGAAATTAGCCCTACTTGAACGGATCGGTTACACCAGTGGGTCCAGTAGGTAGGGGATCATTTGTAACGTCCTTGAAAATTGAGCTTTCCAAATCTTTTAATAGTTTTTTATTGTTCTGAGAAAGTTCTGCAACCGCAGCTGCAAGCTGATCCTCTGAGATTTTGGGTAAAGCACCAAAAGGTGCATTTATTGTCACACTAAAAGAATAGTCCGGGCCAGATCCTAAGGTAGATTTGAATGAGTTCAAAATAAGCAATCTTTTGGTACTTTCAATAGATTTCATAAAGCTTTGAAAAGCTGCTAAATTGCCTTTTAAGGCCAGTTCAAAGACCAATTCTGTCTTACTAGTACTACCGACGGAAACTTTCGAATTTTTCGTTGTGGTCGCCTCGGCTGCAACTGGAGTTGCGGACTCAGTTGCGGTTTTACCTGGCTTTATTTCCACTTTACTAACCTCCAAACCGTTTGCCACTGCCAAATTTTGTACCCCGCGTACCAAACGAGCAACATCTTTTTCTATCGGCAAGGCAGATTCTGCGGTTGCGAGATTCTTATCAAGCTCTGCTTGTGCACCTTCAAGCTGCTCCAAGGCCTTCGCTTTTGCTTCTAAAGCGTCCAAACGCTTACTGTTTTGACTAACAATTTTCCAATTTTCCTTAATCTGCTTTACTTGCGGAATAATTACAGTCGGGACAAGAAAACCAACTACTAAAAGGCTAACGATGGGGACAAAATATAATTTTATATTTTCAGAGAAGTTATTTTTCATTAAAACTGTAGACTCCTTTTTTCAAGAAACTGAGTTTGAAGGAAAATTTATAGCCCTCTGTTGGATTACCAGTAAAGGAAACTGCGTTCAATTTGTCAAAGAATTCTTGCGAAGCTTCGGAGGTGAGATTGGCAACCCACTGCTTGAACACCTCTGAATTCACCGCGGTACCGTCAACAAACGCCTCGCCATTTTGTGAAATCGTTAGGTTGGTCAAAACGATTGGTTGGGTTGTTGCCGAGTCTTTAGTTATTTCACTAATGAATGCAGATGAAGGTATTGTTGAGGTCAGAAGCTGTTTAATTTTATCAAGCTTTTCTTTGGTTGCCAAAGCCTTTATTTCGAGTGCTTGTTTCTGGCGAATTCGATCTTCGGCTTCGGCAGTCTTATTTTTAATTGAATTAGCCTGAAGTGCCAAACTACCCTGAAATATCAAGATTCCGACTATAACAACACCGATGACTCCTAGTAAAACAAGAGAAATAATATTTGCCTTGCGCTTGTAGACTCCGGATTTTATCTCTCTTTCAGCAACGTCTGGTAAAAGATTTATTCCTGCGGATACGGGCTGGGCTTGAATCGTTTGCGGTTTTGGTTGATCTGGTTTTGTGTTTTCCATTTTTATACTTGTTTTAAAGCTAGTCCTACGGCAACTCCGTAGGTAGTACCTTCATCAATTAATTTCTTTGAAATTTGTTGAGGTAAGGCAATACCATCCCAAGGATTACCTATTTGTACCTCAAGCCCAAGAGCCTCAGCCAAATAAATCACAACCCCAGGTAATTTTGAAGTACCTCCGGTCAAAACAACTCTTTTGACGGGTTTGTCGGGATGTTTACTTTGATAAAAAGCGAGAGCGCGACGAATTTCATTGACGATCACATCAAATACTGGTTTGATAGCCGCGGTAACCTTACCCTCAAGCTGTGTCGAGTCTAGCCCATAGGTTTTCATGTATTCAACTGCCTGGTCAAGTTCAAAACCCAAGTCATTTGCGACCGAACGTGCCAAAGCCACACCTCCGGTTGCAATGGAACGTGTAAAACTAATTTGGTTGTCGGTGACAACGGTGAGGTCAGTGGTTGAGGCTCCTAAACTTACGAGCATTGTCGTTGGTGAACCTTCGACACGTTGCACAAGCGCACGTACGGCTGCAGTAGTTTCGGTTTCGACTGAAACTGGATTTAAATCAGCCATTTTCAAAATTTTAAGATACTTATTTATCAAGTTTTTTGGGGCGGCTACCAGGAGTACTTCCATCGTAGTCTTCTTATCAGCTCCCACTCTGGAAGAGAGAACTTGCCAGGTCAGAGTAACTTCGGTCATCGGAAGAGGAACATACTGCTCGGCCTCGTAGTCGATTGCAGTCTGCATTTCTTGTTTCGAAAGCTGCGGCATCTCCACCACCCGAGTAAATATCTGTGATTCCGGAAGAGAAGCGACTACACGATTTGTAGTAACTTTAGCTTCTTTTACCAAATTTTTTATGGCAGTTGCGAGCTGCTGTAGATCTTCGTCGGATTCGGAAAGTAGTGCTTGGGGTGGAGTTTGGAACTGTCCAGCTGTCACAAACGAAGCCGCTTGTGTTGAGCCGGTTAGTTGAACGAGTTTGATACTGTGAGTTCCAATATCAAGACCGAAATGATTGATGGCAGGCATGTCTGTATATCAGTTTAGCACACAAAATAAATTCAAGGCAAGAGTTTTTTGGAGGCTGCTAACAGCTCCCTTTGCAGAGATCCCCAGAGGAACCATTGTACAGAACATAATCAAAGATAGCAGGGAGGGTGGGGTAGAAGCGGTTTACCTCAAGCTTTCGTGTTACACCGGAAGGGGTCTCACCAGTTGATGTAATTTTCTGACCTTGTTGTGGCAAAGCCTTTCCTACCACTTCAACTCCTAAAGAAGAGTCTCCATACAGAAATCTTACTCGTGCGATAACAGGATTGACTGTCACAGCCTCATTACTGGCACAAGAAGGGTTGGATAGAGCGGTATCATTAAGTCTGATTTGGGCTGAAAAATCATAGGCTTTGTGTACACCTTGTACTGCTGGTACTGAAACTCCTCCTCCCCCACAAAAACCACTACTACGGCCAAGAATTGGGTCAAACGTCATTTTACGGATTCCCCAAGCAGACCCATTATAGGTAACAAAAGACACCTCAATAGCTGGTGTGGTTGGACTACCCGGCGTTCCGTAATGAAGTATTATTGTATCTCCTGGAACGATTCCTACTGCACCACCTGGTGCCAATGTATTAAAATCTGCCATGAGGTTTATTTGGGCGACATCATCTTTAGCGTAATTAAGAAAATCTAGAATTACTCCAGGATCTGCTCTTAAAGGGATCACGTCTACATCTGCATTTGTGCGATTTACAGATGCGAAATCAAGATTATAAGCATCTGGGTTTCCATCACCATCGGTATCAAAATTAAAATCATCCTCAATTTTCTTCAAAGCGTCTTCGACTCCAGACTCAGCAGCGTAGTATGCACGATTACTTTCATCTGAAGTTGTAGTTTGCCGGATATCGGTGACTGTACGAGAGGCAATTGAAAGGACCAAGGCCAAGCCAATAACCAAAACCAAAAGGAAAATTACCAAAACCTGTCCGGATTCGTTGCTTTTTAGGTATCTAGGCAGAAACATTTGTATTTAGAGTTAGTCGATAAATAGCTAATGCTATATTTAGTGTAAATCTAAAGCCCAAACTTCGTCAAGTCTAATCTAGCGGCCTCTTAGACACAGAGGTACTAAACGGTAACTGTACCTGATACTCTTGCGGTCCTGACAGTACTCCCACTCCTTCAGTAATCGTAAATTCTACTGTTACCAGTTCAACGTTGCCAGTGTTGATTGGACTGAAAACACAGGTGTCCAAAACACTAATCCCATCTACAGTGTCTTTATTTGTAACCGTAAGTGGCCCCGAACTGTTTACCTCCCGACTGATTGAACCGTTAGTGGTAGCGGTAGGATCAATGCAAGTCCAACGTATAATATTGGAGCCGTTTTCAATGGTAAGGATTTTTCCACTAGCGTTTGTGGACATAGAGCTAGCTCCACGCGCATCTTTTTGCAAACGATCGATCACCAAGGCTGCGTTTTGTCGAGCTTCGGCTGTAACTTCCGCTTTTTTTGAGTTTCTGACTGTGTTTATGAAAATAACCGAAGCCATAACTGTCAAAATACCGGTAACTGCCACTGTCACAAGCACCTCAATGAGGGTGAATCCGTTTGAATTTTTTGTTCTAGACCAATAATTTTTTTTCATTTCGTCAGACAAGAGTTTGTAGTAGAAGCATGAGGTCCAGAAGTATCAGTCCAACTAACCTCAACAGTAAATTGTTTAATTTTGTCCGAATCTACCCCAGACGGATTACAAGGGTTATCAGTACCATCATCACGAACTGTAACTCGACGCTCAAAGGTACGACCACCAGCTAGTACTTCTTCAACTAAGCCTGAATCGAAATCAAGAGAAGTACTTGAAGTAAGTTCAGCTGATTTATCACCGGAAAAATCCTCATCAAAAATACAAGTCCAAGCAGTTGAAGGGCTACAACTCGCTAGGGTGATGGTCGCGGTATTGTAGTCACGCATATTTCGGATATACTCCATACCTTCCTGCGCAAATCTAGCTGCCTGATCTTCGGCTCTGGAGAAGTTGGCCGAGCGGTTGGAGCGAACTGAGAGTGCTACCAAAGAAAGTATGAGTATTGCAGCTAGCCCAAGGACAACTACAATCTCAATAATTCCTTGACCGCTTTGATTTCTTAATTGAAAAGATTTGAAATTGTTGTCGGCAGGAAACATTGATTTAATGATATTAAATACTCCGAAAACAAGCAAGTAGAGTATCAGTTATCTAGGTTGCTGATTTGGTAGTTGTATAAACCGTCTCCGGGCCAGTCGTGGCAGCCGGTAAAGTTGTACTGTTCTTTTGACAAACCCTGGTCCCGTGGTATTTCCAAAACCGCCATCAGGACATAGTGGCTGCGATCAACTCGATAATAAAAATAGTCTTTGGGCGAGTTTGGCCGCAGCGGATCTTGTGGTGGCTCAGCGTTGGGAAAATAATTTTCGACAGCATCCCTAAACTCCGGGTGCAGTACGCCAGAGATCCGACCGCACCACCCGTCTTTAGCCGGCATTTCGTTGTTTTCATCGTAATATTTCACCACAGCAGATTGCAGAGATTTCAGATCCGCAATCCTGCTATCATCTTGCTTCATCCGGAAATAATTCAGGGGACTGTATTTGGAAAGACTAAAACTTGGGTTGTAGTAGGAGTAGCCTGCTAGAACCGCTGCCACTACAGCCAGAAAAATAATCACCGAAATAGCGCTGATACCTTTTTGAGAAAAAAGCAGTTTAGTCATTGCAGACAGCAAAATTCCCTTCGGCCGGAGAACATTTTGTTATAGTATCGGCATCGTCATCGTTTGGGTTGGCTAATACAGCCGTCAGAGTATAGTTCTGGGCACCCACAAGAAGTGTATAGACAAACCCCGGGTCATCAGGTAATTGTCTCATGTAAGTCTGGTTATTATCACAAGTCGTGGCCACATCATCGTCAACGCCATCGGCATCGGCGGTACCGCCCATCTCAGAACCCGCGTTTAAAAGTGTATTAAACGCAGTAGTTGGAGGATATGTTTTGCAATCGTTGTAGTACAGCTGCAACGAAGCTTTTACTTGCTGCAAATCAGAACGTCTTGTTGAATCTCGAGCATCTTGAATCAAACGGGCTGGGTTTATGGCGATCACCACTATAGTAACCAAAACCCCGATAATAGCAATAACTATAAGTAGCTCTATTAAAGTGAAACCTTTTTTATTAATTTTTATCATAAAATCTCCTTATTTAAATATCCGGACAAGTTAGGGCTGGATTTGCAGCTGGAAGCTCAATTCCTCCTGTGCTATTTTGCCAGCGAATATTGCCGTTCCCACCCGGATTATCTGAATAAGCACAGATTTGAACTTTACCATTTAAGTTTGAATCTGTAGCGGCTTCGATAGTAATTGCAGCGTCACCTGTTGTCGGTGGTACTGTTCCGTAACTACTCAAAGCACTCCCAGCTCCGGAAGTACTTGCACAGCTACTTACAGTAAATGGGTCATTTTCTTCACTTAACTCAGCTGCAATACAAGTACTTATCAAACTCCCGGCAGACCTGACATTGGCACTATTACGCCTGTCGTTTGCCTCTCTCAAGATCCTTACCGGATCTACGGCTATAACTACAATTATTACTAGAATTGCAATAATCGCAATGACAATCAATAACTCTATTAAAGTAAAACCTCTGCTTTGTTTTATTAGTTTCAATTTTAAATTAATTGCAACAATTTTATAAGTTATTACAATTAATCTGGGTGTTACCTACAAAGACTCTAAGGACAGTCAGTTAAACTAGTTGCAGTGGCATCTACCTCTCCAGTTACACTTTGATATCTGTAGAATCTAGCTGCACGTCCTTGCTCGATTGCACAAATGTTGGTCGGTGGAGTACCTGCTACATTGTCATCAGCATAGGAAGCTGTTGCTGGCCAGTTACCCTCTCCAACAGCATTTACAGCATTAATAGACTCACAGTCAGTCAGTGTCGCAGTTGCACCTGCTCCAGACAAAGCACGAGTAATACATGTGCTGATTAAGGTACCAGCTGAACGAGTGTTGGCTGCTGCCCGTCGGTCTGAAGCTTCCCGAAGTCTTTCAACTGGGTTGATAGCTACAACGACGATAACCACAAGAATAGCGATAATCGCAATTACGACCAAAAGTTCGATAAGGGTAAACCCTTTTTCAGACTTGAGGTGAGAGCGAAGTCGATCGATCATACGTTCTCACCCCCCTTCAAAGCAAATAAAGATACTATTTGCTGATCACTAGAATTTTTAGTTTTGTTTTTTGAAAAAAAATTTATTTGCTGTACTCGGGCAGAGTAATTCATTTACTTAGATAAGTTTATCAATTAAACCCTAACATTTGCAAGTACGCACTCCAGAGGTTTGTGCCCAATATCATTGATAGTAGGGCACCAAGGGCTAAGAAAGGACCAAATGGTATCTGACTCTTAAATCCTTTTTTGCCTGATAGTAAAAGTATAACTGAGGCTACGGCCCCTGTCAAGAAAGCTAGAAGTAAGGCTATGATCGTCAGAGGAAAACCCAAGGCAAGGGCAATAAAGACCGACAACTTCAGATCGCCACCACCCATACCTTTTCCTTTGGTGCCAACAATCAGGGTAGCAAAGAAACCACCTACTCCTAATACTAGCAGCAAATAAACTCCAAGATCAATCAATGTGGTCATACGGTTGGGATCTGTAAACAATAACCAACCAAATTTAAATAAGGTGTAAAAGACTGCAGTAAGGGAAGCGGGAACCACTATTTTGTCAGGAATCAATCCCCAGCGCAGGTCATAAACTGTAACTACAATCAGAACTGAGATTAAGAATAAGGAAAATAAAAAGGCAATTAAACTTACTGGGGTCAGACCCTCTTCTGTCAGGGTCTGACCCCAAACGAGAAAAGCAATTGTAAACAAGATCGCTGTGGTTAGCTCAATCAGCGGGTACTGAATTGAAAGTTTGTGTTTGCAGTAGCGGCATTTACCCTGCAGCGCAAGGTAACTAAATATCGGGATAAGATCAAGGGTTTGTAGCTCATGTTTGCAATGTGGGCAACGGGAACGCCCATCGAGAGTCTTTTTCTCATGGGTACGCAATATCACAACGTTCAGAAAAGAGCCAATACAAGCACCAAAAATAAAGAAAACTGTTGAATAAAATGTAATCATCAAGGTTTTAAGTCTAAATCGGAACCAATTTCAAAACGATCGTCCAATGTACCACCATCGTCTTTGGCTTTCTCAAGGCCGGTTTTGCTCTCCAACTTTGCAGTGAGCTTGTATTTACCATTTTTTGCTGGCCGAAAAGTATAAATGTAGTCTTCATTGTTAGTAGAAAACAAACTAACAATTGGAAATGTTTTTCTAATACTATAACCTTTTTCCAACGGGTCAATTGGAAGCAACGAGAGGGGAGTCTCACCGATCCTCATATTGGCAGAGAAATCTATTGGTATCCAACCGGTACCATTAACGTATCTTCCGTGGCGCTCTTTAGTTTCTATCCCTGCCAATTCGAGCTTTCTATAAGAAAACACGTCTCTAGCCAGATCGCAATCAGTACAGAGAATTTTCTCAGTGTCAGAACTTGTTTTCGCGTTTTTGGTGAGAAAATAATCCAGTGCTTTCTTCAACTGCTCCAAATCAGTGATTCTCTGTTGATCCCTTGTTTGTTTTGCTCGGTCAGATGGGTTGAGAAGAAAAACAGAGATAACCACAGCCACAAAACAGATAACTAGTACGGAGAGCAATTTAGGGAGCTTCATGAGAGTATTTATCTAGTTTCCAAAAGCCGAGGTCATTGAGTAAATCGGCAAGATAACTGAGATAACCAACAAAGCGACCATGACCCCAAGTACAATCATAATGATTGGTTCTAAGCTGGCGGTAAGATTCTTTACCTGATGGTCGACTTCAAGCTCAAAGTAGTTGGAGACCTTGGCGAGAACATCATCAATTTTCCCTGTTTCCTCACCGACAGCTACCATTTGCGGAATAATTGCCGGGAAAACATCTTCCTGACCTAAAGCTTTGGAAAGTGGGGTTCCTTTTTCTACAAGGGCAATCGCGTGTACTATTGCTTGACGGTGAATTGCGTTGGTTGCGACATCTCCGGAAATCTTCAATCCCTCAAGAATCGGTACCCCGGCAGTGATCAAAGAACTGAGAGTCCGGGTAAACTCAGTCAGAGAACTATCACGATTGAGCCTTCCCATAATTGGGATTTTTAATATTAAATTATCAACCACGAGAGCACCAGCTTCGGTGGCCCGGTAACGCCGTAGCGCGACCGAAGCTGCGAAGCCAGCTATGATCATTAACCACCAAAACCGTACCGTAAAGTTGGAGAGCCCAATCATAATAATTGTTGGTAAAGGTAGAGTGATGTTTAGTTGAGTATAAAGCTCGGATAGTTTTGGAATAACAAATATCAATATGACACCCATTACCATTGCCATTGCCACCATAACAATCGCCGGGTAAACAAAAGCGCCCTTAACCTTTGACTGAAATTCTCGCTGTTTCTCGAGAGTTTCGGCAAGTTTATTAAGGACTTTGTCCAAGGTACCGGAGGATTCCCCAGCCTTAACAATATTGATATAAGCAATCGAGAACTCTTTGGGATGCTTGGATAGACAAGCAGCAAAAGTACTGCCTCCCTGAATATCATCACCTAATTGTTGAATTACTTCCTGAAGCTTTTTATTATCTGTCTGTTTCTGCAAAACAACTAGAGACTCTGTCAGGGGTAGTCCCGAGCTGATCATGGTCGCCAGTTGCCTGGTAAAATTGGCAATCGGACCAATCCCTACACCACCCAGTCCAAAAGTAAGTTCCTTCTTTTTGGCGTCAACTTTGATGACGACATAACCACGCTCGTGCAAAATAGCGGAAGCAGCCCGTTCGTCGTTTGCTTCGATCAAACCTTTACGGGTTATTCCGGTTTTATCCTTGACTATATAGTTGAATTGTTGCATAGGTTTACCTTACTTCTCTTGGGTCGCTCCTCCTGAACGCTTGACCTCTCGCAGTAGATCATCTGGTTTGAGACTATAGCTAAGAGCAGTATCGAGGCTGACACGACCATCTTTGACCATCCCAGCAAGCGAATTTTCCATAGTATTCATACCCACACCAGTTGAAGTCTGAATGATATTGTCCAGCAAATGAGTTTTTCCCTCACGGATAACGTTGCGAACAGCTCCTGTTGCCAGCAGCACCTCAGTTGCCGGATAACGTCCACCTTTGACTGCGGGGAGAAGTCTTTGCGAAACAATTGCCTCCATAGTATTTGAAAGTTGCATTTGAATCTGGGCTTGTTGGTTCTCCGGGAAAACACCGACAATACGATCGACTGATTGGGAAGCGGAGTTCGTATGCAAAGTTGCAAATACCAAATGTCCAGTCTCAGCAATTGTCAGACAAGCCTCAATCGTTTCGTAGTCACGCATTTCTCCAATGAGTACGACATCCGGGTCTTCACGTAAGACTGAGCGTAGGGCAATTTCCCAACTGTGAGTATCAAGGTGCATTTCTCTTTGGGCGATGAGAGATTTTCGAGATGGGTAGACATACTCGATTGGGTCCTCAACCGTCACGACGTGAACTCCGCGGGTTTCGTTAATAGCATTGATGATCGAGGCGATTGTTGTGGACTTTCCATGCCCAGTTGGCCCAGTCAAAAGAATGAGTCCTTGACGAAGTTTAGAAAAATTACTAAAAACTTTCGGTAAATGTAGCTCCTCGAGTGAAGGGATTTTTGCTGGAATCAAACGCAAGGAAGCAGAAACATACCCTTTCTGGTAGAAGGCATTGACACGAAATCGAGCTAACTCACCAAGGGCAAAGGAGAAATCTAGCTCTTTATTTGTCAGAAGCAGTTCTTTTTGTTCCGGTGTGGTAAGACCAAAAACTAACTTTTCAATATATTCAGGATTTGGATTACCCGCTTTTGAAAGCGGTATCAGCTCGCCGTTAATACGTAGAGTCGGGTAGGTACCGACCATCAGATGGACGTCTGATGCCCCTCGACGCAATGCTTCTTCTAATATTTCTTGAATTTCCATTGTTTAAACCTCCGGTTTAAGTTACACGTGTCATGTTACAAGTATCAAGTAGTCCGTGACACATGAAACGTGACACTTGACACAAACTTAAGAGTCCTGAGCTACCCGCAATACTTCTTCAACTGTCGTAAAACCTTCCATTGCTTTCAAGTAACCGTCCTGTTTCATAGTTATCATCCCATCGTCAATTGCTTGCTTTTCTATATTGTTACTAGGAGAGCGTTCAAGAATCAACTTCCCGATCTTTTCTGTAATATTCAGAACTTCATAGACACCCATTCGGCCTCGGTAGCCGGAATCGCCACATTGATCACAACCTTTGCCTTTGTACAGCTTGAACTTTTTGTTTTCTGAAAGTTCAGTTACATCTTTCGACTCGGCCGGATCTAGTTTCTTTTCTGTCGCTTGGTTTGCAAGGTTTCCCAAAACTGTCTTGATATTTTGTACGACAATTTCGGGTGGGTCATAGTCCTCTTTACAGTGGTCACAAATCTTACGAACAACGCGCTGAGCAACAACAGCGTTGATTGAAGAAGCTAGCAAGAATGTTTCGGCTCCCATATCCAAAAGCCGCGGGAGTGCTCCAGCAGACGAGCTGGTATGCAAAGTCGAAAAGACCAAGTGTCCCGTCAAAGCAGCTTGAATAGCCAGACCAGCGGTTTCCGAATCACGAATCTCTCCAACCATGATAATATTCGGATCTTGTCGCAGGAAACTGCGAAGACCAGAGGCAAAGGTCAAACCAGCTACGGGATTTATTTGAACCTGATTGACTCCTGGAATTTGATATTCGACGGGGTCCTCCAAAGTAACAATATTCACCTTTGGAGAGTTAATTTTTGAAAGAGCAGCAAATAGTGTGGTAGTTTTTCCTGACCCAGTCGGTCCTGTGATCAAAATAATACCATTTGGACGGGTAATATTGGTTTCAAATACTTTCAATCCCATACCCCGCAGACCCAGATCGGTAAGTGTTGGCGCAGACCCTGCTTTTGGCAAAAGCCGCATGACAATCTTTTCGCCATGGACAGTAGGCAAGGTAGAGATACGCAAATCTACAGCTTGATCACCAATTTTAAAACTAAATCTTCCGTCTTGGGGAATACGTTTTTCGTCAATTTTCAAATTTGAAAGGATTTTTATTCTCGAAACAAGGGCGTCGTGAACTTTTTTGGGTAGGACAACACGTTCCTGCAACACACCGTCGATGCGGTAGCGAACCCGAGTTTTCTCTTCTAGAGGCTCAATATGAATATCTGAGGCTCGACCTTTCATTGCATACTCCAGCAGTGTTGAAACAATTTTTGCAACCGGAGCTTCTTTGATAACTTCTTCAACTTTATCAAGATCCTTAAGCGCTTCCTTGACCTCGACTGGCGAGGCCTCCTCAACTGCTGCCGACACCGTTGTGGTCAAACTTTGGGCATATTGATCCGCAATTGCTGCATTGATTAGGTTAGGTGAGGATATGAAAGTTTTTACTCTTTTTGCCGATTTCCTCTCGACAAACTCTACTACCTGTAAATCAAGGGGATCCGACATGGCTACTGACAAAACACCATCTGATGAGAGTTCAAATGGTATCAAAACGTAACGGCGTGCCACTGGTTCTGGAATAAGAGAAAGGACTTCACTTGTGATTGGTTTTGAGACCGGGTTGAAAAATGGAATACCGAGGAGTTGTCCCTTTGCAGCCACCAAATCTTCAGAGGAAACAAAGTTGTGCTCTTTGATGATATCTTCAGAGGTTTTGCCGGTGTTAACAGATTCAAGCTTAATAAGCGAGCGGTTATCGGCAGTTATCTTTTTTTGTTCGAAGAGTACGTCTTCGATGCTTTTGTTGGCAACTTCCATTTGGGCAAGCGCTAAGTAATATTTAGCTACTCTTAAATATAGTATGGAACAACTTGTGCTGTCAACGAACTTTTAGGTAAAATAGCTTAATCTATGGCTACTTCAACCATTATAACAGGTAGGAATCCAAAATATCGCTCCGAGAAAGCCCTCGAGCTGGCGGCAGAACAAAGCGATCTTTTTGATATAACGCTAGTTAATACAGATGAGGAAAGAGGAATCGAAGTAGCAAAACAAATAATTCAAAAAGCCAATAAGCAGCCTTTCCAAAGTAAATTGAGCTCCATAGTGGTACTTGAAGCACAAAATCTCACAGTTGAAGCTCAAAATTCCTTACTGAAGACCCTCGAAGAACCATCAAGTAAGGCACAGTTGATTTTGACTGCGCCAAATACGGATAGTGTGCTCTCTACTATAGCTTCGCGTTGTCTAGAACTAAGGTTGGACGAAGGAACTAAGAAAACGGAGCTTACAAAGCTGGAACTAGACAATCTGAGCTTTAGCAAAAAACTGGAACTAACTGAGAAAACCACCCTGGAGAAACAGATAAGCTTTTGGGAGAATAAACTAGCCATCGCTGCTACTGAAACAAACGTCGATAAAACCAAACTCAAAAAATTGCACCGTTACAACAAAACTTTACTAAAACTAAAAAAAGCAGAGAACTTTTCTGTGAACAAAAAACTCCTAGCATTGATCGCGACGCTAGAATCACCAAATGAAACTTGATCGAATCTAGTAGAGTTTGTTAATATACTAGGGACTTGTTTTTCAATCCTAAATTTTACTAACGGACAAAGATTTTATGGCAGAATACGGCGCTAAAGATATCCAGGTACTCGAAGGTTTGGAACCAGTTCGCAAACGCCCAGGAATGTACATCGGTTCCACTGACCAACGCGGACTTCACCATCTCACCACTGAAATAGTCGACAACTCAGTTGACGAGGCCTTAGCCGGCTTTGCAAAAAATGTTTGGGTTGTACTGCACCAAGACGGTACGATAACAGTAATTGATGATGGTCGTGGTATTCCAACCGGGATGCACCCAACTGCAAAGAAAAGTGCTCTCGAAGTAGCCATGACCTATCTGCACGCTGGAGGAAAGTTTGGCGGGGCAGGTTACAAGGTCTCTGGAGGTTTACACGGCGTTGGAGCTTCAGTAGTAAACGCCTTGAGTGAACAGATGAACGTTGAGGTCAAACGTGAAGACAAGATTTACTATCAAGAATACTCTAGGGGACAGGCAAAATCAGCAGTAACGAACATCCCGGAAACTAAAGCTTCAGGTAGAGCAAAGGAAATCTGGGATAAGGTCAAAACTGGTACAAAATCAAACTTCCTTGCCGATAAAGAAATTTTTTCAACGACAGAAATTGATTTCAGAACTCTGGAAAAGCAAATCAGGGAACGGGCCTATTTAGTTGCGGCTTTGTCCTTTCACCTCTTTGATGAGATAGAGAATATTGAGAAAAACTATTATTTCGAGGGTGGAATTACCTCGCTTGTAAAGCATCTAAACAAAAATAAAAGTACGCTGCATTCCCCAATAACAATAAGAAAAGAGACAAATGGAGTCGGTGTTGAAGTCGCCATACAGTACAACGACAGTTTTTCAGAAACTGTCGAGTCCTTTGCAAATGTCATTAACACCGTCGAAGGAGGCACGCATCTCACTGGGTTTCGAACAGCCCTGACCCGCTCAATAAACGATTATGCAAGGAAAATAGGTGCTATCAAGCAGGGTGAGGAAGGTTTGACCGGGGAAGATATGCGTGAGGGATTAACAGCCGTCGTGGCGATAAAAATGAATTCTGATGGTATTGAATTTGAGGGTCAAACTAAAGCCAAGCTCGGCAACGCTGAGATTGCGCCAATCGTTAACACCATAGTCAGAGAAGGACTGGAAACTTTTTTTGAGGAAAATCCAAGCGACGCTCGCTCAATAGTCGAGAAAATAATTCTCGCGGCTCGAGCAAGACTAGCGGCAAAGGCGGCTAAAGATGCAGTTATTCGTAAAGGCGCTCTAGAGGGAATGACGCTACCAGGGAAACTGGCCGATTGCCAAGAGAAAGACCCGAGTGTATCAGAACTCTATATTGTAGAGGGAGACTCAGCCGGTGGCACCGCTAAACAAGGCAGGGATCGTCGAACGCAGGCGATATTACCTTTAGGTGGGAAAATATTAAATACCGAAAGGGCCCGACTCGACAAAGTAATTCAGTTTGAGGAGATCAAAGACTTGATCATCGCCCTTGGTGCTGGAATTGGCGATACTTTCAATATTGATAAGGTACGATATCACCGCATAATTTTGATGACAGATGCCGATGTTGATGGAGAACATATCAATACTTTGCTACTGACATTTTTCTTCCGCTATATGCCCCAAGTTATTGAAAAAGGATATTTGTATTTGGCACAACCACCACTTTTTAAAGTTACTTCAGGAAAGAGTGAAAACTATGCATTTTCTGACCAAGAGCGTGACAAAATAATTTCTGATATCAAATCCGCCAAAGCTGAAAAGGAGGCTGGTAAGAAAACTGAGGTTGAGGCAGAAACTGAACCTACCGGACAAGGTGTCGGCGAGGTAGAAGAGGTAACAGTCTTAGGCAAGAAAATTAATATCAATGTCCAACGCTATAAAGGTTTGGGAGAAATGAACGCAGAACAACTTTGGGAAACAACCATGAACCCACAAAAACGCATTTTGAAAAAAGTATTTGTTGACGACGCTGCCGAAGCTGATGAAGTTTTCAACATGCTCATGGGGGATGAAGTCCCACCGCGCAAGAAATTTATCCAAGCTCACGCAAAATACGCGACTTTAGACGTCTAAACTATGGCAGAAAATGAGAACGAACAAGTAAATAGTGAGGAATTTACCGAGAATTCAATCGGGAAACTAAAAGATGTAAAGATCGTAGAAGAGATGCAAACAAGCTATCTCAACTACGCGATGTCGGTCATTGTAGCCCGAGCCTTGCCAGATGTTCGGGATGGTCTCAAGCCAGTGCATCGGAGAATTCTTTACGCAATGAATGAAATTGGGCTCACACACAGCGCAAAATATCGAAAAAGCGCTACTGTTGTCGGAGAAGTTCTTGGAAAATACCACCCACATGGCGACGGTCCGGTATACGACGCTATGGTCCGTCTCGCTCAGGATTTTGCAATGCGTTACCCACTTGTCGATGGTCAGGGAAATTTCGGAAGTGTCGATGGTGACCCGCCGGCAGCCATGCGGTATACCGAGGCGAGATTAGCAAAAATTGCCGACGAACTGCTTTCTGATATTGATAAAAACACAGTTGAATGGGTTGACAATTTTGACGCAACCAGGAAAGAGCCGGTTTATCTTCCGGGAAAGCTTCCAAACTTATTACTCTCGGGGGGTAGTGGAATTGCAGTTGGAATGGCCACCAACATCCCACCACACAACCTCAACGAGGTCTGTGACGGCATTATCCATTTGATAAACAATCCCGAAGCATCCCTGGAGGATTTGATGCAGTTTATCAAAGGGCCAGATTTCCCAACTGGCGGGGCTATATTTGATATCACTGAAATTACCAATGCCTATGCTACCGGAAAAGGTCGGGTAGTAATGCGCGCCAAGGCTGAAATTGAGGAAGATCGAGGCGGCAAGTTTAAAATAGTCGTTACCGAAATCCCATATCAAGTCAACAAATCCCAACTTATCTCTCGCATTGCTCAGCTCGTAAAGGACAAAAAACTAGAAGGTATCTCAGATCTCCGCGACGAATCTGATCGTTCAGGTATGCGCATGGTGGTCGAACTCAAGCGCGATGCCCGACCAAAAAATATTCTCAACCAACTCTACAAACACACCAGCATGCAGATGTCTTTCAACGTTAACACGGTGGCTCTGGTTGACGGGGCGCCACAGACACTAACACTGAAACAGGTTCTAACTGAGTACATTCGTCACAGACAAGATGTTGTCACTCGTCGAACCCAGTTTGAGCTTGACCAAGCAAAAGCACGCGCCCATATTCTCGAGGGTTTGAAAATTGCGCTTGATCATCTGGACGCAGTTATCAAAACAATTCGTGAATCTGCAGATGCCGAGGTCGCCAAGAATAATTTGATGGAACGTTTCAAGCTCTCGGAAATCCAATCCCAAGCGATTTTGGATATGCAGCTTCGTCGATTGGCAGCACTTGAGAGAAAGAAGATTGAAGACGAGTATAACGAAATTTTAAAAACTATCCGCCATCTGGAAGAACTCCTTGCTTCTCCAAAAAAGATTTTGGGCGTTATTGAAACTGAACTAAAAGAACTTAAGGAAAAATATGGGGATGAAAGAAGAACTCGAGTTTACAAACAAGCCATCGGCGAATTCTCTGAGGAAGACCTGATACCTGCGGAGAACGTAATCGTGACAGTAACTGAAACTGGGTATATCAAAAGAAGCCCAATCGATACCTTCCGAACCCAACTAAGAGGCGGAAAAGGTGTTAGTGGAGCAACTTTAAAAGAAGAGGATAGTATCGCCAAAATTTTTCTCGCCAATACCCATGACAACATGATGTTTTTCACGAATAAGGGTAAGGTTTTTCAACTAAAAGTTTGGGAACTACCAGAGGGTACGCGCATTGCTAAAGGTCAAGCTATAATCAACTTGATTAATATTGAACCAGGAGAACAAGTCACTTCGCTTTTCAACGTTTCAAAAAGTGTTTCTGAGGGCAACATCTTTATGGCGACAAAGAAGGGAATTGTTAAAAAAACCCCATTAGTCGATTTTGCGAATATTCGCCGCACCGGTATTATTTCTATCAACTTGGCAGCCGGTGATTCGCTAAATTTTGTTTCACTCACTAGTGGAGCGGATCAAATCATTTTGGCAACCAGAAAGGGGCAATCGATTAGGTTTTCTGAAAAAGATGTTCGCCCGATGGGAAGAGCTACCTCAGGTGTGATGGGAATTCGAATGAAAGATGATGAGCTTATTTGTGCCCACAAAGCTCCAGAAGGTGGAGAGTTACTGATTGTGACCGAGAAGGGGTTTGGAAAGAAAAGCAAGCTCTCGGATTGGCCGCTGCAAGGAAGGGCTGGTTCTGGAGTTAAGGCAGCTGAGGTAACTTCAAGAAACGGACAAGTAATGTCGGCCATTGTAATAGAACCAAACGACCAAGATCTTTTGATAACTTCAAAGAATGGTCAGGTCATTAAGCTTCCGATAAAAGACGTTCCACTCCTTACCCGTCAGACCCAAGGTGTTATTTTGATCAGACTGGCCAATAAAGACGATAAGGTTTCCGCTGTAACCACCATCAAAAAAGAACCCAAAGAAGAAAGAGAAGTACCAAAAACCACTACCAAAAAGAAGCCTTAGGAAGTTTTTTCCGGACTACTTGGAACGTCAGATTTGCGTAAGAACATTCTCTGGCCCTTCTGCATGTAAGGTTTCGCTGGTAGATTCTGATCATTTGAAACAGGAACTGTAAAGTTGAAGATGCTACCCTTACCGATTTCAGATTCCACCCAAATTCGACCTTTGTGCATATCAACGATAGCTTTGGAAATATAAAGCCCGAGACCTGTTCCCTTCGAACCCTGCTCCAATACCCCCGAAACGCGGAAGAATTTGGTAAACAGTTTTGGTAATGCTGACGGCGGTATACCGGGTCCGGTATCTTTTACGTGAGTGATTACTTCTTGACCACTAGTCTCCGTACTCACCTCAACAGCACCACCCGAAGGTGTATAGTTCAAAGCGTTACTGATTAGGTTTGAAACAACTTCACCAATTCGGAATTTATCAACTGAAACAAACGGCAGTTTTTTTGTTGGCTTAACATAGGTTAGAGAAACTTGACGCTCCTTGGCTTGCGGCAGGAAATTGTTGTAGGCTTCTTCCAAGATATTTTCCCACTGTGTTACTTGAGATTGGATTTGCAAAGACCCGCGCTCGATACGTGAAACAGAAAGTAGGTTCTCAACCAGAGCGGCTAGTTGTGTCGAGGAAATAAATGCTTTCTCTAGGAACGAATATTGATCTTCTGAGAGTTTCTTACCAATTTCTTCTTGTAAAACAGATAGGTAACCTCTGATCGAAGTCAATGGTGTACGCAGCTCATGGGCTGCCATTGAAACAAAGTCCAGCTTCATTTCTTCCAGTTCCTTTTCTTGGGAAACATCGTGCAAGGTAACAATCGCTCCGAGGTTGATACTTTCTCCCTCAACAATATTGGCAGCAATTAGGTTTGCGTAGTTGATTATCCCTGCCGCAGTCTGAATCTTAACACCGTTACGACTATAAGTAACCATATCTTTTGAAAGTTTTTCTTGGGGGAAAAAGTACTCCACTTTTACAGGGCCTTCTTGATCCGTAATATGCAGCACATCATCAGCTTTCTTACCAATAACTGCAGACGCTTTGGTCTCAAATATTTTCTCGGCAGCTTCATTAAAGAAAGAAATAACCCCACTTTTATCAACTACAAAGACACCTTCGGTAATTCCTGAAAGGGTGACAGAGAGTTTATTTCTCTCTGCAACCAAGTTGTAAACAAGCTTACGAATTTCGCGAATGTCGGAAGCGACGATAACATATCCAGTTAGTGAGTTTGTTTCATCAAAGAGAGGTGACCCGGAAAGGTTAACCGGAATCTCCTCGCCTGTTGAGCTAGAAAGATTAATTTCCAAATCCGTAACAAGTTCCTTATTGTTTATTTTTGCAAGAAAACCAGTCTCAAATATATTCTGCTCTTCTGACTTTTGTAAAAGTGTTTGTATTTTACGACCTTGCAGGGATTCTGGATTGAATCCAAACAGACGTAAGACAGCATCATTTGTAAATTGAATCGAGTTACTACTATCACAAACTATCAAGGCTTCATTCATCGTTTTGACAATA
This sequence comes from uncultured Gammaproteobacteria bacterium, assembly GCA_964360785.1. Lineage (GTDB taxonomy): Bacteria > Patescibacteriota > Microgenomatia > Woykebacterales > RBG-16-39-9b > DATIHF01. Next base: position 99,565 of record CAYHXX010000001.1, on the reverse strand, counting down.
TTTGCAAAGTGAACTGCAGGGTTAATAGCAAAAAGTTTGTATCTCAAAATTGCATACGTCGTGATTACTCCCATTACTGAAGTAAAAAGTACTGCAGTTCCCGGAAAATTAACTTTGATTATTGGAAAGAGAGCGTCAGTAAGAGTCCCAATTACTAAAGGGATCAACAAAGCAATAATCATCAACTGGGTCTGTTTCTTTTTTAAAGGATTCTTAAGCTTTAGGAAATATTTTATTAATAGGTAAAGTGACACGACAAAAAAAACTTCAAGCCAGATGACAAAAAAAGTAAAGTAAGCGGCAGTTGGCCCACTCCAACCCCAAGGTAATTTGATAACATCAATCAATGAATGATCAACGATAAGGTTAGTATTCCAAATCAAAAACAGCATCAAAAGCCCAGAGCCAAAAACCAACAGTCTTCTTCCGAAACCTTCCATAAAATTATCTTTTCCAATATAAGTTAGGGTGAAAAGGAAAAATATTGGACTCATGAAGACAAAACCCGGAGAACTTACGGAACTCCAGAAAGAAGAAGCAGCTGGATTTCCGCTTAGCCTACCAAAAAATTCACCCACTCCCCAAAGAGCCAGCAAAGATAAAAATAAGGTGAACCATTTATTGGCACTACTTTGTACGCCGCGAGAAAGCACTAGATAGATGAGAATCAAATTAACGGAAGTACCAAGGAGTGAAAGTAGGGAAAAATAATTGAATGTAAAGTCAAAAATTTCTGAAGCTGGAGCAGGTGATATCATTTTATTTAAATTTGGCTATAAATTAAGCATAATTGATTTTTTATTTGACTGCAAGTTAGTCCCTAGTCGGGCAAGACAAAGTGAGAGGTTAGTTGTGTCACTTCGTAAATGATTTGTTCTTGTTTGTCAGAATCTACCCCCAGTTTCAGAGCTCTGGCAACCAATTCTGCTATTTGTTTCATTTGGTCTGGTCCCATATCTCTGGTAGTAACAACCGAGGTTCCGAGTCGAATTCCGGAGGCAATATAAGGTTTACGCGTGTCGCGTGGGACAACCTCACGATTAACGATAATATTAACTGATTCCAAAATCGCTTCAGCTTCTCTCCCAGTCAGACCTTCACTACCAAAATCAATATTCAATAAATGATTATCGGTTCCGCCAGAAACAATCCTAAACCCTTCCTTCGCAAGTTCATCTGCTAGAACTTTAGCGTTCTTTATAATTTGAAGAGAGTGGGTTTTGAACTCCGGCTTTGAAGCTTCCTCAAAGGCAACTGCCTTGGCAGCGATAATATTCTCAAGCGGTCCGCCTTGGATACCGGGAAAAAGCATTTTATCAACTCTTTCCGCAAACTCGGTCTTACAAAGAATCATTCCGCCGCGAGGTCCTCTTAAGGTTTTATGGGTAGAGGTGGTAACAAAATGAGCATGGGGGATAGGAGAAGGTATAACTCCAGCAGCTACCAAACCAGCAATGTGCGCCATATCTACTAGAAGTAAAGCACCAACTTTGTCAGCAATTTCGCGGAATTTTTTGTAATCAATCAAACGGGAATAGGCAGATGCCCCAGCCACGATCAGTTTTGGTTTTTCCTTTTTGGCAATTGACTCAATCTCATCGTAATCGAGAAGTTCGGTTTCAAGATTTACACCGTATTGTACAAAGCGAAATACTTTTCCCGAAATCGACATCGGACTGCCGTGGGAAAGGTGGCCACCAGCCTGCAAATTCATTGCCAGAGCAGTATCACCTGGCTCCATTGCGGAAAAGTAAACCGCTAGATTTGGGTTGGTACCAGAATAGGGTTGGACATTAATATGTTCCGCACCAAATAATTTCTTGGCGCGATCAATCGCCAGCTGCTCAATTTCGTCAATCAAGCGGGTACCGCCATAATAACGCTTCTTGGGGTATCCTTCAGCGTACTTGTTGGTTAGGACCGAACCAGAGGCCTCACGAACTGCTTTGGAAACATAGTTCTCGGAAGCCACTAGATTAAGAGAAGTTTTCTGGCGAAGTTCTTCTTTTTTTATTAGCTGCGAAAGCTCAGGATCGACTTTTTCTAGCATCATTGTTGATATTAACAGATCAAATCAAATTGCGTTAGTTAAAGTTTAATTACTTTTTAAAAACATTGACAATTTCTTTGAATACGCCGTATCTTTTCTGTAGTAAGGGAGGGATCATGACTAAGAACAGCCTTCTTAGAGTTTTGATTTGCAATACACGTCCGGAGGATACAATTGGAGACAATGTGCGTGCCGCTGATGAACTGATACGTGCTGAAATTGCCAGATACCAAGAGGCGTACATCATCGACACTGCTACAGCAAGCAAATTATTCGAAAACTGGGAGGGATACAAATATGCTGTTGGTGCCAATGGCCATCCTTGGAGAGATCAATACAACTACGCAACCGCAGTAATCAGACAACTAGGTTAGAGTAACTATAGTGAGCTACTTCAAATAAGGCTCCCAGATCAGTCATTGATTATTGGGGGCCTTTCTACTACAACACTTGAAAAACCTATTCAATTATGTTAATATCTCAGCTTCGGGCAAATTTAGGATGGAGGTCAATTAGTGCATCCACGTCAACTTCGTGATCTGATTCGGAGGTCCAACGATCCCCGTCGCGTGGCCGCTGCCATCGGCAACACCAGCAATCTCACCCACGCTCGCAAGCAAGCCGTGAGAGAGCTGTATTCACGGTTCTTCGCCGGCGAGCTTGCAGACAACGAATTCGACAAAGAGCTGTGTATCCTGCTGGGAATCTCACGACCGATTGTCGTCTTCGCCAACTAACGCTAGTTGTCGTAGAAACCACACCCCGCCTTTGGACGAACTCTGAAGGCGGGAACTTTTTTCCTTTTTCCAACCAGTGTCAGACACTGAGACTATAATTTAGGTTAAACTTTGTTGCCGCTGTGAAAGGCTTTGTGGACATCTTTGAGATGTCTATTTGTAATATGAGTATAGATCTGGGTGGTGGAAATATTGGCATGACCGAGCATCTCTTGGACACTGCGGATATCAGCTCCATTTATTAACAAGTCCGTAGCGAAGGAATGCCGCAAGGTGTGCGGTGAAGCCTTGATTGGTATTTGGGCTTTTCGGACATATTTTTCAAGAATTCTTTCGATTGATCGGGGAGTGAGACGCATTTTTTCCCCACCCTTGGCCGGATCTTCTTTACCAGAGTAACGGATGAACAATGGGTTGTACCGATCAGCTCGCTGCGCCAGGTAACGGCCAATCCACTCGGCCGCAGCATCAGAAATAAAAACTACTCGTTCTTTTCCCCCTTTACCCACAATCCCAAACTCTCGTCGTTCTAAGTTAATTTTATCTCTGTTTAATTTAGTTAATTCGCTAACCCGCAATCCAGTCGAGAAAAGCGTTTCCAAAATAGCCTTATCCCGCACACCATCAATTTTTGAAATCTCCGGAGATGAAAGTAGGCGAGAGAGCTGATCATTATCCAGAACTTTAATCGGCCGCGGATCCTGATCCCCAAGCTCAATTTTTTCAGCTGCTAGCGTCTCCACGTCATTTTTAGCTAAATAACGCAGGAAAGCTCGCAGAGCAATCACAAAATAGTTTTGAGTGACTTTTTTCAAAGGAAGGCCAGAACGCTCATCTATATAGCGGGCTAAGAAAACTCGATATTTTCGCACCATTTCTTGGTTTATATCTTTTGGATCAATATCGCCAGCAAAACCGAGAAATCTTTTCAGATAATGATCGTAATTACGGATTGTCAGTTGCGAGGCATTTTTTTCAACCTCAAGATGCTCGAGAAAATCAGTAGTAAGTTTGGACAGTGGGGACATATATAAATTTTAACAGCACGGAGGCTAAAAAAGCAAATATTGTGCGACGTGGAAGTGTATGTTTCTATGCTTACTAAAGCTAAAAAAGACTTCGGGTTAGCCTCTTAATTAAGAAGAGATAAGGGTTTTTTAGAAGTTTAATGTAAAAGAGCCAAGTCAATAAAATCATTAGTGGTAATGTAAAAATAAATAACACTAAAAAGGTTTCGTTCCCGAAAATACCTATTAAGATAAAACTCAGTATGAAATTACTACCAAAACTGATAATAAAGGCTAGATTCAAAGCATCAATGAGTAGAGTAAATTTACCGACAAAATCTTGATGCGTATTTGAAAGAATTATATATTTTTCTCTCTTATTTTTGAAACTTATATAAGCATTAAGGTATATTAAATATCTAAAGAAATATGGGTTTAAAAGTTGATTTACATAAATAATTCTAGCGGCCAAATACGAAAGTGGTACACCCAATAACGAAAATGCAAGAGAATCCTCATAGTAATTTGGAAATACTTCCCCTAAAAACGCCATGACGATAAAAGTGATTGCAAGACCAAATATTGGCCCGAAGATTATAGCCAATAAAAACCCTTTTCTGCTTATTTTATGCTTTTCACTAACCATATTGCTTAATAAACTTTAACTAAATTAGAACAAAAAAACAACCATTGTGCGACGTAATCACTTATTTTAGGATCAGACCCTAGGCACAGTGCCAGACACTTAAATTCGAACCCAACTAATACTTGACTCTTGAGGGGTGTCCCTGGATACTAGACTCGTTCTTTCCCAATTTCATAGTGAAGGAGTGGGAACCGTGTTTGAGCTGCTACGGTTCGTCGTGTCAATGCTGACATTTGCAAGCTCTCTAGGGAACGCAACAGAGAATCGACAACAGCAGATCACGGACAAGGACATAGTGCTGCAAGCAGAGTCAACTCTGATTGTAACCGCTTGGAAAGGTAGTGCCCGCTGCGATGAGGGGATGATTTATCTCCAACAACCAGATGCGAAAGCAGTACCTCCCTACACACTACCAACAAAGGAACCCTTCATAGTTGGTTCAGATGTGATCTTTGACCACCTACCACAGACTCGCGAAACCATCGTTCTCGGCCCGTACCACGATGATACAAAAATTGTCTTCGCTTTCCAGTTCCTGAGGGACTGCAATAGCTCTTTCCCACATACTTCAGCGCGCGTCTTGGTTACCAAATACTCAGACGAGCACTGGGCTTTTGACATCGAGGATAACGACAACAAAGATAGCGACCACAACGATCTTTATCTGGAACTAGTCATCAAACCACAACCAAACACTATTAGAGATTCGATCAACACAACCCAAGCCTTCAACAGCCCACCAAACTACAAATACCCGTGGTGCAGTTTTCAGAGTTCGCCAATTACTACTAACCCAGGGGAAGACCACCATATCGGGAGAGCGTTCGATTTTGGAATGAAGAAGGGTGAGCAGATCTGCGCTTCCGAAAAAGGGATGGTGCTCTGGATCGAGGATAGTTTCGGCTCAGGAGGAAACAATATAACTCTGCTCAGTCGAGTTAATGTTGTCGTCATTCAGACTGAAGATGGCAGCAATCAAAATTATCTCCACCTACAGCAAGGATCGGTTAGAGAAGCAGGGATTAAGATCGGAGACATTGTTGAACAGGGACAAGCAATTGGCCGAGTTGGTAACTCTGGTTATGTTCGCCCGATAACCGGGGATGGCTCACACCTTCATATCGAATGGGTCCACAATTGCTATGATCTTGGAAAAGCCAAAGAAATGAGAGGGAAATACAGAGTGGGGAAAGCAACACTTGCTTGGAGCTGTCCCAACTTCCCGAGTGATGCACTGTTTAATTTTAACTAGGAAATATTTGGAGAGAGAAAGGCCGCGATGGTCACCGGGGGTGAGTCGCGGTCTTCTTCGTTGTGTTCTGTCTGCGACGGTTGGTCAGTCGAGCTGAGTCGTGAGGCCCGCACTTCGTGCAGACATCGTCGACTTTCTCACCTCCGCAACCTTCGCAGTTGGTAGGCTGCTTTGGGACACGAATCACTTCACGTCCGGCAACCACTTTTTTGCAAGCCGAGCAGTAGTCACCGCCTGGCCAGCACTTACGACAGAACACGTTGCCGCAGAGCTTGCAGCAACCGTAACGGTGTTCGAATTCCTCACCGCACAGAGCGCAATTCATTCAATCCTCCTGAACTCTGCAACTTACGAATAAATTTATTATAGCACAATTGAAGCTAAAATGCAACCCATAGTCTGTTCCGACAGACTACAGAGAACGAAGTGAATCTATAGTCTACTCGTAACTAATATCTCCTACCAGAGATTAGCTACTGCGCATCCTGCGCTCCAGCAATAGTCTTCGACTATTTAGCTGGTAGCTAAGTACCTTCGTTTGCGGATGAAAATAAGAAACCCTCACTTGCGTAAGGGTTTTGCTCTCTCTCTCTCTCTCTCTAAATTCTTCCTGACCGTATTAGTGCTGCTGCTTCTTTTTCTTCTTCTGGCACAGCATCTGCCTGTCGCTGAAGTTCTACGACAGCTAGTAGTAACAAGCCACTCAGGCTATCTGTTAACACTAGGGCTGTATTTGCAGCCAAATCTTTTGGTTTTTGTGTTTTTCTAAACATCCTGATTGCAAGCTTGACCTGGATCAGAATTGGCTGTATCTCTCTACTCCCGAAGTATGGTATCTCATGTTCAATCCATCCAAGCATCTGTAAGATCGAGCGGTTTGGTATTCGATTTGGATTGTAGCGAATTGCTATCGACCAACGCTCCAGGGTTGCCGCAAATTGTGTCAAACGAGTGATTGCCCGATTGAAAGCAAAATGCAGGTTGATGTCCCTAACAGTTCTGTTAGCAATGATATTGCGCACAACTTCCTCTCTTCGATGGATTCTTAGTAGTGCATGCTGGAGTGCTATAGCTCGTCTACCCCTAGAGACAAGCATCAGATCCGACATACGATGTATCTCATTTGCAGAATCTCGAAGCTGTTTCAACTCTTCTGAATAGCCAGCCAAGATGTGCTCAGACCTTCTCTCTGCGTACCCTAGACCATTTACCACATCATAGTTTCTTACATGAGGTTTGCTACCTTTATAGGTAATTCCCCAATATTTTTCCTTGGTAGGGATCCCAACAAACTGGCTCATCCAGTGATTGGGAAGCACCGGTGTGATCCTTGCATCCAAAACACTGAATGGTGGGATGTACATCAAATTGTTAACTCTCTCGATCCCAGTCAGGTACAAAGGTGGCAATCTCGGACGGTCTCTCTCAAGTGTCAGTAGACTAGTCTGAGGTACCAATTGCAGTACCGCTGGCTTGTTCCATTTCTCTATCCTTCTATCTACTTGATTACAGTTGACCGATACGTCTTTTCGAGACTTCGGCAAGGTACACATCCTTGTACTAGCCCTGCCCTTACCGATCAAGACTCGTGTTACCTCGAGCCTGGCCCAGTCCTGCCAGTGAGCAAACTGATTCTACCTGGAGCAAAAACCGTTTGCAACAAAAAGGCATTGGTATTAAGATGTTGCGGATGGCGCTTTTTAATTACTTTCTCAATCGCAATCTTGCCCATGTAAAGAGGTTCAACAACCGCCCGCTTCTTTTTCCCGAATCCGTGGCTGAGCATTCTTTTTACGTCGCTCATTTTACCCAACTAATTTGCTGGTTGCTGGAAAAAAAGAAAGTAGGAGTTGATACCAAAAAAGCTATTTCAATGGCTCTGATCCACGACTCGGAAGAAGGTTTCTCTGGTGACATCCTTAACCCATTCAAACATTTCAACGAAAAAATCGCTAGCGCAATCCGAGAAGTAAACGAGGAAACAATCGGACTGATGTTTGAGGACCTCCCAAAAGAAATTTCCAAGGATCTGATCGACCTCTGGCATGAAGAACAAAAGCGTGAGTCCATCGAATCCCAGGTTGTAAAACTTGCCGACAGCTTGTCCTTGCTTTCCAAATGTTTCGAGGAAATCGAAGCGGGAAATAGTAACTTCCATGAAATTTATCGCAAGGAAATCAAAGCAATAACTTCACTAAAATATCCTTGGTTTTCGAAAATAAAGGACACAATTTTAGCTGGTTCTAGCTTGCAAATCTGAAACTCCTCTTGACAAGCATTTCATAAACGTTTTTAATTCCCTTTACGGCCAAAAGGATCAACCCTGGAAGGAGGGACGACATGCACGTAACGATCGATGGGTTTGGCGGAAACGCGGCTTTGCTCGGTAGCGAAGAACGGGTCCGCAACCTGCTCGACCGCTACCCGACAGAGATCGGGATGACGAAGATCTCGGAGCCACATGTCTTCGAATACCGTGGAGACAACCCAGATGACTGGGGCGTGTCTGGCTTTGTGCTCATCGCCGAGAGCCACATCGCCGTCCACACGTTCCCAGAGCACAGACAGGTGTGGGTCGACATCTTCAGCTGCAAGGGCTTCGACGAGCTTCCCGCAATCGAGCGAATCGTTGATGCTTTCGAGCTGCAGGATACTCGTACTCACAAGCTTGAGCGCGGTCTGGAGTACCCGCACGACGTCGCGCAGAGCATCCCGCTCAACCGAGACGAGCGGATAGAAGTAGCGGCGACAGTAGGAAGCTGATGGACGACGATAAACAGAACAACCACTTGGCCGTACCTATCCACGCCGGCACTGCCCCCAAAGCTTTGCCGGCACCTTTTTTCAACTAACCAGTGTCAGACACTAAATAATACTAGTTTAACCTGTATTGACAAGCACTTTTAAAGCTAATATGTTTATAGTATTAAGTGTCAGACACAGGTATGAGACCCCCAAGAATTTTCCTTAGAAATTCAATTTACCATTTAACCAGTCGGGCTAATCACCAGAATCTTTTTATTGATGATGGGGATTTTATAAGGTTTACCTTTAACCTAAGTAAATACTCCCATAAATTCTTGATCCGCATTCTAGCCTTTGTTCTTATGCCCAATCACATACACTTACTTGTAAGACAAGACTCTGATCTATCACTTTCTAGATTCATGCAAACTTTGACTACAGCCTACGCAAACTATTTTAACCTGCGTTATCACCGAACCGGGCATCTGTTTGAAGCTCGCTTTAAGCATGTTGATGTAACAACTGATGAATATTTGGTTCATCTTAGCCGTTACATTCATTTGAATCCGAGTAGTGCAGGCTTAGTAAAGAAACCAGAGGAATATCCTTGGACTAGTTATAGACACTACTTAGGAATAGAGGAAATGAGTTTCGTTGATGAGAGGTTAACTTGCTTATTTCTCGAAAAAAGGTCCAGTGGAAGATTACAAAGAATTTGTCAATTCTAGAATTAACTACCAAAAAGACATCAGTCTGCAGAAGATGCTGTTGGATTAAAATGTCTATAGTTTTCAGTGTCTGACACTGGAATTTAGGTAAAGAAGGAATAAGGGTTTAACTGCTTCTTTGCCAAACCTTTCCTTGAGCGTATCTATTCTTTTCTCCAACTCCAATCTTTTGTCATGCTCTCTGCCAAACAAAGATTGCTGAATCGTTTCCCCAAACTGGGTTAAGCCAATTCCGACCAACCGCAACGGTGTCCGAGAGTCCCAAAGTTCTTTGAGCAGAGTTTCACCCAAATCATAGATTTCTTTGGTCACATTTGTCGGGGAAGTAAGAACTCGCTGGCGACTAAGTGTCCGAAAATCTTTGTAACGGATCGTGACGTGAACTGTGCGTCCCTGATAACCCGCAGTGCGAGCTTCAGTTCCCACACTTTCAGTCAGTTTGCGTAGCATCGCCAGGATAAAGTCTTCGTCAGGTGTATCACGATAAAAAGTTTCGCTACGAGAGATAGATTTAACTTCAACGTGCGGGGTAAACCAAATGTTGTCAACTCCATTGGCAGCTTCCCACAAATTGACCGCAAACTTGCCCCAATTTTCAATATTTTTAAAATGAACTGCTGCTAATTCTCCCAGAGTTTTGACACCCAAGCGATGGAAATACTCTTCCATCTTATGTCCAATTCCGGGTAAATCCCGCAGTGGTAGGGGAGCGAGAAAACTCTTCTCAGAACCTTCTGAAACATAGGTAAAACCATCTGGTTTATGAAAATCTGAGGCGACTTTGGCACAAACTTTAGTAGCCGCTAGTCCAATCGAAGCAGTGATACCAAGCTCTTTTTTTATATCCGCACGGATCTGTTCAGCAACTATTTTCAGATCGGAATACAGAATCTCAGTGTTAGAAAAATCCAAGAAAGCTTCGTCAATACCGATCTGCTTAACTCGCGGAGCGTAGCGAGCACAAATCTCCATGACTTGGTCAGAACACGCAATGTAGTCCTCATAGTGCCCACCGACCACGACAGCGTTTGGGCACAGTCTCAAAGCTTGATAAAGCGGCATTCCCGATTTGCAACCAAACTTCCGGGCTTCATAGGAAGCCGTCGCGATCACTCCGCGAGGAACATTTTTTCCTTGGGGATTAACACCACCAACTAATACAGGTTTACCTTTGAGTGAAGGGTTTAGTTTGATTTCGACAGATGCAAAGAAACAGTCCATGTCCAGATGCATCCAGGAAGAGCGTTTCGAAGTAGTGTGTGGCATGTGTCAGCGTTTTCAAATTTGTAAAATTCTTGATACGTGAAACTTGTAACTTGACACTCTAATAATCCGAAACATAGACGAAATTGTCAATCCTATCAATCTGTAACAAACCGAAAATTTAACCGAATAATATTCACTTGCGCCAAAGCTACAAAAGTTCTATAGTTTTCCCACGGGTCCTTCGATGAATCGGAAGTAGGGGAGACGCAACCGATCCTGGCGACCAGCACTCCAGTCAAGCGGAGGTGAGTAAGGGTTAACGCCAAGGGGACAGCGAGCAAACGACTCTAGAGTGGAGTGCCCGCTGTAGGTAGGAACAGACGAGAATACCCAAGGAGTCGCCCGTCGAAGGACCCGTACTTGAGATCATTCGCACGAAGGTGGAACAGCCATAGTTCTGAGCGAGAAAACCCAACCTCGCTGGGAAGACAACGCTCTGGATTGGTCTCCTCCGGTCTTAGAGTGGATATTTCTTTCCACCTTCGTCTTTTTTTCAAAAAGAAAAACCGCCCCGAGTACTCGAAAGCGGCTTTTATGTTTCATCTCTCTTCCCTCATTTATGTCATGACCTCGTCCTACTAGAAAACGCAGAAAACCGCGACGAACTTCGGCCCGGCCGTTGTGTACAGGGCCAGCGATATCGACTCGTCTGATCTCACGTAAAGTTCGATCCCTCCATCCAGATTCTGGATTACTTGTTTCACCAGATCTCCTTCCGTTGGTGCACCTGGACAGAAAAGGTAGACCTTCCTCAAGCGTTTACCGGAAGCAATCTCATCGACTATCTCACTACAAATCTTTTCGACAATCGGCTTCAGCTGTAAGAATGAAACGTGTGGATTGATATGCTCTTTTCCATGACGGAATGTGATAAACACTTTCGGTGAGTGTCCAACGAGTGATACAACTCTGGCAACAACAACCTTCGAGATCTGCCCAAGTGTCGCTTTCCAGTTCTTCTCTGAAAGTGAGGGAATTCTGCCACTCGCTCCGATGTAACGAATGGAGTCTAGTCCTAGGAAAAGAATAATCTTCTGTTTTTCCTCTTCGAGACATCCAAGAATATCGGTAAACGACATTCCTTCAGCACGAAGTTGGTCAAAGACTTCTATCAGGTATTCAACACCACCAGCCGTCGTTCCTGTATCAATAACCGCTATCTTAACGTCCGGATTCGTTCTCTCAATCTCTTCTTTTGCTCTCTTCGCCTCGAGATAGGTTCCGCTCTTACCTTCAGGTACCGTTAGAATTACGATTCGGTTTACACCCGTTTCGATCAGTTCGGTTAGGACAGGTAGAAACTCCTCGTAGCGAACTAAGGACGTTTTTGGTAGATCTTTAGACCTACTTTGAATGTCCAAGAACTCCGCAACCGTCATTCCTTCGCCATTCAAAACTTCCCAGTAATCTGTTTCTGGATCCTTGTAGCTAATGGAAAACGGAACGATTCGGTCTGGTTGAACAGCTGACGCTGGGGTTAGACTGCCGTCGGTGATGATGGCAAGCTTGTCCATGACCACTCCCTTCAAGAACTTTTGGATTATACAGAAACTTTGCCAAAAGTCGCAACTTGACAGTACAATATATACATGCATCTGCTGCATCCAAAAGAGAAAATCGTGGTTATAGCTTTCTTGCTGTCTGTAATTTTAATCGCGATTTACTTAAGTTTTAGAGAAAACAGTTCCAACTCCAATACCCAAACATTTAATAAGACTGCAAGTAGCACCTCCAATACTTTAGAAAAAAAGAAACTGGAGGTAGGGGATAAGGTTATAAACGTGGAGATCGCTGACACACAGGCAGCAATAGTTACTGGGCTGTCTTATCGTAATTCACTCGAGGAAGGTTCTGGGATGTATTTTGTTTTGGACAAAAAACAAGTTGCTAGTTTCTGGATGAGGGGTATGAGATTTCCAATTGATATTATTTGGATCGCTGATGGGATCATCGTGGGAGTTGAGGAAAATGCTCCTATTCCAACCATGGAAGACATTCCAACTTTCTCTTCACCCCAAGTTGTCACAAATGTTCTGGAAGTAAACGCCGGCTTTTTCAAAGAAAATAATCTTAAAGTAGGTGACAGAATAACTTTTCCATAGTAAAATCCTTCCCGTGAAAGGAAGTGGTCATGAAACGGCTACGCAACGAACGTTCGGCCAAGTTTTTTCTTGGCGTCCTGACTGAATTCGTTCCCGGCCTCGTTTTGCTCGTCGGTTTCGGAGTTATTCCTGTTCATTCGTCAAAGGACGTATCAATATACCAACCGGAAAGAAAAGATATAACACCGACAATCCAGACATCTAGGCAAAGTTTAGCTTGGCCGATTGAGGGGCCAATTGCTGCATACTATGGCCCAGGACACCCGTTAGGAATTGATATTGATTTGGGTTTTCGACAGTTAGGTACTGAAGAACTACAAGTCAAGGCAGCGACCGAAGGAGAAGTTGTCTTCGCTGGAGGAAACCCGTGTTGCTCGTACGGAAACTACTTGGTGATAATGAGCCTGGAAGGTGTAGAAACTCTTTATGCACATCTTGCAGAGATAAAGGTTTTTCAAGGAGAACAGGTCAAACAAGGAGAAATGATCGCTATCGCTGGTTCAACCGGCTATAGCACAGGAATACACCTGCACTTCGAAGTCATCGACAATGGAGTGAGAGTAAACCCGATCGATTACTTGCCATGAATCCCGCGCACGGCCCAGCGGGATTTTTTATTTATTTCAAAACAGAGACGTGAGAAAGAATGAGATAGAGGACAAAGCTTGTCAGGGCAACACCAGACATTGTACCAACAAACGCGCCAATTGCGCCGTAAAAAAGATCAGAAATATTTAGACTAATTTTTTCAGGAAAGTTTTTCATACTTGCGGGCAACTAAGTTCAACCCCGCACCAGTAGAAATTATCGCCAAGGCGAGCCAAATGAAGCTAAAATCAGAATCAGATTCGTTGGCGGTATTTGGAAGCTGGGAAATTCCCAACACGCTACCAGTTTGTGGAGTAGAACTAGTTTTGGGTTCAGTAATTACTACTAGAGGCTTGGGTTTTTCCTTGTCTGAACCACCCTTGCCGCAATTTTTGTCGTCGTCTTTATCGTGATCTTTATCTTTGTCGTGTGAACAATCTTTCTCGCATTTTTCTTCGTGGTCTTTCTTTGGCTTGTGACCACACCAACCTTCATTGTCGTCTTCAAAATCATCATCATTACCACAACCGTTGTTGCCATCTTGATCAAATTTATCCACACCACCAACGCTTCCCGGTTTATCAGATTTTCCGTTTGAGCGTTCTGGACCTTTATTATTGTCATCAGGATCAGACTTGGACTTCCCCTGAGTCAGTGAGCGGCCAGGCTCTACACTACGATCTTTGCCTGAAGGGTGGAGGTTATCTCCACTGTCAGGAAGGTCAAAAACAATCTCGGATTTAGTTGGTTTATCTTGTGAATGATTGGAGTTATTGCTTTTTGCAAACGTCGGACTAGCAGCAATAAAGGATGCTGCGACTAAAGTAAAACCTATAGCTAAGATCTTATTTAACATTGCAAATATTTTAGCACCCAAATAGTACCTTGTCAATAGCTATAGGTCCTTGCGTTTCGGTAAAACTTCGATAAGCCAACACCTTTCCGTGTCGATACGGATCCGACGGCTACAAAATTTTCTCTGATGAGCTAAAACCTTTTTGTGTTATAATGTCCCATAATAGATAGCCCGCCTTGAAAGGAGAGGCAGGTGAAAGCAGGGAGGTATTCGTCCATGTCTATCGAGATCATCCAGCTGAACGTGCGCGAGGGTGACCGACGTCGCAAGATCGACACCAGCACGAAAGAGGGTCGGGTCGAAGTCGCAACTCTCATCAAGGAAAATCTACGTGACGGAGCAGCAATCTTCGTTGCTGCTGGTGGCAACGATTTCCGCGTCACCGGCTACGACCTCAAGAACGACGAGCTGATCGTTCGCAAGAACGAAACGCGGCGCGGTCGGCAAACCTTCCGCATCCCCGCCAATGGAGCTTCGGTGAATATCGTACCGCCAACTGCTGGAGGCTAAGATGCCACCGCAGCAAAGAATGCTCAAGCTCGACCTGCCAGAACACGAGCAGTTACGAGAGGCACTGACTGGCAAAAACGGTTACGGTGTACCGAAGTTGATCAAGGGTTACCAACTCGTCGGCAACGCTGACGGAAGGCTGCGCGACCTCTTCGACATCAACTTCCACCCCAACGTCGCGGAAGGTGATGAAGACGATCTCCAAATGCGGAACTTCAACTTTGGCGCAATGAGCGGAGAGTACTGGGATCGCTTCCTTGCCAAATGGAAGGCATTGATCGACGAAGATGTTCGCTGGTCAGTGATCAACGTTTGGATGCCCTATCCAGACGTCATGGTCCTGGTCTACCGCACTGTCACTGGAGAATATCTCCACTTCGTCCTACACCGCTGGGACCACAGTTACGACTTGTTGATGCGCACCGACAAAGTCGTCTGGAAGACTGCCAGCAGTCGGGCGGAGAAGAAAGCTCGCAAGGGGTTGCTGTCCCAACTGAGTCGAGAGCAGAAACGTCAGTTGACTCTGACCAACTCTTTCGTCGAGGTCGGTAAGAGCGGGGTGCGCTATCTGATTCGCGCTAGCCGACCCACCGTCGCCTACCGCGAATGGAAGGTGGAGAGGGGAGTCGAGGCAACCCAATTCCTGGCCGCGATGTGCCTGCACCCACTCGGTTACTACCGTCGAACTTACGCCGGGTGCATGGTGCCTTCGGACGAGATGCTCGCTCATCTTCTCCTGATTCGCACCGGAGAACACGGGTTCTGGCGCAGAGCGAACCAACACGGTCTTGTAGATGCTGCTGCAGGACTTTAAGGTGAATGGCATCTCAAAGGAGGAAGGAGAGAGATGCCACAACTTTTCTAATTAAATTCCTTGACAAAACAAACTAAATAACTATAATTGCAAACGTGGAAACAACGACAGAGCGAGCAAACCTGGCTCAAACTGTGGACAAGTCACGAGAGTGGCTTAGTAAGGTTCGAATCCTTACCGTTGGTCTTGGTGAGGTATCTGCTTGAGGCGTAGCATAGGTGGGAGACAATGAAGCGCTCATGTTTCGGCGAGCGTGGAGTCGAAAAGTGAAATACCACTCCCTTGCAGATGAGCAAGAGCTCCTGAGGCGGTACCGGCTGCTTAGTCTCACGGGATTCCATACGGGAGACGGATTGCTGTTAACTCAGTGCCGTCTCCCGACCACCCATTTTTCCCCAAGCAATACTTTTGTAAACAAAACAAAAAGCGTACAATTATCTTATCTCGCACTTTTCATTGTCCTAGCAGCGGAAGGAGCCGCTCACATGATAACAAGGCAGGGTTGGATCGCCTTGGCAATCTACTACGGAATCGTCATCATCGGAGCCGTTGCGGTTGCAGCGCACTAGTAGGGAGGGGAATCAGTTGCTCAAGCTATTGCTCGTTCTAGCAGGCGTCTGTCTGGGTTGGCTCATCTACGAAATAGCCAACGCTCCTCCGGATGGTACGGAAGTCATTCTCTGCGCCGACGGAAAAACGGGAGACATCGGTTACAAGGAGGTACCGACATGAAGAAGGTCGTCATCGCCGCGGCAATCTTGCTAGCAGTCTGGGGTTTCCTGGAATGTCTGGGAGACACAATCGACCCACATCCCGAGAGGTACGTCGAGTAAACGAATCGCAATCACCTAGGAGGTGCTGCGTGAGAAAGGTACTTGTCGTCAGCGCACTGGCGGTCGCTGTAACCACAGCAGCGATTGTACTCATCATCGCTGGCCTGGAAGAAGGATTCGAACGGGAGAACGACTACACCGGGGGATAGAGGTCACAACACTGTTGGTCTAAGGGAAGCGTCATCTGCTGCGCGCTTCCCTTCACTATTTTAAAAGAAAGTTAATTTCTTTCCTTGAATAAACTGTCTCCAACCCCTAAAATAACCTTTCATGATCACAATTTCCAACCTACACAAAACTTACAAAACCGGCGAAACTACTTTCACAGCCCTTGAAAATATTTCTCTCAAAATCCAGAAAGGTGAGTTCGTTGCCATTCTTGGCCCCTCGGGAAGTGGGAAATCAACTCTCATGCACCTAATTGGCGGTCTTGATCAGCCAACAAGTGGAACGATAGTTGTCGATGAGCAAAACTTAGGTGAATTAAACGGCAAGCAACTAGCTAGATATCGGAATGAAAAGGTTGGTTTTGTCTTTCAATTCTTCAATCTTTTGCAAGGAACTAATAGTCTAAACAACGTAATCTTGCCTTTGATTTATACACACAAGAAAGTTAACCGGAAATTAAAAGCAGTTGAACTTCTTTCCGAAGTTGGGCTTAAAGAAAAACTAGGTAACAAACCGAACCAACTCTCCGGTGGGGAACAACAACGGGTTTCGATTGCTAGAGCTTTGGTTAACGATCCGGAAATTATTTTGGCTGATGAACCAACCGGTAACCTTGACAGCAAAACGGGAGAAGCTATTTTTCAGCTTCTGAAAGAATTAAATTCAAAAGGAAAAACAGTAATACTCGTCACGCATGACAACTCCTTGGCCGAAAAAACTGATCGGATTATTAAGTTGAATGATGGGAGGCTAGTATGAACTTATTAGTCGACAGCATCAGAATGGCCATTGCATCATTGCTTTCAAAGAAGGCTCGTAGCTTTCTTTCAATGTTGGGAATAGTTATTGGCATTCTGACGATTTCCAGTTTGCTTTCTCTAGCATTCGGGGTACGTTCCGAGGTTGAGACTTCTATCACCGATCTCGGGACAAATCTGGTAGCCGTCACTCCCGGAAGACAATTTAGTGAAGATGGTGGTACAAACTTGACCGCCCAGTTTGGCCAAAGCACCCTAACCGAAGAGGATTTTCTCGCTATTAAACGCGATGTCAAAGATGCCAAAAAGATTTCTGTCGCACTTTTGCTCTCCGGAACCTCTCGTGTTGGCAACAAAACTTCTGATACGGCTTCTATTTTGGCCGGCTCTAGTGGATTTGAAGAAATATTCAATCTTAGTTTAAACCGAGGTCGACTACTAACAAGCGCTGATGATGATTTAAAGGCAAAAAATGTGGTGATTGGTCCAAAAACAGTTAGCAAACTTTTTGGTAGTTCCGACCCGCTGGGAGAAACTTTGGAAATTCGCTCAACTGAATTTACAGTTGTCGGTATTTTTAACACTGTTGAAACTGCCTCCAACCTCGGTGGCCCGGACTTTAATGACGTTATCATGATGCCAATACACACTGGCTGGGAGCTAACCAACACAAAATCAGTTTTCCGAATCGCGATGCAAGCTCCGGATGCTGACTCCGTAGATAAAATTAAAAAGGAAGTAAAACAAGTTATGCTCAAAACCCACAAGGGAGAAGAAGACTTTACAGTGTTGAGCCAGGAAGATTTGCTTCAAGTTACTGGAGGAATTCTAGATACAGTAACGGCGCTGCTTGGTGCACTTGCGGCAATTTCACTTCTTGTCGGTGGGATTGGAATTATGAATATTATGCTCGTTTCGGTCAGCGAAAGAACACGGGAAATTGGAATCCGCAAGGCTGTCGGTGCTACTCAAGGAGCCATCCTACTGCAATTTCTGATTGAAAGTATGATACTAACTCTGGTTGGTGGTCTACTTGCCATCGCTATCTTTTCCACAATTGTAACTTTGATTCCAGAAAATTCTCCAATTCCAATCAAACTTGAACCAACGGTTTTGCTTTTGGCACTAGGGTTTTCTGGTTTTGTGGGTATTATCTTTGGGATTATTCCCGCAATTGGTGCATCACGAAAACACCCAATCGACGCACTTCGTTACGAGTAAATCATGAACAAAAAGTATCTTATAATGCAGAATTTCTCTTGACAGGCCACTCATAAACAGCTCAGACTTATATTAAAGGAGGAATTTATTCAAATGAATACTTTTTCTATTTCAGAAGCTTTAGCATTTGGTTGGGAAACATTCAAGAAAAATGTGGGCTTTTTTATTATTCTTGTCGTGATTTTAGGTATCTTTCAATTTGGAGTTAGTTTTCTGGTGTCTTGGCTTACTGGAGAAACGAATGTTTACGTTAACGTTGGAAGTACCCAATATCAACAAACCAAAGAAGGGGTTTTTGCTGGTAATCCAGCTATAGTTACCTTACTTAATGTCATATCTACAATCATCAGTCTTCTGATTTCAATTGGCATGATGAAAATTTTTCTTGATTTTGTTGACGGCAAAAAAGGTGACCTTAAAGATTTGTACCAACAGTATCCATTGGCTCTTAAATATATTGGAGCTTCAATTTTAGAAGGTTTAATAGTCTTGGCTGGATTTTTATTTTTTATAATTCCGGGAATCTACTTAGCAGTAAAACTTAGTATGACAACCTATGTTGTGGTTGACAAGAAAGCTGGGCCAATCGATGCAATCAAGTCTAGCTATGAAATTACCAAAGGAAATTGGTGGAATCTAGTTTTCTTAGGAGTAGTTTCCGGACTGATTGCAATTGCTGGGGCACTAGCGCTACTAGTTGGTTTGTTTGTTGCAATCCCTGTTATTATGATAGCTTATGCTTTTGCATACCGAAAACTCTCGGGTAGCATAGTAGCCCCAGCCCCTGTTGCTGCGGCACCAGTCGCTCCAGCACCTGTAGCGGCGGTACCAGAACCGACTCAAACACCAGAACCAGCACCAGAACCAGCACCTGAACTAGCACCTGCTGCTCCAACACCAGAATCGACGCCGACTACAACTTAGGAAAATAAATTTGGAGTAAAAAGAGTATTAGAAACAGAGACGCCGGGCGGGTGAGAGCGAATGATTCGCTTTATTCTCACCACACCCGACGCTGTACTACTACGGAACTTTTGTTACCAAATCCCTAACCGTCTGGACTTGCCAATCGAGTTCGGGGTCGGGGATGACATTTCCGGTCACCTGGTCATAGACGTAGGTTTCCTTATAGCCATCCCCATCCGTATCGATTTTCACCACGGCGTCCTTGTAACAGGCGAGGACCATGTCCATATCGCCTGGGAACTGGTCCAACAGCTGACGGAAGAGCTTGGCTCCGCACCAGATGTTGGTCTTGAGCTCGCTCCACAGCTCCTTAGGACAAATGCTGAGGTTGCACCCTTGGTAGATGCTGACACAGCCGGCCCCTGAGGTGATCAAAGGTCGTCCTTCGTGATCTGTGGCCGCGTATGGATTGTTATCCGGATCGAAGTGGTGATACTTCGACTCGCTGCAACCCAAGGCCTCGAACCAGTTCTTCTCGTCCTCCGTGAACGAGATGTCTGGAAGTCCAAACTCCCGATGCCCGAACCGCTGCGGTTCGTACAAGAAAGTGTGGCCTTCCATGTAGTTGTCCCACTGCTCACGACACTCAGGAGTTATATTGAAGATAGCCTGAGGGCTTTCTTCAACTGGAACTCCGACGGAGGCCTCCGCGTTATTCTGGGCGAGGGCCCCGAAGAAGTTCCGCAGCTGCTGGTATCGCTGCCACTCTGTGTGGTACCTGAAATACATCGAGGCACCAACCATCAGCAGAACCAACATCGCGAGGTAGAGACCAACGGCGAGCGGTCCAGCTGCCTTGTTGTGACGGCAAGCACTGGGTGGGTTTGGTGGTCTTTTGCCACGGGCGGGCATGGCAAACTCCTTTCCTTGTAGAGTACAAAAAAGAACAGTCACACGACTGCCTTTTTACTGAAACCAGTGTAGCATATTTAGCTTCAAAAGTCAAATGCTATAGGTTATAGCATTCAGTAATTTCTACGAAACTGTCAACCTATAGTTGTATAACTGTGTAGCGTAGCCCCATTAAAAGCCATACAATTAGGGGGTGGTTGATATTTCTACCTTACTTGGTTTTATTAGAAACTTTTCGTTCCTTAGCGGAGTTTTTCTTTTTCTGGCGATTTTCTTTTTGAGTGGCTACCTGTTTAGTTCTATTAAAAAGAAGAAAACCAAGATCTGGATTATTGGTTTAGTGGTTTTTGGGGTGTTAACTATTATTTTCTACCTGATAACTTTTTCGTCAATTTTTACTCTTTACCGAACAACCGGCAACTAAATTTATTCCAAACCAAATTCTTTAAGATCGATCTTCATTGGGCCTTCACGAAAGAAACGGTCGACTGTTTCAAGAACCTGTGAAGGTAAGAAACGGGCTTTGAGAAGATACCCTTGAGCACCGATATCGACAGCTTGTTTGATGATCGACCCTTGACCGAGATTGGTCAGGAGGTAAACTGGAGTGTCTTTATATGGTGCTGGTGCAGCACGAAGTTCACGCAAGACATCAATCCCAGTCTTTTTTGGGAGCATGATATCAAGCAGGAGGATGTCGTACTTTACAGATGTTGATTTGGCAACCCCTGATTCACCATCCTCAGCAATATCTACCTGATAATCTCCTTTTTTCAACTCCCGTCCATAGATATCTCGAATAAACACATCATCTTCCACTAAAAGTATTTTTTTCATCGGGGCCCTTTCTCTTTAATTGTCTTTTTCTGTCTGGAAAAATTGGATACAACACTGATGGCACCGTTGGGTACCAGGTGCAGTATCCCATCCTTATCACGTAGATAAACTGTCCTTATGTTCATCCTCTCAACTATACCACGTTTTCCCGCTATCTCGACATCATCACCTTCAGAAAACTGATCCTCGGCCAGCAAAAAGAATCCGCTGACAATATCTTTGACCAAGGCTTGCGAACCAAACCCAATCGCCAAGGCGATTACTCCAGCACTTGCCAAAAAAGGAGCTAGATCAAAACCCAAAACCTTAAGTGTTTCAAAGACTGAGAAAGCTAAGATCAACGCCGAGACAAAAGCTTTAAAAACATTACTCAGTGTGTGAAATCGTCTTCCTCTCGGAGTCCCGACTGTAATCCGATCAACCAAGGCTTTGGTAAAGATTTGAAGCGCCACCCAAGTGAGTACTGCAATTATTAGGATCGTAACTAGACTAAGGTTCGTTTCATTTAACAATATTTCTTTGGACATCTAGTTAATCTTCCCAAACTTTACACATTTGTTCAAGCCCTGTATCATTTCAGTTATATGGAGGTTACTTTTGAACACAATGAGAAGGTTGTCGAAATCCCTTCTCCCCAAATTTCGGTAAGCAAATTTAGCTTAACAGTGACAATCCTTATCGTCCTTTTGGTTTTTGTGGGATTATTCTTTGGTGGCGGTTACTTTTTTGGCCGGATGGAGAGCAATTCATTAGAAACAGCTGTCGGCGGTAAAGCGACTACCAAAACTGCTGCCGGAAAAACTACTTTTGAAAGTCCTAATGAAAAATACTCCATTATTTTTCCAGAGAGTTGGAAGGCTGAGGAAAGACAATCTGGTACCCCGGGTGTTTTAATTCAAAACGAGGCCAATTCTGTTGAGATCTGGCTGCGAGTTGAACAACCTTACAGCCTCAGCCAAGAACAGAAGAACAGCATTTCTGCTACAAATAAAGTAAGAATCAAAGTAAATGGCAAGGAAATCGAAATGACAGAGTATGCGTATAATACAGGCGGATACTTTAGTGTGCTAGTGCTACCAGCGACTACAAAAACAACACTAACAACTTTTTGGATCAGAGCTACTGACAAAGACACTTACACTTCTGCTCTCGATATAGTCAAATCTTTCAAATTTAACTAACTGTTATGAAAATAAAGAAACGCTATAAACTAGTAATACTCCTTTTTGCGCTGGGCTTTCTGATTTTGCTACCACACAACAGCTTGTTAAATAACCTACAAGAAGTGATCTCAAAGGAAACCGTTCTGGAAAAAAATGATAAGAACGAGAAGGCTACTGCGGAAGCTGCAGCTCTTGCAAAAAAATTGAGAGAAGAAAAGAAGACGCAGCTGCTGGCAACAATCCAAACTCAACTAGTTGTAAATGAAAAATTTGGGATAGCTATTTTTGACATCAACAACAATGAGTCCTTTGGAATAGCCGAACTTGAACAATTTCACGCTGCTTCGGTCATGAAAACTGTGGTGGCCACCACTGCTTTTAGGGATATTGAAGCAGGGAAGTATTCTCTCTCGAAGACGGTGGAGTATAACCTGCAACAGATGATCAATCAAAGCAACAACAACTCCTGGGAATATTTCAACCAGCTACAAAGCTTTGACCACCAGCAAGAAGTCTCGGATCAACTGGGACTGACCAACGTCAAGATTTGGGGAAACTTGATGTCCGCCAAAGGTGAAAACGAGTTGTTATTAAAACTCTACAAAGGTGAGATTTTGACAGAAGAGCACCGCAAGCTTTTCTTTTCCTACATGCAAAATACCGAAACTGAGAACCGTATTTCACCGGCTGTTCCCTCTGGAGTAAATTTTTATCACAAAACTGGAACCTTTCAGGGTGGGGTGCATGATGCTGCAATCGTTATCCATCCCAAAAATCCTTTTATCTTAACTATTTTTACTAATGACACCAAAGGTTCCCCTTGGGAAACACGCTTTACCTCAATACAAAATAGCGCAAGGTTAGTTTACAATTATTTTAGCGAAATTTAATAAATGGTAAAAATTTACACTAAGACTGGCGATAGCGGGGAAACCTCTTTATTTGGGGGCAAAAGGGTCAAAAAGTCAGATCCGCGAATAGAGGTGATCGGTAGTGTCGACGAAATAAATGCGACTCTAGGAGTCTGCGCTTCTGAGACGGGGAGCGAAGAAATAAAACAAATCGTCCAGCAGATACAAAATAAGTTATTTGAGATCGGAGCCGAACTGGCCAACCCAGAGAAAGCAGGTGATAGCACTGCTTCTTTCAATTTGAAGGACTCTGACGTTGTGGAAATTGAAAAATATATTGATCGGTTCGAAAACGTGTTACCAAAACTAAACCAATTTATATTACCTGGAGGTTCCCGTGCAGCTGCTTATTTTCACCTTTCACGTAGCGTCACAAGACGAACTGAAAGAAAACTTACACATTTGGAAGATGTGAATCCCGAAATAAAAAAATACCTCAACCGGCTCTCCGACCTGTTTTTTGTCCTCGCCCGAGTCGAAAACCAATCAGCGGGACACCCCGACCAACCCTGGAAAAGTTCTTAGCGAATCAATATTATTGCTAGGTGAGTTATAATTCCCCTTCAGTGGAGGGGATGATCCATGTACAGGTACTGGCATGTCCGTCACGTACGCCAATTTCCTTTTCTACCCAGATGGCGCTGGCTGACTGGAAGAAGATGGTACTGGAAGAGTATTGATTTAATCAGAAGATAGGGGAAGTAGCCGACCGTAAGGTCGAGACCAAGAGGGTGGGAGAATGGCAACACCAATCGTACGGATCAGACCAACCCCGGTAATCCGGACGGTCGAAAGCGAGCGACGCAAGCGTGAGTTCCCACGCAAACCCATCTATGTCAGCTGGACCAGCGGCGTCGATGGTGATGAGGGACACGCAGCAGTCGAAGGAGTCCACGACGTGCTAAGAGCAGGGGAACTCGACTGGCAAGTCTTGGTCTTCGGCTCGTTGCCGATCGCGGACGGAGACTATGGGAGTCCTGATTGGTACCAGGATCGATCGATGTTCAATCCGAAAAGGGACATCGGCCTCGGGGCTCAAGTAAACGCCAATCAAGTACTGGTCTACTTGGCCAATGAGCCCTACCAACAACAGCGTCCGCACTACGACGTAATGCTGCTCGACCGAGACTGCTCCACCGGAAACACCAACTTCGTCTTCGGGGCTGCATGGCCAAAACTCGGCTACGTTGAATCCGTCTCGCGCCTTCGGCCCGGGATTGACCGGCAACTACGATTGCGGCTGATTCAACGTTGTACCAGTCATGAGTTCGGCCATGTCCTAGGCCTACCGGCCCGCGGCTGGAATGTGGAGCAGAGTCTGGGCACGCACTGCACCAACGCTGCTTGCTGCATGCGTCAAGGAGTCGACCGCAAAACCTGGATCGAACAACTCCAGGAGGAAGAAAGGGTTGGAGTGATCTTCTGCCGAGAATGCCGGACAGAACTACGGCAGTTGCGGTAAGGGAAAGCAGAAGAGAAAGGTATCGAAGGCGACCTAGAACTGCCTTCTTTCATTTTTCCTTTGACAGGTTCAAGCTAAGTATGAGAAAATTGAAGTTACTAGATGCAATCCTCTGACTTGCCCAAAATTCAATCAACGTTTCAAAATCAGGTCCTTATCCATCCAGACCATGCAGCTGGAAATCTAAAGGTGCCAACAAGTAACCAAACTGATTTAAACCAGAAGACACCTATTGCAGTTGCTGTCCTGTCTATATTTTCTTTAGCAGCAGTCCTACTTTTAGGTTTTATTGTTATCCCACGTACTAGAAATGTGATGTATGCAGCAAACGCTGCGGAAACACTCGAAACCCTAGATACAAGAATCAAAAACGTAAACGAATCGCTAGATCTACTTTACCAGTCATTGACTGCTAGTAACGCTTCGGATGACACAAGCCTTTCGGAAATAGACTCTGGAGTACTCGCTGCCAACACTTCTGCTGCAACCAACTCACTTTCTGGAAATTCCTTGCTACTACTCAAAAGTATAAGAGAAGTGCTCGAGAGAAGTAGTCAGGTCAAAGGGTTTAGTATTCCGGAAAACGATCCAAACAAGGCCGTTCGGCAGCAAAGAAAACTCGCGGAAAACATTTCTGACAAGTCAGAACTTGCCCAAGATCTACTGAAGAAGAAGTTGCTACATTTGAAAACAAGTAGTGTACCTTCAGGAGCAGATTTACTCAAAAAAGATGTTGAAGAAACAACCAAAAAGACAGATCTTTATTTGAGTGAAACAGACAAAACTGCAAAATACTATGTTTCTGTCAGCGATGCTGCAATCGAACTTTACAATATTTCAAATACAATCACATCGGTAAATGATATCGACAATTCAGTTACTGACCTAACCAAGATCAGAAATGTGTTTGCCAACTACGATAAAAAGGAACTGCCGGCAGAAATGGACGATCTTAATAAGGATGTAGTTACAGTTTTTGATTTACTTATTAATTTTTTCAAAACTGTGAAAACTGATTCTGTGAGCAATCCAGGAAACCTATTAACTGCACTAGCTACTTTTGTGAGCGAAACCAAGAGCCTCGGGGTACAAACTTCAATTCACGAACTAAACTTTTGGCAAAACAATAAAGCACTGTCATCCTACAAAGATCTTGCGAAAGATTACGATACAACTATCAAAAAAGCAGGTGAGGTGAAAGAACAAAATAATTATTTTTTACTACCTTTAATTGGGATTAAATGAGTTACAAAATCTGCGTGAGTGGGGCAGCCACTGGGGACTGTCTGAATGACGAAACAATAGAAAAAGCCGAACAAATTGGCAAGGAGATCGCTCGCAGTGGCGCTATTCTGGTTTCTGGGGCGACCACAGGGATTCCGTTCTATGCGGCCAAAGGTGCGAAGAAACTCGATGGGGTTAGTATTGGCTTTTCCCCAGCTGCAACCTACGAAGACCACATCAAGCGTTACCAACTCCCAACTCGCTACATGGACTTGATAGTTTATACCGGATTTGGTTATGCGGGGAGAAACCTAATACTGACTCGGAGTGCCGATGCCGTGATCGTCGTCTGCGGACGTATTGGTACCCTCAATGAGTTCACGGTAGCTTTTGAAGACAAAAAACCACTCGGGGTTTTGGTAAATAGTGGAGGAATTGCAGATGAGATTAAAGAAATTACTGAGATAGCCCACAAACACCAGTGCTCCGTACTTTATGAAGAAGATCCTCAGAAGCTAGTAAGAGGCCTCATCCGTGACCTTGACCAAATGCGTGTCAAGGAAAACTCAAACCATCACTTGAGCAAGCCAGAAAAAACTGATTAGTTTTATGAAGTTCTCACTTCCAAACATTCCTGTACGAAGTATTTTGACAAACAAGAGAATTGCCATTGTTCTCGGTGCGTTGTTGGTAGCACTCAGCTTGCTTTCACTTTATTTCTTGACCCGGACAAGTCAGGACTCAGCAAGAAATAGCAAAACCCTCTCGAGTAAGGAAGCTCAAATTGCGTCCCTTTCAGCTCAGATAAAAAGTGTCCTTAAAGAAAACGATATTTTGCGCAACGAAGACACCCGGGCCCAACTAACACTTGCGAATAACACTTTGGACAAGTATCTGCTGGTTAAAGACAAAAGTACCAGTTACAAAGCCTCCGGAGTGGACACAACTGCGGTTGACGCCCAGTTCCCAACTGTCGTAGATCAACTGCTTGCCAAAAAATATAACGACGCTGACGCCCTTCTTTCTAAACTCGATATTGATCTTGAGACCGCATTAAAAGCCAAGCAAGCAGCGGACGCCGCCAAAAAAACTACGACTTCAACTTCTTCTTCAACCTGCAGCAGTATTCCATCTTCTGGCTATTGTAAGACAACGATTAAAACTGCCAACGGCGGGAGTTTCACAGTCTATGTAGTGGCTGGAAGTGTGAGCTCGGTACGAACTGACACGGGAAATTCCGAAAATTGTTCTGACAACTGCTCTACAAAAAGTTTACAGAGTTACGTTAGTAGTAACGGTGGTTTTGCCGGTATCAACGGAACTTATTTTTGCCCTCCAGATTACGGATCCTGTGCAGGTAAGGTAAACTCCTACGATATGCCAGTTTACAACTCCAACCTTTCCAAATGGATCAATGAAGACAAAATGCTTTGGACCAACCGTGCCATGATGGCTTTTACCAGCTCGGGAGCGTACTTTTACTCTCAGGCAAATAGTTACTCAGGTTTGAGCGGTATCCGGGCGGGGATCGTTAATTTCCCGGGACTAGTCCAGAACGGCCAAAGTATTGTTGGTCAATACGAACTAACCAGTGCCCAGAATACTAAAGGCGCCCGAGGGGGAGTAGCGGTGAAAGGTAGTACTATATATTTGGTAGTGGCCAGTTCGGCAAGTGTTACAGATCTAGCAAATATTATGCTTGCTCTCGGAGTCACCCACGCACTCAATCTTGACGGAGGAGGTTCGTCCGCACTTTACTACAATGGTTATAAAGTCGACCCCGGCCGCTCACTTCCCAACGCCTTGATTCTTAAATAAACATCTTCAATTGACATCTTATCCTATAATATAGGTAACTCTGTGGTTGAAAGGAGCACAGAGAGAATCACCAAAGGTGTGTCTATCCAAACGGCCTAGACCGGGGCCATGTACCGGTATTTTTGGAGGACACCATGCTCACCAATGTCAAACCCCATCTGACGCTTAGCGACCTGATTACAAAGTTGTCTGCGGCCGACAACGTGCCGGAAATCTGTGGCCTGCTCTACAACGGGGAGCAAGATCTACGCCCAGACCCCGCCAAAGTGGACTACCCCCGGAAGCAGCCAATCGAGGATCCTGTCCAGTGCGAGCGGGCAATCCAGTTGCTTGGGATCATCACCCGAGTAGCGCAATTTTACAGAAAGGAGGACGGGGGAAGACCGGTCTTAGCCCACGAGGCGTGCAAGTGCCTACTCAGGGCCTTCCATGCCGACAGCAGCGCCTACTTCAGCCATGCTCTGGCGTTCAACACCTGGCTGGGTGTTCTATCCACCATTAGGATCGGAGCCAACTACGTCGTGAAGCCTTACGACCAGTACGTTGCTGAGTTTTGTGAACGGCTGGCAGCCTGGTCAACAGGGATCTACGACTTCAACTGGCACTTGAACGACCCGGTCCGCGTCTCATTGAAGCAGGACATCAACGCTCTTCTCGTCGACCTGCGTCAGTACCAGACACTGGTCAAGTATAGGGTGGTTTCTGCAATCCCGTACCTCGCGTCCAAGGTCATCGGCAGCGACCCACCTTGGAACATCGGTCTGTGGAGAGACGCCCTGGCGGACGCTCGAACTCCCGCAGACGAAGAAGGTCCAAAAGCCCTTTTGATTCTGTGGGCAATGAACAACGAGCTCACCCTAACTGCTTAGAGGAAACGAGAGACGATCGCAGGACCGACAGTAATGCCGGTCCTCATCGTTTTTGAAGCAAAAAAGAAAACGACCTCTTTCGAGATCGCTTTCGTAGAGCAGCCCACCTTGCATGTCCAGATGTGATCCAGAATACGAACTTTGGAATTCGTGCTTTGGATGAGCTGCTTAAACAATTTATATTATTTTAAAAAGTTTTGGTCAACAAACAAGCAGGCTTAAAGTAGGTTTTGTTTGACAAGCCAAACTCAATTGGATTAGAGTAAAATTGATGGAATTCTCCTCAGACTTGGACAATGAACCACACAAAATAGTAGAAGTAGCTAGTCCACATTCGCGACCTTTCTGGCAAAAAATACTCTTTTTTGTAACCTTGATAGCAGTTGCTGCTTTGCTAATCTTTGGTGTGTCATCTTTAATTAACAAAAAAGAAACTTCCAACTCAAAGAAAACAACTGAAGGTGCTAAGAAAGAAGCGACTATATCAGCCAAAGTTTTGACTGAGCGCTGTAAGCCGAAACAAGATCTCAACAATAACAAACAGGGTTATCAAGCTTGTTTTGAAGCCGGGTGGAAAGAAAAAGAAATTAAAGTTTCCGGTTTGGAAGTTGGTCTTTCAAACAAAGATTTTAGTGGAGATTTTCCCGGTATAATAAATATTTCAATTACTGATAGGTCTGAGGAGCTGGTAACTACCAATCAGAGCAACAACTCTTCCAAGTTTGAATTCGGCAAGGTAACTGCCGGAAAAATTAAAGGCACGCAACTGGTGATCACACGAGCAAAAGATGATCCGCTGATTGCCTATCCACGCGCTATCATCACCGCTACCTCAACCAACAACCGCACTTATGTATTTACTCTCAACTCAACTGATGCGGATTTCGAGGCCGATACAAAAATTTATGAAGATTTCCTTGCTTCTGTGGAGTTTATTGATGAAGTAGTCAATCCTCCCTGGTCAGACTCAAGAAACATTATCGTGGATGAGCCCTGGCCGGACAGTACTGTTGCCAGCCCCGTAGCGATTTCTGGGCAAGCGTTAGCGTTTGAAGGAGTGGTTAGTGTCAGGATCAAGGATGGTAATGGTAAGACACTGACTGAGACGACGCTAAAAACAGCTTCGGGAACCGAGAGATCAGCATTCTCTGGTAGTGTAACCTTTGACAAACCAAAAAGTGGGAACGGCACTATCGAAATCTACAATGCCGCTACCAGCGATGGCTCTGACCAAGACAAAGTCACAATCAAGGTTAAATTCCAGTAAAAAATGAAATTCTTTAAAGAGCAGTTTCTACCACTCATATTAACTGTAGTGATCTTTATATTCCTGAGCAGCCTTTTGTTTTTGCTTATTAGAGTTCTAAATACCTTTAGCTCAGAAAAGATAATTCTGCAGATTCGAAGTCAAGATATTATTATTGGACTGACGATTTACCTTAAAACCTCAGTCGATTTTGCTATCTTTATTGGCAACCTAATGAATTCCAACCCTGGTTGGAAAAAACGGATTGCTATCGAAACAGGTACGGCGTTAGGTAACGCCCTTGGTACTTTCTTAATTTTAATAATTTGGAGTTTCTTTAAAGAGGTAGATATTCTGCTAGCAGCAATGATAATTATTGCTTCCTTGGTACTTTTCAGATTGGCTCAAGACGGTCTTGATCATGCTAAAAGTTCCCAAGTTCACTTGCCTGAAACATTTAACAGCCTTGTGGATCAGTCAGATGTGGTACTGACCAAATTTAACAATATCTTTGGACCAATTCTAAATAAACTGATACCGCACCGGCTGAGTCAAGTAAAAAATTTCAACTTTTGGGCGTTGATCAGTGTTTCTTTCAGCATTCCATTTATACTGGGTTTGGATGATTTCGCCGGTTATGTGCCACTATTCGATATCATAAATGTTTTTGGATTTGCAATTGGTGTCTTTGCTGGACACGCAATTCTAAACGCATTCTTATTCATTTCTCCAAGTAGAACAATTACACTAGTAAAGAATCCTTATATTTCCTTTGCAGGTAGTATAGCTTTTGTCTTGATCGCTATTTGGGGTATATTTGAAGCTAGCAAAATACTTTTCGGAATCCACTAGTTGGTGCGAGTTGGTTTTTTATTTTGTCTTTTAATCTTCTTCCCACTTTCTTTCTCCCTTTTCGACTTCCTCGCCTAAACCAGACTCTTTGGGGTGGTTCTCGTCCTCACGGGTATACAATCCCATCTCGTGCTCGGCCTTAGTTGTGTCATCGGCATCTTCCATATCCGGCATGCTTCCGGCAAACGACTCTTCACCTTTCATATCTTCAGTTAAGATTTTCTTCTTTTCACCGTCCTGATGATAGATAAATTTGGGCATAAGTCCTCCTAAAAGGATTGTTTCGTAGTTGCGGCTAGTTTGTCAAACTGCAAAATTAATCTCACGTCTTATCTTACTAACCAAAAGGCCCGCTTGAGTGTTGCTTTTAGAATTCGGCATTGTTAGAATTTTCAACATTATTTTTAAAATTTGGAGGACATTAAAATGATTAAAGGTATTGAAGCAGTTTTAATCGGTTCTGGTAACGCCAAAGCATTGGCAGAATTTTACTCTGAGAAAGTCGGAGTTGAGATTGGGGAGGAATATGAGATGGGGGAAGATAGTAGTGTTTTTGAGATGAAGGTAGGGGATAAAAGTGCTTTTTATATAAACTCTCACTCAGAGGTAAAAGGTAAAGCAACCGAACCACAAAGAATAATTGTCAATTTTGAGGTGGATGACATTGATGAAGCTGTAGGAAACCTAGACAAAGCTGGTGTAAAGAAAATTCAGGACAAATACCACATGGAAGGTTACGGCTATGTGGCTACTTTTGAAGATCTCGACGGCAACTACTTCCAACTAGTCCAGGTCAAAGCAGGCTAAAGTATGGTAGAGTGGGTACTAGAATGAATAACTTCCTGGAAATAAATAAATCTTGGCTGCGACCGAGTATCCTATTGCTCTATTTGGTAATCGTCTTCCTCCCAGGCTATATTTTCTTTTCCCAAAGAGGTGGCTTTGACTTTTACCAAACGGACAACTTCAAAACTTTTGCTTCGTTGATATTCCCAGTTTTTGGTCTCTACGCCTTCACCCTGGTCTGGGCACAGACAATTATTGGTATGAACATGGCGTTGCTGGTCCGTGTTTTCCCAAAGATCCTAAACTTTCACCGTACTCAAGGACTCTTTGCATTGTTATTTGCAGTTACACACGCAGCTGCAGTTCCACTCATTTACACGATTCAACTCTATATCGGCTATAAATTCCTGCCAGAAAACCTGCGAGTCTTTGCTTTATTGGGAACTACTGCTCTCTTTTTGTTGATCTTAGCCGCTTCCGCCGCTTTGTTTCGCAAAGCAAAGTTTTTACAAAAGTATTGGCGTTACATTCATATAGCAAATTACTTGGTTTTCATTCTGATATTTATCCATTCTCGAAATCTGGGATCGGATATCAAAGGAACGATACTGGATCAGCTTTGGTACTTCTTTTTACTGACATTTGCGATCTCAGCCTTCCTGCGTCTTTCCAGAATGTTCCCTAATAAACAAACAACCAGCAAATGAAGAGGCGTCTATTTGTTGCAGCCGATATCCCTAAAAGTCTAGCCGTTGGGTTTTCCGCCTACCAAAAAACCCTATCTATAAACCAAGTCTCCTGGACCAGAGAAGAGGATTTTCATCTCACGGTTGCTTTTCTCGGCTACGTTACAGAGGAAAATATTCCAAGTGTCGAAAAAGAAATTTCTCTTATCGCTGGTATTACCAAACAATTTGAACTTCACTATGATAGAGTAATCTTGGCTCCGCCTGGGAAGGATGCCAGCATGATCTGGGCCAAACTAGCACCAAGCGAACAATATTCCGATTTGGTTGGAAAAATTTACTCTAATGTGAAACCGTACATCACTGAACAAACTCGAACTGAGCGCATTCCGCACATAACTTTAGCGAGAATCAAACAGGGAATAGTTCTTGAAGAAAGCTCTTTGGCCCAACCTGAGCTAGAGCAAAAAAAGTTTGTGGTAGATCAGATCAGCCTCTTTGAATCCAAACCAATCGAAGGAGCTTCCGAATACACCCGTCTTTCAACTTTCAAACTTGAAGGAAACTGAACGTCGCCGCACCAAACGCCACAGTTTATTCGGCAGAATAATCCAGAAACTAAAACCTTAATCCAATTTTTTGCTAAGCTAGAGTATAATTTGTCTTGGAAGGAGAGTCGTGATGCGAGTTCTAGACCTGCCTTTTGGGAAACTAGAGATACCATATCCAAATGAGACGATCGAATTTGAGATCCGTTCGGATCACAACGAATCGGATCAAAGCTTTACCCTCGAAGCTCGACGATCGGTCGTAGTTAGTGCTCTGAGGGAGAAGACTGGTAAATCAGTAAGGATTACAATTGGAATTCAAGGCGGAGAGGTATTTGACCCAAACGGAAACCATGTGTTTTCATTCACGATGGGTGAAAAGTTAGACAGGGAGGTTTGGGATCATTCAAGACAGAAGGTTCGGGCTGATGTCTATACGATTAAGAGAACAGGGTGCTGGAGTCAAATTTGTCCGTGTCCAAGTTACCCCAGAGCGGTCTATAACTGATCGCTCCTTTTTTTATTCCACATTCGCACAGACAATTTTTATTGCTTCTGAGAAAGTCGGGTAGGCGTGGATCATTTCTGCAACATCGCTCGCTCTCGCTTTCAACTTCATCGCCAAGGCAAGTTCGTGAATCATTTCGCCAGCACGGGGAGCAACAATGGCCGCTCCTAAAATTACTTCATTTTCATCGGTAATGACTTTGACAAACCCATCAAAAGCGTCCGCGGTGTTGGCTCGACCCAGGATAGAAATTGGAACTGCGGCTTTTTTGATTTTGATTCCTTTTTCGATAGCTGCAGCTTCAGTAATTCCTACAGTACCAACTTCTGGTTCGGTGAAGACACAACGAGGGACGACCGTATAGTCAGGTGAGATTTTGTTTTCCGAGAACATATTGTTAACTGCAATATAGCTTTGGTAATTGCCCGTGTGGGTGAAAAGAAACGGTCCAACTATATCACCAGAAGCGTAAATGTTTGGCGTGGTTGTCTGCAGAAATTCATTCACATGAATCATCTTTTTGTCATAGGTAACACCAGCTTTTTCCATATCAATATCAGTAACTGGTTTTTTGCCGGTAGCCACAAGTATTTCCTCAACTTCGGCTGTTTCTTCCCTGCCGTGGATAGTGTAGGTTATTTTTTTGCTGGTTCCAGTTTTTTCAATTTTGCTCACCTGACAGGAAACCTTTACTTTGACTTTGCGGTGCTCAAACAAAGCTTGCAACAAGGCACCAACTTCTTTTTCTTCCCGCGCCATCAAAGCGGGTAGAGTATCGGCAAGGTAAACTTCTGATCCTAAAGTTGAAAATATCTGGGCAAATTCACAACCAATCGGCCCACCACCAAGGATAAAAATAGATTTGGGCAGATGGTCAAAATCAACCGCCTGTCTGAAAGTGATATAACCAGATTCTTCAATTCCAGGAATTGGGGGGATAAAGACGTCCGAGCCTGTGGCTATCAGTAGATACTCTGCAGAATAAGTTTTCTCTCCTGCGAGTACCTCGTGGGCAGAGACAAACTGCGCTTTTTCTTTGATAAGTGTAATATTATTTTCTTTGAGAGATTCTTCTCCGTGGGCGGCCCCAGTACGCGAAACGACCAAGTTCTTCCAGTCCCTAATTTTTGAGTAATCAAACGAGACCTCACCGGTGCTGATCCCAAACTTACCACTCAGCTTGGCAGTTTCATAGGCCTCGGCGGCTGTTAACAGAGCTTTTGTTGGGACACAGGCCCAGTTTGGACACTCTCCACCAACATCACCTTTTTCAAAAACAGCAACTTTCTTACCCAAAGAAGCAGCGTGGTGGGCCCCAACCGAACCCCCAGCTCCAGAACCGATCACAATCAGATCAAAATCATAAGCCATATTTAAGATACTTTAAGCTTTCTCGTCTAATATTGAAAGCTGATTGGTCACACGCCGTATCAACTCAAAACTACCCCAGATAATACCACTCCCAATCACAATATAAACCCAGTCAAAAAGATCAATGTGTTTGATCTCAAAGAGGTTTGCCAAGAAGGGGATATAAACAAGCGCTACCTGAAGCAGAACCGATACAACCACGGCCACAATCAACCAACCGTTTGAAAAGATTGAAGTTTTGTGATCTGCTCGGATGATTAGCAACCTGACTAATTCGAAAATTACAATTGCCATAAAAGCCGCTGCTCGAGCTTCAGCCAAACCCTCGGGAATATTGTGCCAGTAAATTCCAAGCACTCCGATTGTCAGCAGTACTCCAAAAACAACCATTTCCACCCAAAGACGTTTGTTGATAATTTGCTCCTGAAATTTCTTGGGGGAGTAGCGCATGATCCCTTTTTCCGCTGGATCTAGTCCCAGTGCTATTGCTGGTAGACCATCGGTGATCACATTTATCCAAAGCAGCATTATTGCTGTCAGGGGCAGATGTTGAAAGAGCATCAGAGCAAAGAAGACAACCAAGACTTCAGCAATATTACAAGAAAGCAAATAATCTACAAATTTTCGGATATTAGTAAAAATCCCGCGTCCTTCTTCGATAGCCGCTACTATGGTAGAGAAGTTATCATCAAGCAAGACCATGTCAGAAGCCTCCTTGGCCACATCAGTGCCGGTGATTCCCATGGCAATCCCAATATCAGCCCTTTTGACTGCGGGAGCGTCGTTGACCCCGTCACCCGTCATTGCCACAATGTGCCCGTGTTTCTGGAGGATATCGACAATCTTCATCTTAAAGTCAGGAGAGACTCGAGCATAGATATCAACCTCTTGGACCACTTTGTCGAGCTCCTCTGGGCTGAGTTTATCAAGCTCGGTGCCGGAAATACTTTTACCATCAATACCAACCTGATGGGCAACTGCCTCGGCTGTGGCTTGATGGTCGCCAGTGATCATGATCGTGCGAATTCCTGAGCTGTTACAGGCATTGATCAAAGGCTCGATCTCGACTCTTGGAGGATCGATCATTCCTTGCAACCCAACAAAAACCAGACCCGCTTCCATCTGCTCATCCTCTTCAATTTTGTCAGTTTCTTTGTAAGCAAAGGCAAGTGTCCGCAGGGCTTTGTGGGACATCTGGTCAACTGTTCTGAGGATTTGTTCTTTATCAGATTTTGAAAGTTCGATCCCTTTACCAGCAACCAATAGCTTTTCACAGTGTTCCAGGAGAACTTCTGGAGCCCCTTTGGCATAAACAAGGATTTTGCCAGCATCCTCATCGGCCACTGACATCATCTTACGTGAAGAACTAAAAGGAATCTCTTTGACTCTTTCTACTTTTTTCTCGACACCTGCTTTGGCTGCACTGACGAGCAGGGCGCCTTCGGTCGGGTCTCCCAAGAGTTTCTCACCCTCAAAGTTTGCATCGTTACAGATTTGTCCAATCGCGAGCAGCAGTTCGAGCTCCTTTGGATCCACTTTCTTTCCTTCGAGCAAAAAGTCACCTTGTCGCTCATAGCCAGTTCCGGTAACAGAGTAGATCTGGTTATTAAAATAAAGTTCCTGAACAGTCATCTCGTTTTTCGTCAAAGTTCCAGTCTTGTCTGAGCAAACCACATCCGTTGACCCGAGGGTTTCAACCGAATTCAGCTTCCTAACCAAAATCTTCCGTCTCAACATTCGCTGTGTTCCCAAAGCAAGTGCGATTGTTACCACAGCCGGTAAACCTTCCGGAATCGCAGCCACGGCTAGTGAGATAGCGGCAATAAACGATGTTATGACTCTAGTAAACAGGTCTAGCTTTTGAAATTCTCCGGCGAAGAAAACAATGAAGACAAAAACAACCGCACAAACACCCAGGACAATAAAACCAAGGGCTTTGCCAATATCATCCAGTCTTTTTTGAATTGGGGTTTCCTCGTCCTCAACGCTAGCAACAGAGTTGGCAATTTTTCCAATTTCTGTCAGATCTCCAGTTTTGACCACTACTCCCAAACCCCGTCCAGAAGCAATGATAGTACTAGAAAAAACCATATTCTTTTGGTCACCAATCTGAACAGCCTTATCTATTGGGTCAGTATTTTTGCTCACGGGGGTTGATTCGCCAGTCAATGAAGCTTCGAGAGTAGTGATGTTGGAAACTTGAAACAGCCGGATGTCTGCCGGAACTTTCTCACCCTCTTCAAGTACCACAACATCTCCAGGGACCAAACTTGTGACATCAACTTGGTGCTCGCTACCATCACGAACCACCTTGGCATTGAAGGCAAGCAACTTTTTGAGAGCTTCAACGGCTTTCTCGGCTTTGTATTCTTGAACAAAACCAAGGATTGTAATCATCAAAACAATTGCCAAGATCAAACTGCCCTCGATCAGATCAGAAGAATCCTGTTCTTTGCCAAAGAAATAGACAAAAAACACCAAGAAGGCTGCAGCAATCAATATCAGTATGAGGTTGTTTTTAAATTGAGAAAGAAAGATTTCAAACGGAGAAATTTTCTTTTTGGCAGTTAGTTTGTTTTGCCCATACTTTTCCAACCGCCTTTGGACCTCCTCTGCGGAGAGTCCTTTTTTGCTGGTTTCGAGTTGGACAAAAAGTTCTTCTTGGGAAAGTTTGTAAAAATCCTGTTCAGGCATTAAGAAAATTATAATCAAAAACCTCAAAATTTGCTATCCTAGCTTATAATTTAGACTTGGAAAGGGAGGTTTACTGTGGCTGAAGCACTCAACACCGCAGTAGCACAGCTCGCTGGTATATATCAAACAGCCAGAATGCTGAGAGCCCAAGTGGAAGGGGCAATTGAATTTCAGGACAGAATCGACAACGTTGGTTCACTTAACGACTGTTCAGACTTAGAAGAGCAGATCGAACTCATCACCGCAATATTAGGTGAAGATTCAAAAACCGCCAAAGAGTTACATGCTGCTGAGTGGAGACTGAAAGAAAGAAGTGGTCTTCTACGAACGAGATCGTCTTGAGACGAATCTATATACTAGGTACGCTAGCTACCTTCACCTGGCTCATAATCGATCTAGGATGGTGGCTAATACAGGAGAGAAAGAGAAAAGAGAAACGCCACTTGAAGATGGAATTCCAAGAGTACGTGCCAATTGGAGTTGGCTTTAGTCTAACTTGGCCAATATCTATCCCAGCGTTTTTCTTATACGAAAAAATCAAATCAAGAAAACAGCAGCAGTCTTAACAACCTGCTGTTTCTTTTTTTTAAAGTGCAATTATATTGACAGGCTTTCTGGCTAGTAGTAAAATTCTTCTCATGTAGTGAGCCTTTCACGAAAAGTGAACAAGCAGGCAACCGAGAGGTGCAAAGCTTGAGGCAAGCTGCAGTCATACTAGTACTGAGGTAGGAGCAGTGCTGGGAACGACAACGGAAGGAACCAACAGCGGAGGCAAGTAGCCTATGCGAAGCATCTCCATGTTCACCGGCGCAACGCGCGCGAGCCCCGAGCAGGCGGCTGCAGCGTTCGACAAGACGCCGACACGAGCGAAGATCGGCCTGAAGACCGGGCGGAAGAAGGCAGCGCTCGACCACAACGTGGCCGGCGCGGCAGCGGTGGCGATCTCGGCGACCTAGCGCGACACAGCAGCGCAGGGGTCTGTAAGCCCACCCAGGACCAACGGCACTGATGTCCTGCGGTAACCTCTGGTTAACCGACAAATAACTCTTGTAGCCAGGCGGCAGTCCCGATTAGATAAGTTGTCCTCATCAAGGTAGCGGGCATTGGTTTCCTACCAACTAGCGCCCGCTGCCTTTTCTCTTTTTCTTGACTATTTCCTACTTGCGAAACGCCTTAGCGTTTGACTAGTTCCTACTTGCGAAACGCCTTAGCGTTTGACAGCTTTTTCCTTTTACTTTAAAGTTAAAATATATGAGTGAAATACTTGGAATGGGTCCAGAAACAGATTCTGAAAAACATGTTTGTGAAAACTGTGGCAAAGAAATCAAAGCAGGAGAACACTACACCATGGACGGCAAGAAATTTTGCTGCGAAAATTGCTGCAAGGTCAACACCCCTGATATGAAGAAAAAAGCCGAAGTCTGCGAATTTTGCTAAGATTTCATGATCCAGTTTAAAAACGTCTCCAAGATCTACAAGATCGGTAAAAACTTGGTCAAAGCCCTTGACCAGGTAAATGTTGAGATAAGAAAGGGTGAGTTTGTTGCTATCCTGGGACCATCGGGCAGTGGTAAATCCACTCTCATGCATCTAATGGGTGGTCTCGATCGGCCAACTTCAGGCGAGGTCTTAGTTGATGATCAAAACCTAGCAAAACTAGCTGATAAGAAACTGTCTCAATTCCGCAACAAAAAAGTTGGTTTCGTATTCCAATCCTACAATTTGCATCCTATCTTCAACGCCAAAGAAAATGCGGCCTTACCACTGATCCTAGCCAAAGACTCCGATCAGAATATCAACCAAAAATCTGAAACAGTGCTGCGTGAGGTTGATCTTGGTGACCGAGCTAAGCATCTACCAAAAGAGCTTTCCGGGGGAGAACAACAACGAGTCGCCATTGCCCGTGCCTTGATCACAGACCCACAAATTATTCTCGCCGACGAGCCAACAGGAAACCTAGACACAAAGACCGGAAAACAAGTTATCGATCTTTTGATGAAACTCAACAAGGAAAAAGGTATCACCTTGGTGATGATAACTCACAACGAAGAAATAGCTTCACTTGCTTCCAAAATTATTCGAATTAAAGATGGGAGAATACAGTGAAACTAAAGTATTATTTCAAACTTTCGTTTCGTAATCTTTTCCGGCGTAAATTCCGCAATATTTTCACAGTGATTGCACTGTGTATTGCAGCTATTCTTCTAAGCGCACTATTGGCTTTACAGTCAGGGTTTAGTGGTTTCCTTAAAGAACAACTATCATTTTTGCCAGCCGATGACATAGTGAGAGTAAATCCAAAATCGCCTGACATAAATATTAGTTTCACTGGACCAACCTCTAGCAAAGAACCTGTTGAGGTCAAGCAAGACACACTAAATCTTTATGGAATGGAGATAGTTTTATTTAAGAAAGATGATATTGAGAAAATCAAAAAAGTTTCTGGAGTAGCAGAGGTCGATTACGAAATTGATCTTGCAACCATAACTAAAGCCATACAACTTGTCAGTGGTGGTAAGAAATACGTTGCTATAACAGCGTACAACTCGATTGAAACTAAGGACAAATTAAAGATTGTAGCTGGCCGAGACTTGCAGAAAAACGACCAAGGTGTAGGAATAATCTCAGCCAAATACCAGAAGGTTTTTGGTGCTGATAAACCAGATGATTTGGTTGGGAAGATGGTAATTATCGATGGTCAGCAAAACTATAGTTTCCAGATACTTGGGGTATCGGACAATGCTGTGTCGGAAAATCCAGACTTTGTTGTTGGTTACGAAGACGCTGTTCAAATGGCGCGTGACGATTATGGCAATCCAGAACTCTACAAAACTCAATTTGGAAGTGGTATCAAGGTGAAAGTTAAGGACAAAAACCAAATTAGTGATGTCGACAAAGCGATTGAGAAGCTGGGTTTTGAGTCTACAACTGCCGAGGAAATCAGCCAAGGAATTAGCGGGGCAGTGGAGTGGTTCTTCCGAGTCTTGGCAATTATCGGTTTTGTGATCTCAGCTCTATTTATCTTTACGACAATGTCAGTAGCGGTCAAAGATAGAACACGGGAAATAGGGATTATGAAGGCAGTTGGCGCAACAAAAGGTACTATCAGAATATTGTTTTCAACGGAGGCAATCATGATTGGGTTTGGATCTGGTATCTTGGCTTCAATTCTTTCCCTTGGATGGTTTAGCATTATTAACTTTTACACCCATCAGACTTTTTTGAAGGACCTGCCAACTGTAAATATACTTCCATACAATACTACCATTCCGCTGATCGTTATTGCGGTTACAACCTTTGTTTCTCTCTTCTCAGCATTTTGGCCAGCATTCCGAGCCTCAAACATCGATCCTATTCGAGCAATCAAGAACGAATAGCTCATCTAAGGTGTTTTTCCCCCCAGAACTTTTCTTGCCTAAAAACTCCTCTTAGAGTAGAATTTCAACCCAGATGGAAAAAATCATTTGTCCCCACTGTTCTAAAGAAGTTGAACTCTCCCAAGCTTTGTTTCATGAAGTTGAGGAAAAGCTTTCCAAAGAGTTAAAAGCCAACCAAAAAGCAGAACTTGAAAAAATCCGGGAACAAACCTTAGTTGAAGCTAAGAAAAAGTTTGAATCGGAAATTGATTTTAAGATCAGGAACGCTGAGAACGAATCCAAAGAACTTAAGGAACGAAATAGACAAATGCAGGAACAACTCCTGGAACTTAATAAACGAATCCGAGAACTTCTCGATCAGAATGAAAAATCCAAACTAGAGAATGAAAAACTGCTGACAGAGCAGCTAGGTAAATTCCAACAAGAGTTTGAACAACGAGCCAAGATGGAAAAGCTTGAGCTAGAGAAGAAATTAACCGACACTCAAAAAGCACTTGACGAAGCCCAACGCAAAACCAAGCAGGGGAGTCAGCAATTGCAAGGCGAAGTTCTCGAACTTGATCTTGAAACTCAACTGCAAAATACTTTCCCCGATGACCAAATTAAAGAAGTCCCCAAAGGAATTCGTGGGGCCGATGTCCTACAAATTGTCAGAAACAAACAGGGCAGTGTCGCCGGTTCAATCATCTGGGAAGCCAAGAGAGCAAAGTGGAATCAGAACTGGTTGCAAAAACTCAAAGAGGATATGCGCACTGCCGGCTCTTCTGAAGCTGTGTTAGTGGTTGAGGATCTACCCGAAAAAGTAAGAAATTCTGGACTGGTAAATGGCGTTTGGGTGACTTCTTATAAAGATATACTAACTGTCGCCTCAACTTTAAGACTTCTGTTGATGAAAGTAGCTGCTGCCAAATCCGCTGCTGAAAATAAGGATGAGAAGCTAGAAGATCTCTATAAATATATAACTTCAGACAATTTCCGCCACCGAATAGAATCGCAGATTGAAAGTTTCATTGCTATGAAAACCGATCTTGATAGTGAAAAAAGATCGATGGAACGAGTCTGGGCAAAAAGAGAAACCCAACTATCTAGGTTGGAAAAGAACACGACTAATATTTTTGGAGAACTACAAGGAATTGCTGGCGAGGACCTTCCAACTATTAAAACTCTCGAAGGACCAACCTCCGATCCAGAACAAGAAGAATTACCTATTTAGCGGCTGGCGCGCAAAGCATTCAAGATCACAACGATGTCAATAGCTTCTTGCAAGATTGCGCCTTTCACCGGAGAAATAAATCCAAAAGCTGCAAAAAGCATGGCAACAAAAGAAGCCCCCATTCCAAAAAGTATCCCACCACGAGCAATTGACAGCACTTTCCTACCGATACCAATAACTTGGTTTACTTTCTCAATATTGTTTTCGACAAGGACAATGTCTGCTGATTCGCTGGAAATACTGCTCCCCGAAGCCCCCAGAGCGATCCCAACCGTTGCTGAAACCAAAGCCGGAGCGTCATTGAAACCATCACCAACCATAACAACATGGGAGTAAGTTTCTTTTAGTTTATTGATAAACTCTACCTTCTCATCAGGTAGTGTCTGGGCTTTGACCAGATCAATACCAGTTTGGGCAGCGACTTGGTCGGCAACTTTCTTCGAATCCCCGGTAAGCATAGCAATTTGCTTTATACCCAAGTTTCGAAGTTCAGAAATTGTCTTTTTGATGTCTGGTCGGATCTCATCCCCAAATACTAAAGCGGAATTAACTTTTTTATCAATTGCAACAAAACTGACTATCCTTCCCAGTTCGTTTTGTTCTTTTTTAAAACCCTCTAACTCTGGAAAAATTTCACCTCCATGGTCCTTAATGAAACCTTGGCTACCAACTGCTATCTGCTTTCCATCAACTTCTCCTGCAACACCTTTCCCGAATGTTTCTTTAAAATTTTCTGGGAACACCAAATCAATGCTCTGCTCGTGAGCAATATTTACAGTTGACTTGGCGAGTATATGAGCCGATAAACGCTCGACACTACCAGCGTAGCGCAGGATTTCTTTTGTCGAAGTCATATCAAATTGCTTGATCTCAACTATTTTTGGTAAACCGAAAGTTAGGGTCCCAGTCTTATCAAACACCACTGCTTCTGCCTGCCCAACTCTTTCTATAGCCCCACCGTTACGAACAATAATTCCTTTTTTCGCAGAACGGTTGATCCCACCCATGATGGCGATTGGAGTTGCTAAGATTAGGGGACAGGGAGTAGCCACTACCAAAACCGCCAATACATTGATAGAATCTTGTGTAAATATATAGGTAGCAGCGGCAACGAACAAAGTCACTGGGGTAAAAATGGCTCCGTAACGATCGGCCAACCGGTGAAGCGGGGCTTTGGTGGCCTGGGCATCGCGAACTAATTTCACAATTTGTTCGTACTTACTTTCTGAAGCTTTGCGAATGGCCCTGATTTGGATTGGGTTGTCCAGATTTACACTTCCAGACAATACCGCGCTGTTGTAAGTTTTGTGGGTTGGAACGGGTTCCCCAGTCAGAGCAGACTCGTTGATTGATGTCTCACCTTTGATGATAACAGCGTCAACTGGAATTAATTCTCCTGGCTTCACCAACAAGGTATCAGCAACACGAACCGACTCAACTTTGATATCACTAATTTCTTTCCCCTTCACCAGGTGGGCGATACTAGGAGCAGCTTCGGCCAACTTTTTTAAAGCATCCGAAGCACTCTGAAGTGCAAAATCCTCAAGAGCCCGACCGCCAGAAAGCATAATTATTATGATTGCTCCGGCAAGATACTCCTTTAACAATAGGGAGGTGATAATCGCCAAGACAGCTATTATGTCGGCACCATAATTTTTCTTCAGAA
The DNA here is from genome assembly GCA_964360785.1 of uncultured Gammaproteobacteria bacterium. Lineage (GTDB taxonomy): Bacteria > Patescibacteriota > Microgenomatia > Woykebacterales > RBG-16-39-9b > DATIHF01. The sequence goes on along the minus strand of CAYHXX010000001.1, from coordinate 56,235 downwards.
GTTCCTTAATTGTTCCATAGGCAAGGGGGATACCTCCAAAAATCAGTACTAGCTGAAAAACCAAGTTTGCAGTTTCTTGTTGGCCAAGATACAGCTCAAACAGGCCAAAACCAAACAGTACAGAGGAAAAAATAAATACCGGGTAACGCAAAAGAAAATTAGGCGATTTTGGAAAAAAACTACTGAAAAGTTTCTCAGTCATAGCCAACGTTATTATGACATAATTGAAACTTAATTCTCCAGCTCATTTGTTATATGATATATGTAACATGCATCCTAGCAACGGCCAACAAAACAATTCTGTTTTCATAGGTCTTCTCGCTTTTATCGTCTTTATACTTATCCTATTTGGTGCTTTGTACACCATACTGCAATTTCTTGGAGGCAGTTAAAAACTTGATTTACTAGAGCAACTCTGAGACACTTAGAACCAATGACCCATATCTATTTTGTGCGCCACGGTCGAACAGAAAATGAAGGCAATATCAGTTATGGACGCATGCCTGGTTATCCCCTGAGTGTAGCAGGTAGAGAAGAAGCTACCAAGACTGGGGAACTACTAAGGACAAAAAATATTACCCAGATATTTACTTCACCGCTGCAGCGTTCTTTTGAAACGGCGGAAATAATTTCCCAGGCTATCCCCGAAGCGAAAATAGAACACGTTTTTGATCTCAATGAAACAGAATCAACCCGTTGGCAGGGTTTACCTGCCGAGCAATTATTTACAAACAATGACTATGAAACTTTTATCAATGACCCCAATGCTGACTTTGGTACGGAGAACCTGAACCAAATCGCTGCGAGAATGATGGGTGTAATACAACAGATACTTTCAAGTCATGGTGGAAAAAACGTAGTTTGTGTTTCCCACGAGTTTCCAATCCTAGCACTGAAATTCTTTCTCGAAAAGAAACAGCTATCCGGAGTAAAGACCTATCATTTGCCAACCGGAGGAGTGATGGATTTTGTTTTTGACGAAAATAACAAATTCGTTTCCGCCGAAAAAATTACCGCCTAAACAATCTTTTGTTAACCACCTTAAAAGGAGCGAGAAAGTCCACATTTCGAAGTGAAAATCTTCTCAAGCTACGTTTGGCTCGCCCTTTCTGATAGTCTTTCTCGCGTCTCAAAGTCTCATTCATTCGATCCACTGCTCGATCAATCGCTTTGTACATGTCACGCTCGGTGTCTGTAACTTTGAAAGTCTTTCCTGGAACTTTCACCATGAGATCAGCGAAAAAGTCCGTTTCCTTACCACGATGGCCGGTTTCAGACTTGAGCTCAATCTCGATTTTTATTATCTCTGGGAAAAAGTGGTAGAACTTAGTTGCTTTTTTGAGAGCAAAATCTTCCAAGGCTTGGTTTTCTTGCAAATGTTTACCTTTAACAACAATGTTCATGACAGATTATTATATGTCTAGTGCAAACAACTTTCAAGAAAAAGTTGACACTAGGAACAGTTTTTCGCTAGGCTATAACTATACCTATGCAAGAAACTGCTACATCTGAGGTACCGCCACACCCTCAAGAGCCAATTATCCTCAATCCAGGATTGTCAGACACAAAGAAATTATCTGAAAATACTAACAGTCGCGGGGTATTCGCAACTTTTGGTATTTTGATCGCTGGTTGGTTTTTTGGAAATTTGATACTTCTTGCGGTTGCGTCTACCGGAATCGCCATCGCGGCAGGATCGACTGGGCTTGTGAAAGTACCTTTGGTCTCGGAAAAATTCTTTGGCTTGCCTGTAAAAGCAGCGGACAATGTCGATGCATACGCCCTTGAGAATGCCCAGGAAAAACTAAATACAATTTCAACTTTAGCTGGGGGACAAACATTGAAAAGTGTTGCCCTTGATGAAGAGGAAATAAATGCCTTGTTTCAAAAACAAGTAGCTAGCTCTAACGAGTTCCCAATTGTTGACCCAAAAATAAAATTGGGTGAAAACGAATTTACCTTCACCGGCAAACTGGCCCAAACTAACGCCCCGATCGAAGTAGTGGGCAGAATAGATGTTTCCGGTCTGGTTGCCAGTGTTGAGCTGGTTTCTGCAAAATTCGGAAAAGTGCAGATACCAACTTTTGTTGCTAGCAACCTGGTCGATAGCTACCTAGCACAAGTGGGTCTAACCCTTTCAGGCTCACAAATCCCTGCCAAAGGAATAAAAATCACCAATGGTGTGGTCAGTTTGACTGAGGTTTCCAACGCCCCAAGCAAATAATTTGAGAAAAACCGCCGTATTAGGTACACTTTAGATATGCAGCCTGCCGTGTCTTTTACTGCTTACCTTGTAAGCTTACCTTTTGAGTTCCTTCATTGGTGGTTTATTGAAGCTACTTTCAACCTTCTGCAAATTCTGCGTTTTATTCTTTCCGCTGCCTTTCGATTCCTGGGAGTAAGCCTAATCTTCAAAACATACTTTAAACCGTGGAAAAATGAGTACCGTGAAGGTCTTACTCGGTTTGCTTTGTTTATGGGAATGTTTATCAAGACAGTTTTTTTGTTTTTCGACATTCTTTTCTTCTCGGCTCTTGTATTTATCGAAGGCTTGGTTTTAGTAACCTGGTTAGTGTTTCCGTTTTTTGTAATCTGGGGGATATATGCTGCCATTTTCGCCTAGTGAGAGTAGGCTTTGGCAGCAAGCTGCTTTTAGCCTAGTCTATTCATCAACTCTTGGAGTGATTGTTCGCCTTTCCATTTTTGTATTGTTTTCGATGACGATAGTTCTACTACTAACTGCCGGGTCAGAGAACTTGCCATACTTCATCTTCTCTCTTTTTGGAATTTTTCTGATGTTTGAGGCTTTCTACCGCTTCCATCTAACAAAGCCGCAACCAAAAGGAAACTTGGCTGGGATTACAGAGAACACTAATCTTGCCGAGTTGGTCAGCTTTAGACTTGCCAAGACCTTGCTGGCCCACCCAAGCTGGAGCAACACTCAACATTTAGTTTCAGCTTTGCTTTCTGATAGTAAAGTAAAGTTTGTCTTTGCCAAGGCAGATATAACCGGGTATGACTTAAAGAAAGAGCTTTCTCCGGAAGAAAAGGTCAGCATGGATTCTCTCATGCAGCTCTCCCAGGGAATAGCAGAAAAGGAGGGGAGAGCGTCTATCGATGAGCTATCACTAATAGCAGCACTCTTCGCCGAATCTGAGGGACTGAAAAAAATACTCTTTGACAAAGAGCTACGGCAAAATGATCTTGAAAACATTCTTCACTGGGCCCACAAAGTCTTCTCTGCTGACTTGGACAAAATCCCATTCTGGAAAAACCCAACCTCATCTTTGGGTCTGGGGATTGCCGACGTTTGGATGGGTGGTTGGACTCTAGAGACAGAAAGATATACCAAAGATATAAACAGCGAAGTCTTGAGAGCAGGCCATGAGTATTTCTTGGTTGGTCGGGAAAAAGAAGTAAATCAAATCGAAGAGGTTCTGATACGAACAGGTAAGAAAAATGCCATTTTAATCGGGGAGCCAGGTTTGGGAAAAACTACAATTGTATATTCACTGGCACGAAACTCAATTCTCGGAAAGATATCGCCAGAACTTTCTTACAAAAGATTTTTAGAAATGGATTTCACGGCAATAAATGCCTCTGCCTCTGAAGGAGAGATGGAGCAAAGACTCAAAAATATTCTAGTTGAGGTGAGCCATGCGGGCGATGTCGTTTTGTTCATTCCCAACATAGAAAATCTTGCTGGTGCTTTGCAGGGTGGTAAATTTGATATTACTGGCTTTCTTTCGCAAAACCTAAAAAATATAAATATGCAGATTATCGGTACCTCCACAAGAGCTTCTTACCACAAATTTATTGAAGACAAGCCGGTGTTTGCGGATAACTTTGAGGTAGTCGAGGTAAGTGAACCAAATACTGACCAGGCGATCAGAATACTTGAGGAAGCAACAACGGTGATAGAGGGAAAAAGCAAAACAATTGTTACTTATCAGGCAATCAAGAAAGCCGTCGAGCTTTCTGAGCGTTACATGATTGACAAAGTTCTACCTGGAAAGGCAATAGATTTGGTAGACCAGGCCGCCGCGGCCATCGCACTCTCAGGCAAAACCTTGCTGGAAAGCACTGACATCGAGCAGGTAATAACCGAAAAAGAAAAAGTCCCGGCTGGTCTTGCGGACAGCGAGGAAAAAGGCAAATTGATCAAACTCGAAGAAACGCTACACCAACGGATTGTCAGCCAAGATACTGCTATCAGTGCTATCTCTCAGGCAGTTCGCCGCGCCAGAACCTTAAAACGCGACAGCAAGAAACCCATCGGTGTCTTTCTTTTTCTGGGCCCAACGGGAGTTGGGAAAACTGAAACGGCGAAAGCCTTGGCTGAGGTTTACTTCGGTAACGAAGGAAGTATCATCCGGCTTGATATGAGCGAATTCAATCAAGAAAATTCTGTTTACCGCTTGATTGGAGCTCCTCCAGGGCTTTCCGATTACAAGGAAGGGGGACAGCTCACCGAGGCTGTCCGCGCCAATCAATTTAGTCTTATCTTGCTTGATGAGCTTGAGAAGGCCCACCCAAAAATACTTGAAATCTTTCTAGCAATTTTTGATGAGGGAAGAATTACCGACTCTTCGGGAAGACCGATAAGCTTCACCAATACTATCATTGTTGCCACCTCCAATGCCGGAGCGGAATTTATTCGCGAGCAAATAAAAGCCGATCCAGAAACTGACCTGAAAAAACCCTTGATCGAAAAACTTCTGACTGAACATATCTTTAGACCAGAATTTATCAACCGTTTTGATGATGTCATTGTTTACAAACCACTCAACCCGCAAGAAGTAGAACAAGTGGTTGAGTTTATGTTGAAGAAACTCTCCCTTCGTCTGGCCAAGCAAGACCTGACGGTTACATTTTCTCCTGAAGTAACCAGCTTTCTGGCCAAAATCGGCTACGACCCAACTTTCGGCGCTCGACCGCTGCAACGAGCAATTCAAGACCAAGTGGAAGCGAAAATCTCCCAAGGAATTCTCGAGGAAAAAATTGCTCGGGGCTCAAAAGTAAACATTTCCGTTCAAGACAATCAAATCCAAATCTCCTAAAATCGAATATTCTTTGACCTGAAGCTGTATAATCTTTTTTGTGAAAGGGGAGTGCTATGGTTAAGCACGCAGTAAGGCTGATCACCTCTCCCGGCATCTGGATTTCTTGTCTACTAGCCCTTGTTCTAGTAACACTATTTCAAGGCTGGTCTGTACTAGAGATTTCATCAGAGAGATTCTTATATCTGACAATAGCGTGGATCCCATTGTCAGTGGCAATTTTCATCCTTGGCTGGATATTTGTCGAGGATTGGCCTCACCCAACTTTTGGGAAAGAAGCTCAAAGGACTTGGAGGGACACGGAGGAGAATGATCATGGAAAGTAACGGCAACTTCGAACATCAAGATCACATCGAAGTTTTCGGCACTGTTCCAAAAAGCAGCTGGATGGATGAGGGTACTCTGCGCCTACTGTACCTTGTAAGCACAGCAGCAGTTGTAACCGGTATAATACTATTCATGATATTTTTGGGGACAATTGCGATTTTCACCAGCCCGTGTATCAAGAGCCATGTTGTGGAAAGCTCCGGAGAACACCTGTCTCTACCACATGATCGGGATGATCAAGGTTGTATTCGAGACTTCAAGCATCCAATCGGCTACGAGAAATGAGAGATATAAAAAGAAGCCGGCGACAGGGTGTCTACGGCTTCTAGATTTTCTCCATTTGATCTCATTCTCTTTCCGCTCTCTCAAATAATTGCAAAGTCAGGCTATCCCGCTCTGCCAGTATCTCAGTAGCTTGCTGGTAACCTTCTGCACCGAGCAAGTGTTTGAGAAGTTCATTCTCTTCTCGAGCTAGTTCGAGATCGATTCGCATCTGTCTGACTACGCTTCTCGAGGAGAAGGGCGAGTCTCTAAATCCCAGTTTTCCATCTCTCACCAGCGCTATCACTCGCTTTCTTACCCCAATCGCAACGTGCCACCCACGGCTTTGCTGCCGTTCCAGTATCAGTCGGATATCTTGCATGTTGGCAGCGGCGACAGCGTTTGCCGTCATCATATCCCACATGCTTGTTTGTCCGGAGTGTCTTTCCTTGAGTGTGTTTGAGACCATCTCACGAAAGTCCGGGATCGGGAAGTTGCCGGCCTTGGCCTTCAACACCCAATATCCCAGCTCTTCCTCACCCATACCGTCTTCGTGCAAACGAGAGATCTCTACCGCAATCCCGAATGGGATGAGCCCTTGCTTTACTTCTTCGTGGATCGATTCCGGAAGCTTGGCATAACGCAGGTAATCGCTGACTGTACTTGATGAACGATTCACCTGTTTGGCAAAATCTTTCAGAGTTGTTTTCGGGTTGAATACTTGCCAAATCGGGTGGTACTCCGAAAAGGCCATTGCAGTTTCGTGTGGTAGCGGCAGGACCGCTGTGTTTTCTACCAGTTGTACTGTTAGTACGATATCTGGAGTTGCGTCCGTGCGGATTCTTACCGGAATCCTGTCGTCTCCAAAGTGACTGATGTAACAGAAACCTTCTGGAACCGGTTGCGGAGAATATTCTTCACGATGAGCTTCGCAACCTTTTTCCCAAAGCCATAGGACTGCCCGCAACCTTCTTTCCCCAGCTGCCAGAATGAAGTAGAACAAACCCTCCTCAGTCTCGGTAGCCTTGAGGTCGTTGATTGTGTAGTGTGTTCCCCAAGCTCTGTTTATAACCCGCAGGTGCTCAAGTGCCTGTTCAGAGGTAAATTGCGCCACCACCAGTGGGTGGAGCAGATGCTGGACAGTGATGCTATCTGCCAGACTCCGCAACTCTTCCGGGTCAAATGTCGTGCGCATCTGCCTCAAGGCATTGATTCGACGGATCGGCAACCATGCCGACACAAGGTGCGACTTGTGCTCACCTTTTGTATATATATCAACTATTTTGCTGTCCGATTGGTCGGTCGACAGGACTAACCCAGTTGCTGACATGACCCCTCCCTCCGGGTAATCAGCTAAATTCGGTTGTTAAAGGGCGTACTTTAATAATGTAAGTGCCCAAGAGCAAAATCAATTCCTTGTTTCCTTTTTGACTGTTGTGGTATTCTTAAAACAAGTCTGCTGATTTTTCCTACTAACTCACCACTTCCCGCAAAAGCCGGGAGTTTTCTTTTCAGCAATATCTTTTCTCTTGACAAAACAAGTGCTAAAATCTTCCTCAATGATACTTATCTTTACAACTATCACCAGCAAAGTAATCGCTTATAAACTCGGTCGCAAACTCCTTGAGCTGAAACTTATCGCTTGTTACAACCTGACTGAAGTTGAGTCTTCTTATTGGTGGGAAGGGGAGATCAAGATGGGAACTGAGGCTCTGATGATTCTCAAAACCAAAGAAGAGAACTTTGATAAAATCGAAACTTTCCTCAAAGAAAATTCTGGTTATGAAGTTCCGGAAATTGTCAGCGTCAAACCAGAAAAAGTTAATCAGCCATATTTAGATTGGATAGAGAAAGAAACCAATGAAAATTAACTACGAAGATTTCTCTAAGGTCGAAATTCGGGTTGGAAAGATAGTTAAGGTCGAGGATTTTCCAGAGGCTCGTAAACCAGCTTACAAACTAGAAATTTATTTCGGAAGTGAAATCGGGATTAAAAAGAGTAGTGCCCAGATAGTTGAACTATATAATAAGGATGAGCTCACAGGCACACTTGTGCTTGGAGTAGTGAATTTCCCACCCAAACAAATCGGACCATTTGTATCTGAGTGCCTGACACTGGGCGTACCGGATGAGCAGGGGAGAGTAGTATTAGTACGACCCTGCCTGCCGGCAGGCAAGGCTGACCACGATGCAAAAATTGGAGGAAAACTGTTTTAATCCACTTCTTTTGCTTCTGCGAAAAGAAGTAACAAGAAAAGCAGAGCCTCCGCTGTGTTGGCTTTTGAAGCTACGCGAAAAAGCTCGGAAACTTCTGGAATTCCCCGCCAGCTGGCGGGTCAGTTCCAGCTTTCTCTTCGCTTTTTAGCTAGTTCAAAAACACCAACTTTGCTAAGGCATTTCAGCCCCGCTTTACGAGCATGCGTATAGGAAAGATTTGACCAAGCGAATTAGCACAAATTGCTTGTTTGAGTCCGCCAACCGGCGGATGAGTTTGCAATTTTGCTTGAGTGACTTAAATCTTTCTAGCACGCGCAGTTTTGCGGCAGTTTGGTGCCACCTTTGCTGCCAAAGGTGGTAAAATATTTCCATGAAAACCCTTTTACTAACGTCTACGTAATATGAATTTGAAACAGTTAATTAAAGACTACTTAAATGAGGCCAAGCTTATGCAGCTAGCTACTTCAGTGAACGATCAACCTTGGGTTTGCAATGTTTGGTTTGCCGCTGACTCCGATCTTAACATTTACTGGTTTTCCGCAACTTCACGCCGACATTCCAAAGAAGTTGAAAAGAATAATAAGGTCGCCGCGGCTATTGTCCTTCCTCACACTCCAGCTGATCCACCTCGAGGTTTGCAATTGCAGGGAATAGCTGAAATAGTTTCAAGTCCAAAAGATGTTTCCCAAGCAATTCTACTCTTTACCAAAAGAATATTTTCAAAAAGACAAATTGCCGACTTTATGGCTTTAAAGGATAAACCACATCGGTTTTACAAAATCAAACCAACCCAATTTGTCCTTTTTGATGTAGTGAACTTTCCAGAAAACTCCAGACAGGAACTCAACCTTTGATTATGGAAAAAATCACGATCCAAAACCGCAAAAAGCAAAAGATTGTTTTAATTCTTGAGAAGGCCGAGAACCAAAAAGGCCTTGCTTTCGTAGCCCACGGACTAGGCGGTTTCAAAGAGCAACCTCACATCGAAACCTTTGCCAAAGCTTTCTCTGACGCCGGCTACACAGTTATCAGATTTGATACTACCAATACTTATGGTGAAAGCGAGGGAGATTACGCGGATGCCACCACAACAAATTATTACGAAGATCTCGAAGATGTCATTAGCTGGCGAAAACCCAAAGCTGGTATCAAGAACCTTTTTGCCTGTCCGGTCACAGTCTTGGAGGAATTTCAACTGCTTTGTACGCCGAACGTCATCCTGAACTGGTAAAAGCCTTAGCCCCAATTTCAACAGTTGTTTCCGGAAAGTTAAGTGTTGAAACCCCGCGCCACAAAAGGGTAGCTGAACAATGGGAGAAAACTGGTTGGCGAGAACAAAAAAGTGGGTCCATTCCTGGTTTAATCAAGAAATTGAAATGGTCTCATATTGAAGATCGGATGAAATATGACTTGCTTCCGCAAGCAGAAAAATTAACCATGCCAGTACTTTTGATTGTTGGCGAAAAAGACGAACATCTCTATGAGTCACAGGTGCTTTTTGAAACAATTCCAGGTGACAAAAAAGAACTTCATGTAATCAAGGGTGCACCCCACACTTTCCAAGCACCAGAACATTTAGCTGAAATTAAAAATATTTTTGATCAGTGGATCAAGAAGATAGGATGAAAATCGTTGTCGGCAGTACAAATGAGGCCAAGATTCGTGCCGCCCAACTAGCCATTGATAAACTTTTCCCTGGAACTAAAGTAACAGGAGTTGAAGTTGATTCCGGTGTAGATAATCAACCCAAGTCTGCTGAAATAAGCCTGAAAGGAGCAATAAACCGCGCCCAAAACGCGCTGAAAAAAACCAAAGCAGATTATGCAATCGGTATGGAAGGTGGCATGCACAAAGTGGGGGAGCGCTGGTTCGAAAGTGGCTGGATTGCCGTAGTCGATAGGAAAGGTAATCTGGGACTGGGTACTTCAGCACACTGGCAGGTATCAGACAAAATCTCCAAGCAACTTTTGGCTGGAAAAGAACTAAGAGACGTTGTGATTGGGCTTTCGGGTAACCCAAATATTTATCAGGAGGAAGGTGTGATGGGTCTAATCAGCAACAAGCACCTGCCTCGCGATCTAGCTTATTCACACGGAATAATTTTTGCTTTTGGCCCGTTTATCTCTGACCCGATCTTTTGGGACTAATCAGGAAAACAACACTCTACATGGTTGTTTCAACCCACAAATTCATTGCCAAGATCCTCAAGTAAATCCCATTTTTATTAACTATATGCTAAAATAGCCCCTAACGGAACGATATTAGCAGGAGGAGTAAGTGCAAATGACGCCTGAAGAACGCGCAAGTAAGTGGATGGAGGTCGCCGGCCATTTGCAGGCGGAAACCTCCAACGGCAGGATCCGCTGGGATCACCAGGGAGTTCACACCGCGCTGGACCGAACCGGCGACAGTGTCTCCCTAACCGAGGTCACCACGTCCGGATCCAGCCTCAGTGACCTCAACTGGGAAGGCCTGACGGAAATCCTCTGGATCGCCGGTCACAAGGTTGCCCTGGTCTTCAAACGTGATGGCCACAAGCGAATGGTGACGATCAGCAAGGACAGCTCGCCGGTCATCGTTGGAGAACCACCAGCAACACCGACCAGCAGAGAGGGTACTGTCTCCTAAAGCTCGTGAAACCAACACCCAGCTCTGCACCCCAAAGGGAAGATCCACACCGGACCTTCCCTTCTTTCATTTCTAAAATCCTTCTCCAATTTACTATGAATTATAAGATGTGATAAAATCCTCATCACGAAAGGACGAGTTCACGGAGGAATAGGATGCCACCACCCAAGCTGTACACTCTCGTCAGTCTCTTGTCTGACCCAACACCCGTCCTGGCTATGGTGCGCCGAAAGTTCCCTCGGGTCAATTGGAAACAAGAAACACTTGATACACCAGAAATTGCTGGCTGCCTTCAAGAAACCAGAAAGGAAATAGCGGGCGATCCGAAACTGTTAGCGTTACCTGTCGAAGATTTGAAGGACCATGTGGAACACTGCTATCACATGTTCTACAGCGCGATGCCAGGAAACAACTCAGTTCCGCACCAAATAGCTTATGCCCACGCAGTAGCGGTTGCCATTATTGTCCTGTCAAATCTACCGCTGCATGTACAAAAGACAATACTTGGCAAAATGCTAAACGAACATATCAAGGGCTTCTGGAAACTGATGGAAAGATCGACAACGAAATACCCCAGCCTGGATAGAGTATTCCTGAGTATCTCTGCTGGAGTCTTTCCGAAAAAAATGTTTGAAAACAACAGGAGAAGATCGCGAACAAGAAAAAGTAGAAAATCTCAAGTAAGATCGGTCCAAGTGCCAATCAACGCTCAAGGCACGATTATCAACTGACCACAGACTCCTACGGGTAACCAAGGGGGTCTTTCTTTTTCTTATTTATAAATTTGCCCACTTCTTTCCCCAGTGCTAACATATAAAAACCAAAGACAAAAAAGAGGAGGGTGATTCATGGGTTATGGGAATCAGCAACCCAAACCAACGCTTCGTCTGCTCAAGAGTAATCGCCGCAACCGAACAGGACAGAGTGGGAGAATTCGAAAGATCAGACAATCGGTTGCTTTCTGGAAGACGGGCGACATATTGATCAGTGGAATTGCACTATTCATTATTGGACCAGCTTATGTCGGAACAGTTCTACTGTTGTTCCCAACAACGCATTTTCAATGGACAGCCAATTTCGTCATCCCGACCATAGTTCTACCAGTGTTCATTCTGACGGTGACACTGCTGTCGTGTCTTTGGTCAAAATACGAGTGGCACAGACTCAGATGGCAACATCGGGAAAGGTCCAAACGGTTTAGAGTAATCAGCAAATGAAACAAACTAGAGATCTCAGACTCCCCACGGCGTAAACCAAAGGGAGTCTTTCTTTTTCCCAATTTGATATAATCTCACCTCGCGAACCAGAGATCGCTACTTTCAGAAGGAGGAGTCTGATGCCTCGGTTCTTCGACACTCTTGTCCTCATGCTCCCTGGCATCCCAGCTGATATGAGCTTACCAGCTCGTATCCGAAGTATTGCCAGAGAACTACAGACCACAGATCTGAATATACAGATTCAATCTGGTTTAGCACGTGGGCCACAGATCATTGTTGTAAACAAAGATGGGATGGTCTGGGTCTGTATTAATGAACAGATTACACAAACTGATATCGAGTGGGCGATTGGTCACATCGAAAGGAAAGAGCCCCATTTTGTGATAACTTTGGTGGCGACCACCGGAATCATTACTCCAGAGGCACGCGAAAAGTATCGCAGGTGGCATGGCTTCAAATGCGAGAGCAGTAAGGATCCGAAACAGATTGCGAAGAATGTTCGGCGTTCATTTGAACTCTTTGCTCTTGATAAACGACGGGAAGAGGAAGCTGAGGAGTATCCAATGTAGCTAGCGAAACTCAGCTTTCGGGTAGTGTTCTCCGGAGAGAGATCACAACCCACTTTTTAATCCGCTTTAATTGTCCATTTATTTCCAAACGAAAAATAAATATAATTATCCCTGCAGGGAGTTAGCAGGAGAAATTTCCATGAGGGATCAGTCATCCGAACGGTTTCAACCGCAAAGACTCAGTACGGTAGAGAAGGCTCTCGTCCTCCTCACCGCATTTGGCGTCGTTCTGACTGCGCACCTGTTCTTCGAGAACGGCAAGATCGCCTAACGTACTGGGCGCACGGCTATCTCGAATCAGTGTCTTCGAACCGCCGGTCACTCTCCCTGTTGATCGGCGGCAATTCTTTTTTTCTCAATTTCAAAAAAATGTAGCTCTATTTGCCTAAATCCAACAATATTGCTAAAATCGCTGCAAAGAAAGCACCCCACAGCAGGGATCTGCAGGAAGCAGGAGGTCATCTTGGTCTTTCACGGAATCAGTTGGCTACAGCAGAAGCTGGTTGAAGTCGGGGTCGGCGAGGACCGGGCCGACACTCTCACACGGGCCGCGGGTGCATTCATGGACGAACTGCGCAAGCGGGAAGTCCAGGCAGGGGTCATCTTCGGCCACCTTCCGACTGGAAGGGTTCTGCACATCGTCACGGTCCTATCGAGGGACAACAACAATCCGGCCAATCGCGCTGGTCTGGCAGAGATCAAACGGGCTGAGGTAGCCATCGGTAGGCTGTTCAACCAACCACCGGCAATCCACCCAATCTGCCACAGCCAGCACCGGGACGAGAGTACGACTGACTTGTTCGCCAAGATCGTACCCGGCGGTACGATGCTCGGCGAGTTCTTCAGCAACTAGCACAGCGAAGGAGGGCGTCATGGCAACAGTTCTGCTCGAAGAGAAGTGGACCGATCAAGTCGCCGCCCATTTTCAGGCGAAAATCATTCACGGCGTCGTGACGTGGGTACGGAAAGGCGTTCGCTACAGCCTGCATCAGGCCAACGGCAACATCCTGAGGTACAAGGGAACCACCCTCGGCAGCGTCGTGCTGTACCGCCTCGAATGGTCAAGTCTTGTGGACATCCGCCTTGCCGAGAACCACAAGGTCGAACTGGTCTTCGAGTACGAGGGCCTTACGACTCCGGTGACAATCAGCAAGGACGCACCACCGGTTATCGGCGAGACGAAGCCGACCGAATCGAGCCACGAGGAGATCGTTTCCTGAAGACTCAACGCAGCAACATATGTAAGAACCACCGACTCCCGTCCGAGCAAACCTCGACGGGAGTTTCTTTTATCTTATTTGCCCACTTCTTTTCAAAGTGTTAAGTTACTCACATGTCACTTGAAGAAATCTTGATCCAAAAAATCGAAAATCTCGGTCCTATAACCTGGCGCAAAGAATTTGGCTGGACGATCGCGCACACTCCGGAGAGGAAGTTTTTTGGTGGGTATAAAAAAATCGACGATAATCTCTTCCAACTTTTACTTCGTCTTTCGGCAGAGGATTTTGAAGAAGCTAGGGAAACTGGTTTTTTCGAAAAGTTTGAGTTTGGAAAGACTTGGGTTACAGCTGAAATCACCTCTGTTGAGGAGATTGAAAATACCTGGCCAATCGTAGAGAAGTCTTATCACTTTGTCAGATTTGTAGAAAAGAAAATCCCCAAGAAAAAATAATTTGCCCGCTCCTTTTCCAAGTGCTAATATTCTCAAGCATGACACTAAATTTAACTGCGGTGACAAAGAATTTAATAGTACAAGTGTCAGATCGAATGTTTACTGATATGGCGACTGGCATTACCGTCAACGATCAGGCAAACAAAGCTTTAGTCTTTTCTTGTGAGAATGCATTGTTAACAATAACTTTTGCAGGGATAGGTAGGGTAAATGATAAGCGGATTGATCATTGGTTAACAGAGACAATACAAGAAGAAGGTTTATGCGAACTTGAGGTACAGATAGCGGTTGAAGTGTTAGCAAAAAAGGCTACGGAATTGTTTCGAACTTTTCCAGATCATTTAGAAAAACGACACGTTTTCGTAATTGCCGGATGGGAACAGAAAAATGATACAATCCTTAAACCATATGTTCGAACTATTTCTAATGTCTCAACTAATGGTTCTGTCGAAAAAGAATTTAAAGTTGAGTCGCTTGATTCATCTCGACCACAAGTTATCATAATTCCACCAACGCAACCTTTTGATCGAAACGACAGAAGGATTTTACAAGCATCACTTCGTAAGGCAAATACTGTTGATGAGATAGAAAAAGCCTTGGTTAAGGCGATAAGAATAGTCGCATCTAAACCCAATAGTTATGGAGTTGGAAAAAACTGCATGGCCATATCTTTGGCAACAACAAAGCAAGCAAGGGCAGTTTCCTATTCTTTAAACCAAGAAAAGACTTTTTTTGGACCTTTTTTCTTATGGTATGAAGGTGGAAGAAACATTGGAGTAGGCGACATTGAGGTTATTTCTGATCCTGGTCAATTTTTGTTTGGCAGCTCAAAAACGGACTTTAAGTCCTACAAAATCTTCACCAAACCATCTTCAACCCAAACCGCTTGGTCGTTAGTTAGAGTTTTACCTTCAAGAAATCCTATAGTAGACTGAGTGTGGTAAAATATTCCCATCAATCATTCAGAAGCAAGGGAGGGAACGAAAGGAATGGTCACCGCCGTGGAAAACTACACCCTGGCAAGGCTACGGGAAAACCCGTACGACCTGCACTACACCGTCTGGAGCTTCTTTCCCGGGATCGTGCTCGGAGAGATGGAAGCTGCCTATGCGCACTCCAACTACAAGGACGCGTTCGCCCGGGAGATGCGGAGAACAGCCAGCGATCCCGAGGTGGATCAGTTCGTCGTCGCGAAAGACCTCGACGAGCTCAAAGCGTTGGTCCTCAATCTCTACCGCCAGGTCGCGCGCAAATACAAGGACGGCGCGTTCACTGAGCAGCCCATCCAAGTGATGCAGCTGCTCGCACTCCACTGCCTGCGAGCTCTCCGAGTGCAAGCCCAGCACGAGGTCGAGATGGCCTTCATCGGCGAGATCACCAAGGACGACGAAGAGGCCTACAGGGAGTGGGTGGAGAAGCACCCGAGCTTCAACCCGGAACGTCACCTCCACTTCCAACCGGTGGACTACGACAACGAGGAGAGCAGCAGCGATCCACGCATCCAGGTGATCGACATCAGCCGATTCCACTAGCACATGGAACGGAGATAGATCGCTCCGCGCTCTGCGACCACTACGTGGGCTACAGGGACTCCCGCCACCAGGTTTTCGAACCCGGCGGGAGTCCTCTGACATTTAATTTACTTATTAATTTTCCCAAACTTTTTGACAACTTTCAAACCTACCTGTACAATTCCCTCAAAATGAAACCATTAAACGTTCCAATTGTTCGTCAAGAAAAAGATTCTGTTGATTGCGGAATTGCTGCGGTCAACATGATTACAAAGTTTTGGAAACTGCCGTTTACCTTTGAACAAATCCAGAAAAATTTAGAGGCTGATAAATTTGGAACTTACTGTCCTCAACTGGGTTCGTTCTTAATCAAAAATGGGTTCAAAGTAACAGTTACCACTTTTAACCCTGGGCTCTTTACGCTTAACGAAATCGGTGCTTCTCAAGACAAAATAAAAAACCACTTAGAAAAAATTTCTAATACAAAAAGCAAAGCAATTGCTGGATACGGTATCAAAACTTCGAACGACAAAAGAGCGGTGAAATTCTTTTTGCAGTTCATGAAAGATGGGGGAGTAGTCGAAGTAAAAATTCCAACTGAAGAGGACATCCGCGAAGAGTTAAAGAGTAAAAACCCATCGATCGTAGTTCTTACCTCCAGTTTTCTTTTTGCCAAAAACCCACGCTTCAACTTTCATTTTAATGTTGTCACCGGAATCGACCGTAAATTCGTTTACGTCAATGATCCGCTTTGGGACGAGCGGGGAGGCAAACACAAGTATAAGATCAGTGATTTTCTTTTTGGCATGTATGCCGGCGCCGGTGGAGGAGTCGACAATCCCTCTCTGATCAGAATCAGAAAATAAAAAATATAATCGTTCGCAACTCAACAATTGTTTTCCTAGTATATTATTGTTAATATCAGCCTAGGTTTTTCCACTTCGAGAGAGCACCCGAGGAAAGGAGGTGACCAGTGAGTCTCAGTAATCTGGTTCGGAACCTACGTCCGGGGTTGTACCTGTGCGCTGATACGAATCCCTGGGGTTACAACCCATTGGAGTTGACAGTTATCTACGAGATGATTGGGTATGGGCGACCGTTTACCCAAACCGCCCAAATCTACTTCGAAGATTCTGTTGCTGAGGAAGGTCAGCGCTGGCTTGTAGCTGTGCGTGAAAAGTCCAGTCGAAAGATCTATGCTCTCGGGCCCAAGATCTCGATACACCATTTTCGAACAAGAAGACATTCGCCCGGCCGACGAACCGCACCGAACTGGCAACTCTGGCAGAACCTACTAACGGAGGATCCGCTGATTCTTTCCGAAAAGTGGGCCGCCGAGTTTTCGATCCCAAGGGGAAAGCCACGTCTTGGTGCAACTCCGCGAAAACCTGCTTCCACAAACAGGGTCGACGATTTCGGCGTCGGGGAGAAAATCCGACAAGAGAAGGACGAAAAGCAAGCGAAACAGGAACGAGAAGCGGAACGGTTCCGTCGTAGAGAGGACCGAAGGCAAGCGATCGAGCTTATGCTCCAACAAGCCACTGCTCGAGAACAAGTACCTTCGAGTCCAACAGTTCGAGCGCCGAAACCAGCCTGGGAAGAACCAAAACCCGCACCGATTCAACCAACACCGGTAAAGGTGAAGCCTGTCGCCACACCGAATTCTAACGGTGTAGTTCCGCCGAAGACGAACCTACCCCGAACATGCCCTCGCTGTCGTGGTTCGATGATTCACGAAAGAGATTGGTACGGCGTCTACGCGACCTGCATCTGCTGCGGTTATGTACATGATTTAGTTAGTGGCCCACCAATCAATGTTGAAGAGGAGAACGGGAAACCCTATAGACAACGCCGGCGCTCACCTTCGCACGGCAAGATTAAACTCTGAGGTTGCCATCCTGAGCAAACAGCTCGGCTGCCTCAGAGAACCTTCTTTTTTACCTACACTCAAAATTGAAATTACTAAAATTTAATTACTCCAACTTTACTCCATAAGTTATAATTCAACCAAGAAATCGGGAAGGATCAACTCTAGCCCAAGGAGGGGATTATGAGACTAAGACGGGTAACCCCAGGGGAAGCTGTCTTCGGAATCATTGCGGCGGTAGTGGCAATCGTCCTTATCGCTGCCTTTGCCATCGGCGTCCATGACGATACGAAGAACCTAGGCAAGGACAATGGCACAACTGCATTAAGTGCAGAACCAACAGCAGCGCCTGATGCAACGACACCGGCACTGACGCAAAAGTACGTCGTCGGCGCCTATTACGAGGTTTTCGGCACCGGTCAGATTGACTGCTACAAGGACATGCCCGTTCTCAAGCACTGCACTTTCGAGGGTCATCGCGTCCAGGACCATGACATCGTTCAGCTTATTGGCGAACCAACCCTGCACGGCCATAACGATCAGACCAAAGGCTACTGGGTCCTGCCAATCCATGTTGTACAAGGGTCGGTCTATACCGAGGGTTATGATTTCGGGCTCGACGACAAGCAGTTTCTCCTGTTCCGAATCTCAGAAGTCGGCGAGCGCTACAAGCCCGACTTCCAGCCAGGTGATAAAGCCAAGCTGGCCTACAATTTCGTCTTGCGTCGCAGCCCTGCCGGAGATCCCTGGTTCATCGGCAAATACGGAGGTGCGCAACTCGGCTACGGCGGCATGAAAGTCACAATAGCTACCGAATCGACCATGGCCCCAGACGGCCACTACTACTCAGGATTCACTTCTGCGAGTATGGCCGAGTACATTGATCTGCCGACAGACACCGTCTTCTGGACACCGAGCGAATTTCAGAAGGAGTAGAGGTCTCAGGGGCAGGCAGCAAAGCTAAACCAGCAACGCTGCCGCCCCACACGACCCAAATAAACTCCCGAAAATATATCCGAAAGAACTTATCTGTAGAACCAAAAAGCTCCCTCATCAGAAGGAGCTTTTTATATGCCCAAATTTAGTCAGCTTACTTACTTGACTGTGAACTTGTAGCTTCCGTCACTCTTAGTTCCGTCTTTCCAGTTGATCTTGTAGGCTACTGTGTAGGTACCAGCAACAGAAATACTCACTGGCGCAGAGAGTTGCTTCAAGTCAGCGGTGATTTTGTTCCCAGCAGTCACGACATCGACATTCTTGTCTGAAACTACCGTTATTTCTGATCCGCCAGCGATTTCTTTATCAAACTTGATCACAACATCTTTTGGAGCAGAAGCGAGGGTAACCTCAGCACCGGATTTTGGATCAGTCGAAATGACACCTTGGGCTTCTTTTTCCTCTTCGTCTTTGCTCTGGTCGTCCTTGTTTTCGTCAGTACTACCAGAGTCATCCAAGTTTACCTTGTCTTCTTGCTTGGTCTCTTCTTTTTTGTTGTCCTTGGAATTGTTGTTTATAAAGTATCCTATACCAAGTAGTACTAGGATGGCTATGGCTGCAATAATAATTTCTCGGTTTGAGATTTTCATGGTTTAAAAATAACGTGACTAGGCAGTGTCAGAGGTCCTCCTTACCAATTAGTCTAAACCACTTCCAAACTTCTTGTCAATAGTTATAAGTCGGATATTAAAGAGCTATAGGAATTACTCAGCTGTGTTCACAATTCTACACTTTACTGCTATAATCCCGAGCATGATTGGAGGCGACCATGCTACGGATCTACGTCATCGGCCGCATCGGCAGACCTGGACAAAATGAGAGAATCGAATACGCAGTAAATGCGTTGAGAAACCGGGGTTTCAATGTCACCAGCGCGTTGGACCGAGGAGTCTACGAGGAAAGGGACTGGAAAACGGATCATGCGGGAGCAAGAAGAATTCTGGCTGAAGTAGAAGATTTCTTCGCAACACACGACTTTGATGTCGTGGTTGCCGACCTCTCAACTGCTTCAGACGGCCGTACCAACGAGCAGATACTAGCTGAGATACACAAGATACCTGTTTACGGTTTTGTCTTCCCCTCAATCAACGTGACAACACCGTTTCGAATCGCAAGAATAGAAGAAGGCAAGCTGTTCACAGATATAGATGATTTGGCACAAGCTCTTCATGAGTTCGAGGCCGCAAAGCAAACCCCACCAGCCGCTGACTGACCACAGCGGTTTTTCTTTACTCAAAAATCTATATTTGCTAAACTCAGTTGGAGAAGTCTGGAGGTGAGAAATGCAATCTCTAGGTAGAAGATTGTGGGGAGACGTCTGGGCATGGATGTACATCCTACTCGGGATGACTCTAGCCAGCTTCGTTACAGCCTCTGTATATAGTAATGTATTTAACTTCTGGATTGGAACAGTGGATCTATACATACTAATCGGTGTAACTCTGGCCAAAAAATCCAAACTCACTGCCAACCAAGCAACAATCTTCTGCATTGTGGCAAGTACAGTCACCTTGGCTATATACTTGGGATACTAATCAGAATCTAACAACCGTCGCCACCCCGACGGTTTCTTTTTTCCAAAATTAACCCCTATAGCGAAGTCAGCGTCTTTGAACTTATACCGCCATTGCGAGCAGCGTAAAGCCCTCTAGCAAAGTCAGCCTTTTTGAACTTGTAAAAAAGCGAAGAGAAAGCTGGAACTGACTGTTAAGGAATTCCAGAAGTTTCCGAGCTTTTTTGCTTATGTTCAACCGCTGACGAAGTGCAAGGGTCGGATTTTCTTGATACTTCTTTTGCCGAAACAAAAGAAGTAGTATATTAATAGTTGTGTACGCAATCACTGCCCTCATAGCTATCGTCATTGGATTTTTCGTCTACCAATATTGGAAATACAATGCTTCCGATCATGGCGCCCCGTATGTTGCGATGGAACATCCGGTGGTAGAGCGTATTTTGCGTTTGGCGAAACTAAAAGAAGGGGATATTCTCTACGATTTGGGAAGCGGGGATGGGCGAATACCAATCGCTACCGCACTAACCTACCATTGCAAAGCAGTTGGGATCGAGATCGACAAACTCCGCTATTTCTACAGTCTGTACCAAAGCTTTATTCTGCGCCTTTCCGACAAAGTAACTTTTCTCAATAAAAATTTGTTTGATGTTGACCTTTCCGAGGCGACAGTTTGCCTGATTTACCTGACAGAACAAACAAATGAATTGCTGGAGGAGAAGTTACTTACTGAACTAAAACCTGGAACTCTAGTAATCGCTCCTTCTTTTCCTTTTACAAACTGGACACCAATATTTGTTGACGAAAATCCAGAACTAAACACACCCTGGGGACCAACTTATTTTTACGAAATTGGTCGTAGCAACCCTCAACCAAATCCAACCAAGTAATCCCTGGATAATTCAAACTTTTTTCCCTTGTTTACTTGTTCAGTTTAGGTATAATAACTTCAATCAAGGAGGTGCACTTTGGCTTTCTTGCGTCCACCACGAATGCCCAAGGAACCAAAGAAGAGACCGGAAGAAGAGAGGAAAGTAGAAGAGCAAGCGACAGCTTCTGCAGCCAAGAAGAAAACGTCGTATCCATACAACTTGAGAGATAAGAGCCGGGACACACCGACTACGGACTACCTGTTGTCGTTTGTATGTTTGCTCCTCATTGTACTGGTTGGGATACCAAACCTAGTCGCTGCAATTGCTGGTGAACAGAGCAACCAATCCAATGATGGAGGGGTAATCGTCGAGAGCCTGCAAAAGACCACCCTCCCAGAAGTATCTACGATGACTCCAACTCCAACAGCTACTCCGACACCAACAGTAACACGAGAAGAGGAGTTGGAAAAAGATATGGTCGAGCTGGTCAACTATCAACGGGAACTCAACAACCTTCAGCCTCTTGAGGTTG
Organism: uncultured Gammaproteobacteria bacterium; assembly: GCA_964360785.1. Lineage (GTDB taxonomy): Bacteria > Patescibacteriota > Microgenomatia > Woykebacterales > RBG-16-39-9b > DATIHF01. The sequence continues at coordinate 34,996 of CAYHXX010000001.1, read as the reverse complement.
ACCCAGTTTTGACAAAAGTAGCAATCTACAGATCAGAAGACATGGCCAAAAACAACTATTTCAGCCATAACCCACCCAACGGTTGTCCTTCTTTCTGCCTACTAGATTATGCTCAGTATCTAGGCGGATGGGAAGGTGAAAACCTTGCCATGAACAACTACATAAATGCCGAGACCATTGAAGCTGCCATGGATGATTTAATGAAAAGCGATGGTCATAGGGAAATCATTCTCGGTTGTCACTATGAAAAGTTGGGAATTGGTGTAGCAAAGGTTGGAGATAAGTACTACTACACACAAGTATTTGCCGGTAACATTGACTGCTGATCGCTTGTTCAGAACCTGGGCAAGCGATTCTCTTTATCCTTCAAGCATTTTCTTAATTGAGCCGAGATAATAATTACGCCAACCAGACTCAAAATCAGAGGCTTCCTTATCAGGCAGATTTTCATGCACCAACTCAACTTCGGTAACACCATCCTTTTCTGAAAGGTTGAAAGTCACTTTCGACGGTTCCGGCCAATCACCACCGAACCAGTCTTGGACTAATTTTTTATTTGCAATAACTTCAGCGTTGGTACCAAACATATCGCCATCCCATAGCTCAAACTTTGCACCAACCTGATCTGACATCACTGCTTTGGAACCCGACCACTGTTCAATGATCTTCGGAGCAACCAGTGCCTGCCAAACTTTTTCAACTGGAGCTTTTATCAAATAGTTTTGTTTAAAACTTTTCATAGAAATTTAAGAATAGACAAAACATGTTTGGAAAGCAATCTTGCAAAATTTGTAAAACTTTGTTGTAATTGGCACGAGGTAGAGATCTCAGCTAGGAGGCAAGGCGGATGAAACCCTTGCGCGACGACCTCTTGAAGCTTGAACTGGCGGAAATCTGGTCTGACACATGGAAAATTGCGTCTCTGAACGCCTAGTTCACGGCTAAACCGGAACCGGGCGTTTTTATTTTTGAGGCTAATTTTGGTATTTTTGCTTGGTATGTCAGTCTATTTTGATAATTATAGGTCCATTTTTCCTAAAGGACGGGGAAGGGGTTAAAATGAGCAAATTTAAGTTTTTGCCTTCTATAGCAGCCAATTAGTAATTTTCAGCCACAACTGGAAATTTATAAATTTTAGACCAACCAGAAAATAGAGAATTTAGAAAACATTTTTTGATTTAATTCTTTTGTAGTCAAGGCGCAGTAGGAAAGCACAGAAAATTTTAAAAACATCGATCGGTAGGGAGCTCTATCTGACGTCGCATAAGATACATTGTGCGACGTATTAACATTTGAAGCTGAGGCGCCTTACTGACCGGGAGAAGAGGTATTACCAGGTCTATCAAAATAACATTTACACAAAACTTTCTTTACACTCTCTTTTGCACAGACTACTTACTTTATTACTCCAAGTATAAAAATGCCTTCTAGGGCCTTACAGCGGCTCGACTATAACCAAGGCAAAAGTATTGCTTTAACTAAACCTAGTAACGTCCTTGAAGACGATGCGAGGAGATCCGAAATTGCTTGTTCTATAGGTACAAATTGCATTAGATAAATGTAAATTTGAGGCTAAAACCAATATGGACTTAGCACTCGACTTCGGCTTGTGCAAAAGTTATCCACAATTTACCACCGATACCAAGAGAAAGGAGTGTGCAATAAAAATTACTATCCCAGTAGTTTTGGAGAGAAGGGTGGAGGGACAAGATTCTTTGCATGGTTCAACAGCAACCGAAAGGTCTTTCGGGTTTTTTACGAGTCGACTTTCCCACCAGACTTAGACCCTATAGTATTCTTTCCACACGTGGAAAGACTATATCATACTATATCACCTAGTCTTATAGTATTGTTATAAAATTTCTCTCTCTACTCATCCCACTCCTCCACTCTGACTTTTAATATCGTTAATTTTTGTTACAAGTTTGTTGTATTGACTAACAATGTTTTTCACTCCCACTTGTATGTACAACTATAGCGAATCTGATATTCTATATTTCTGGTTTCTGGATCACACTGCTCTACTTGATAAAAAGATGGCGGTCCGAGACTCTCGAAGTTCCCGGACCGCAAAAAGATGAGCTATTCGATTGTGGTGAGCACTAGGACAACCTGCAGGTTTTTGTCCTAAGGCTTTTTGTCGTACTCGGCGCGGCTCAATTCGAGGGCGCTGAGTTCTTCCTGTGTGGTAGCGCGACCGAGCACGATACCATCTCGAAGGGACCTGACGTAGGTGGGCAACTGCTGGGAGCAGTTTCCACCACTTTGAGAACTCGATGATCTGCCTGGCTGCCCTGATAGTGGCAGTCCTGGACCCGGCTTAAACGGATACGCCGTCATGGTCAACTCCTCCATGAGTTGAGATCCGACCGTCACACTAGACGGTACTCCCCCTGTCTGTGTTGCGACTCGTTCTTTCTTCGCCCAATCGCACCTCCCTGTTCACCCAAAGCAGCCTCACTCCGTAGTGTGGCTCACTAATTTCGAATTATAGTTTGTCAGAGCAATTTGGTCAAATAAGAAGTTCTAGATTCCCCAAGTAGTGGTGACGATAAGAAAGAGGAAAACACTAAGAGCCAGAAAGACATATTCAAAGGCAGCTCTCTTTGTCAGATCTTTTTGAATCATATGTTGCAGTATACCCAAAGTCACGTATACCATTGCTGTCATTGCAAGCCCGACTTTTGGTGGAGTCAGCGGCCAAAACGCCAAGGCAGCAGCAAGTTGGGAAAGTAGCAGTCCGGAAACTAAACTAACGATAATTAGTTCTCTACTTAAAGTTTCTTCAAGTTCGACTTGCCAGACAGCTTGGGCAAAAATAAGTATTCCGATCAGAAAAGATACTACAGTTAAAACCCACCAAGAAAGACCCAAACCATAAAGCAAAGAAAAGAATGCAAAGGAAACAAAAAGAGTTACCAGGTAACCGACTGTTCTTGCCGCCCTCAGCAAAGGTATATTTCTCTCCGCTGAAACATTGAAAATATTTTCGGCCAGTAGATTTATATAAACAACGACTCCATAAACTATAGAAAGTAACAATCTAATCTCAGGTCCGGGTGTGAATTGATAGATGAATAGACCAAAACTAAGTGTCAAAAGTACTGGTAGGACAAACAAATTGATAAATTCAAAGCCATGCAGATCCCGATAGATCGACCAAACAGAAAGCAAATAACTAGCAACTACAATTGCTCCCAAATAATAAATTTTTAGATTAGCATCGACAAAAGGAAAACAAAATAACGACAAGCTGAGAAGGACTGTAATGATGGAAATTTTTACTCGTTTTGTTAGAAACATAGCTAGAGTGCGTTTGATTTTAGCACATGGCAGATAGCTAGTGCGAGAGCGTCGTAGGCATCATCACGAAAACGGAAAACTTCCTTGCCAGCCTGATTCTTTGCAGTGTGTAGTTCCTTTAGACCCAAATGTTTCAAAACCGCATCTTGAACCTGCTGTTTATCAGAACGACCATGACCAGCTACCATCAATTTGACCGTTAGGCCGGTGTACTCAAAAACCGGAACATGGCTCTGCGCTGCGGCTAGGAGTATGGCGCCCCTCGCCTGTCCAACTGAAATCGCAGTTGTCGCGTTGGCTCCAAAGAAAATCTGTTCAACCACCATGATATCTGGCCTATATTCTTTGACCAAGTTGCTAATACCATCATTCAAAGTAAGTAATCGATACTGCATTTCCCGGTTTTTGTCAGTCAGAATACAACCGTAATTGCGGGCAATAAATTTGGTTTTTCCGTTTGTACCCTCGACTTTGAGAACTCCCCAACCTGTAGTGGCAGTTCCAGGATCAATTCCAAGGATTAACATAAATTAAAGATGTAGGTCTTTAGCTAATAAGCTCTGCATTCCGTTGTAGAAGACTCTCAGAAATGTCAAAATTCGCGTAAACTTTTTGGACGTCATCTGAGTCCTCTAGTTTTTCAATTAAGTTGAGAATACTTTTGGCTTGGCCCTCGTCAGTAATCTTAATTGTATTCGTGGCTTCCTTGATAACCTCAGCACTAGTTATATCATAACCAGCGGTAACTATCGCCTCTTTGACTTTCACAAGATCTTCTGGTTTACAATAAACTGTGGATTCTTCAGACTCGGTTATGATATCTTCTGCTCCACTATCAGCCGCCAACAAAAACAGCTCGTCGGGGTCTTTTCCAGCAATATTGACAGAAATTGCACCAATTGCTTTAAAATTGTAAGCGACGCTTCCCGGACCAGCGAGGTTTCCCCCACTCTTGTCAAGAATCGAGCGTATCTCTGAACCGGTGCGCATTTTGTTATCAGTAACCACCTCTATCAATAAAGCCACACCAGCCGGACCATAGCCCTCATAGACATGTTCTTCTAGTACTTTTGAGCCATCCGCCCCAGTTGCCCGAGTAATCGCCCGTTCAATATTCTCCTTAGGCATATTGATTGCCCGAGCGGCTTCAACAGCCAAACGTAACTTGAAGTTGTTGTCTGGGCTAGCTCCATCTCGAGCTGCTATGGTAATGAGTTTAGAAGCCTTTGTGAAAGCCTGACCGCGTTTAGCGTCGTTAGCCCCCTTTGCACGCTTGATTGTTGACCATTTGCTGTGTCCTGACATAATTTGGCATTATTTTAACACAGAAAGAAGAAGACCACCGCTGTTAGGATGGTGGTCTTCGAAAATGGTCTGCTTCCCCTCTTTCGACTTTCAAACGCAGGGACATCATGTCAGTGGTTAAGAGTTCAACACGTTCCCCAGTGGCAGTGTCTTCAACAAGAACTCTTTTTCCTTCCAGAACTGCTTCGAGAATGTGCTCATATACACGCTGAGCTTCTCTATCGGCATCCACCTTTGAAGTTCTCTCCGATAGCTCACAGAGCCGTTCTAACCGACGCCATTGCTCATCGGAATATATGAACTGAATTTTATGCGAGTTCGGAATCCGCGGCTTGGACATAGGACCTCCTCCTCAGAATGAAAAATATTTTACACTTTTCCAATACCTAATGCAACTATGGGTTACTTAACCATCTACGAGTTGGTTGATGAAGTTGATTTCTGTAACAATATCTTAAGTCAAGGAATTAACTTTCGCGGAGCGAATGCAAGTCTTGATTAAATCAAGACTTGACAGGTAGTTTATAAATACACTGTAATAAATTCTAGAAACAAACAATATGTCTAACCAATCTGAACTCGATCCAAGATATCAAGAAGCTATCGAAGCCGCCCTAGCTGGTTCCTGGGAGAAAGCAGTAGAGCTCAACAACGCTCTTTACGAAGAGTACCCAGAAGACATAACCATACTCAATCGTCTTGGTCATGCCTATACTGAGCTCGGACAAGTCAATAAAGCTAGCTCTACCTACAAAAAAGTCCTCGAGATTGACCCCTACAATCCAATAGCGACTCGAAACATTGACAAACTCTCTACTTTGCGAGGCAGCAGCTTCAAACCAAAGGAAGCGAGAACGATAGACCCCGACATGTTTTTGGAAGAACCAGGTAAAACCAGAGCGATTGACCTTACAGACCTGGCAATGCCCACAGTACTGATACAACTACGTGTCGGTGATAGCGTTGAGTTAAAAGTTGCTAAAGATGATGTAACTATCGTCTCTGAAGACAACAAAAGGCTGGGCAAACTGGAAAGTGTCTGGGGAACAGAAGTGGCTCAGGCTATAAATCTCGGAAGTAGCTTTTCAGCCGTTGTAAAATCAGTAAAAGTCGGTAAAGATCCTAGGGATTCTGCTCTTTCGGTATTCTTGAAGGAAACCAAACGATCAAAAAAACTTGCCCACCCGACTTTCCCAATTGATACCAACTTCACCCCTTACGTACGTGAGGATACTTTCTCGCATCTGAACGAAACGACTTCTAGTACTGCTGGAAATCCAGAAAATTCTGAAGAAGAGGTAGCGGTTGACCAAGAAGAAACTCCCCAAGAAGATATTCCTCAAGAAGCGGCTGAATTTGTCCCAACTCAAGACCTGGTTGAGGATGAAGAAGAATTCCAAGAACTAAAGTAGGTTGTGCTAGGTCAGTTCTTCCTCTTCAGAAGCAACTTCCATAGACTTTTCTGGTGTTGGTTGGGCAGTTGGAACTGTTGCTGGTTTGCTTGGCTCTGGAACTTCAGTCGCAACCACCACAGGTTTTGGGGCTGGTGCTGGTGGTGTTGCGATAACTTTCTCTACCACCTCTTTTTCAACTTTGGCCACTGGAGCTATGACTACTTCTTTCTTTGGCTCCGCAACCACCTCTGGCTGCTTCACCACTAGTTTAGGCTCATGTTTTGACTTCTCTGGTTCCTTTTTAACTTCTTTTGAGTTGTGAACAACCTCTTCTGGTTTTTCTTCTTTTCTTGGTTCTGGTTGTTTGGGCTGCTCCTTTTGTTCGACAACCGCAGACTGTGGTGGTTCTTTAGACTCAACTTTTCTATCTTCCTCTTTCTTTTCTGCTCCTTTATTAATAGACTCAATTGCACCGTAGGCTACTGTCAAATTTGTAGCGGGTAGATGTAGAGTGACTTCTGTACCAATATCTGCGCCAAAGTGCTCTACCGCCGCTCCTAGTACCTTATAAGAGCCCTCTGGGGTTGCGACCTTCCACTTACCGTCTTTCTTGGTCAGGATACCAGTACTCTTGTGTCTTTTGACATGTTCAATCTGCTTAAACCGTTTTTCCTTATTCTTGCCTTCTTCCACCAACTTTAAAGTATCTCCAACAACCAACATACTCTTGCTAGCATAGTTTGCCGGTACTGGAAAAACTTCCCCTGATTCGGAAACCATGTTTTCACCATCAAATATACCAGCGATTCCAGGCAAATCAGCCCCATTCGGCTTAGTAGCAACCTTACTGCTAACATTCCCAGATTCAAGTTCAGAAAGCAGCTGTTTGGCTAATCTGATACTTGATTCCGCTGCCCCCAACGACTGTCTGATAAGTTCAAATTTATTACTATCCATTTCTTAAATACCTCCTAATAAGTTTATGGTTTATTAATATTACTTGGTGGAAAACGGAAAATCTCCACTTCCCCACTTTGTGGCTTTTGTTCCACATTAACTTCTTGTGATTTTTCCGATTCTTCCGTGCTAACTAATCCAGTTGGTAGGTTTTGATTCAAATTTTCACGATTGATAGGTTGTGGTTCTACTTTTTGCTCTGGAGAAGTAGCTTCTGTTTTTGGCGAAACTGGGTTTTGGTAAACTTCTGATCCTTCATAATTTTCATCTAGTGCCTCAAATTTCTGCACCGCTGGTTGCTCTGGTTCTGTTTGAATAACTGGTTCTTCTGAAGGTATAAAATTCGTATCGACACTCTGAGGAATCGCTGTGGGTGATTGTTGCAGCTGTTGGGTTGCTGGTACCTGACTAGCTGGCTTTTGAACCGGCGCAGCTTGCTCTTGACTAGCTGGAGAAACTACGTTTTGCTCTACGGATACTTGATTCTGCCCGGAATCTCCAACCAATAAATCAGCCAAAGGTGATTGATTTGGAAACGCTTGTGGAACTGTCGTTTGTACTTGACTACTTGGTTGGGTAACTGCTTGTTGCGCTGGAGCAGCAGCAGCCGCGGCTTTGGCTTCCTCAATCGCCCAGAGAGGAGGCTGTGGTGGCTGGCCAGGTACAAATTTGGTTTCAGTCCATTTCTTGATTAGTTTCTCAACTTTCTCAACCTCTCTACCGTATTTCTGTCGAGAAAGTTGAATTGCCCTCGAGTTGAGATTTGTCGAATCAGTTGGTGGTGCCAGTGATATAGCTGAGAATGGTCTGGAAGCTTGATCATCAATTTGCAACTTCAAATACATTTCAAACCTACCAAGGTTAATAAAGTCATTCTCAAGAAAAACGGGGCTAAACTCACGTTCCAAGAAGTGGGCGTCCTGGTTTCCAACCCCAAAACAAATCAAAGTACCAACGTTTCCAAAGATGGCATCCCGAACCTCTTCAGGCATTTGTTCGATGTATTGGTGAGTAATCGTCAAGTCAAGTCGGTATTTTCTCGCCTCAGAAAGAATCACAGCAAAACTCTCGGTGGCGAAGTTTTGGAACTCATCAGCGTAAAGAAAGAAATCTTTCCGAGTTTCCTCGGGGATATCAACACGACGCATGGCCGCAAACTGAAGCTGTGAAACGATCATTGCTCCCAGCAAAGAAGTATTGTTCGCCCCAATTCTACCAGAGGCCAAGTTTACAAAGAAAAGTTTTTTGTTGTTGATGATATCATCAATTTTGATTGTCGATTTTGGTTGGCCGACAATGTTTCTGATCAGCTCACTGTTGAGAAACTGGCCAACTTTGTTTTGGATTGGCGAAATTGCCTCAGTAATTAGACGGTCGTTTTGCTCAAGACGGGCAAACTCGGTGGTCCAGAAATCTTTCATCTGTGGATCTTTGATCAAACCAACGATAAACCTGCGATAGCCTTTATCAACCAAAAGTCGCGTAATCGACAAAAGCGAGGTGTTTGGTACCTCCAGAAGGGTAAGGATACAATTTTTGAGGATATACTCAAGTCGTGGACCCCAACTATTGGCAAAATATTTCTTGAAAACATCAACCAAGGTGTCTGCCATCAAAGTACGTTGTCTTGGGTCAAACATCTCCAACATATTTAGAGCCACTGGGTTATCAGCATCCGCTGGGTTGAAGATAACCACATCATCCAACCGGTTCTCCGGAACGAACTCCAGTATTTCATCGATTAGTTGGCCATGGGGATCCAAAACCGCTACCCCTTCCCCATTGCGCATATCTTGAATAATCATGTTTTTGATCAAAGTTGATTTTCCGGTACCAGTTTTCCCAATCAAATACATATGCTTGCGACGATCGGCTTTTTTGATACCAAATACCTGTTCATGATCTCTGAAATAGCTTTTACCAATAAAAGTAACATCCGTTGAAGGAAGGTTGAGTGGCGGTTCGCCTTTTTTGGCTCTCGTCCAAGCAATTGTTGGCGTCTCAACTGAAATATTTGGTAGGTGAAAAATGGAAGCTAACTCTTCGATTGTCAAAACATAATCTCCACCCTCCCCCTCAGGAAAAAGACGTTCGCGATAACTTTTTACCAACGAAGATGTGGTTGGGCTGTCTGGGTCAGGCTCAAAAGCGTTTAGGGACGCGGTTGCAAACTGTTTAAAAGACGCTATTGCTGAGGAAAGTTTTTGCTGAGCGTTTTCTTTATCGGCAGCCACAGCAACAATTCTTATTTTGGTTTCAAAACCAATTTTGGAAAGTTTGTTTTCAATTGTCTTCAGGTCTAGTTCCTGACCGGCAGACAGCTTGGGTGGTAGCTCTGGCCTGCCTGGTACAATCTCCTTCGGCCCAGCCATCATATAGGGAATAATATTTCCACCCACAGAAAGTATCTGCTTTCCCACATCCAAGGCAATCTCTTGGGGGTTAAGACTAATGGGATGCTTACCATCACGGACCATTTTCACATAGTCATGACCACGGTCCTGCCAAAAATCATCAATTGGCCGAACCAGTATTTGTATCCAAATTTGTTCATTTTTACGCACACTTCCCAAAGCACTGGTGATCGCCGCTAGTGGGTCGACCTCAAAGTCCCGAAAACTTTTTAAAGGAAAAATAAAATCTTTGGCTAATGCCAGCTCTGTCCCCACAACCACGGAATCTTCGCCAACACTTTGGGAATAGTCGACTGACTCTCTAATTTCTGCATCTGGGTATTGAGCATATATTTGGCTTTCAACAAAACTTTTGAATGCTCTGGGTGTAAAGCAATAAAAATTGATTCCAGCATCAGAGCTAGCCATCTCAAGAGAAATATGTTCTTGAACTGAAGGGGTGAATTTTAGCAAACCATGAAGCGAAGCAAACATTTGCTCAGCGGCTGTTGGTAGTTTTTCATTTTCTTTGGGAAGACGAATAGAGAGGAGAACTCCCTCACTTATTGATTCTTTTTTCTTTCCCCCAGTTTCCTGCTGCAAAGCAGCACGGTAAGCGAAGAAGAAAGCAATTATGACGATGATCCCTAAACCGACAATAAGTAACATGCGGCTACCTTTTCTCTACTCCTTCTAATACTTTAATATTTTACTTTGATTTAGCCTGGAAAGTCAACCTAAGAAGTTTGCATTTGCTAGACGCAAAAAGTTAGTCTAAAAATGACAAGAGCTCCCCGAAGGGAGCTTTTGTCTTTAGGAGAGGCTATTTTGGCCCCTCCTCGGAAGAAAGGAGAGAGATCGGAGAAATAGTAGCATAAAACCCCCCAAAAGTCAATGAATTCTCTTCGCAAGAGTAAATCTCTAGTAGTCAAAAAACTTCCCGAAATCCTTACCAATAACAATCTTAATGTCTACGGAACCAGTGTCGGCATTCTTCTCCAATTTCGATTTTAGGAATCTCTGCAAAGTTTCTGCAAGAAAGTTGCTCCTCTCCCTTACGAAAACTGTGCTCTTTTCTTCCAAATCTTCGGTAGTACTAATTTGAACAATGTTTACACCAAGGTTCGCAACCACACTTTTCAAAATCTGGCCTAAACCCTCCACTCCACTGGAATTAACGATTTCGACTGCGTAGTTACCATCCACAACCTTAGAATCATTCATTTTCGCACCAATCTCGTTGGTAAGGGCTTTGCTATCGACAAAGCCAGATTGGGATTTGTACCGCTCAGTATCTACTAGTTCAAACCTCTCTGGCTGAATTTTCTTGACACTGGTGACCAATTTGTAAAATTCATTTGTAGATAGACTGGTTAATAAGTGCCCATCTAAATAATTTTTGTTTTCTCTTAGATTTAGCAGCAAGGCTGGAGAAAAGGATGAGCGTTCTACCAAAGAGCCCAAACTTTCTATATTTATCCAATCTTGGCTCGCCTCTACTATTACATAACCGTTTGGAATGTAATTTACAACCTCCAGCACAGCTACTGATAGCTGATCGATATCACTAACCTTTCCTGCCTGATAAATCACTAGGTCGGAAAGTTTCTTTGGGCCTTTTTGTCCATTCACGAGCGTGGAAGGATCAAGCTTCAGAATTATTACTTTCTTTTTTCCCGATTCAAAACTCGCTAGTGCAAGTTCTTCTAATTTATCTTCTCTGACTGTTGCAAGTAAAATATTTGTTCTGCGCTCAAAGTTTAGACTGTTCCCTTTATAGAACTCGCTATTGATACTTTTGAATGGTTTGGTAACTTTTGTGTAAAGTGAAGGTACACGAACCGCAATAGCTACAAAAACAACTAACGTCACTACTACAATACCCAACCTAACCAAGTTACTAGCAAAGTTTCTTCTTCTTTTAACTTTTTGTTCATTGTTGCGGTGATAGGCTTGCTGATCAAAAAGTGAGAAGCTTTTTTGTTTTCCAAAGAAAGTCATAAGGGGAAATTTGTTACTATAAGAATAATTTTAGCACAGTTTGCTTGACATCAAGATAAGTGCTCATCTACCATTGATCTATCATGGAACTGCCCAACGAGGTTTCCAACGAAACTTCTTCTATTGAACCGGCCCAGACACCTACTCCCCCAAAACCTAAGTTCTCTTTCAAGAGCCTTTCTCTTCCTTTGAAAGTTGCTTTTTTAGGCGGGGCATTTCTTGTCGTACTGATAGTAATTATTAGTATTATTGCTATTGTTAACGGTTTAAATAAAGATAAAAAGTTGACCCCTGAAACAAATCCCCAAGAAACACTCGAGCAGACAAAGAAACAACAAGCCGAGAAACAGCAAAAAGAGGCTTCTGCTTCCACCCCAATCAACCAATTACAAAGTGCCTATACCGACGTAATCGGTTCGGATAGTGTCAAAAGGAAATTGGAAATAAATGACTCAGGAGTTGCCACTATTGAATACACCATACCCTCGAGTGAGGGACAAACAGTGATCAAAACTTCTTATGAGAATTTTGCTGACTTTGCAATCAAAGTCTTTAATATCTCCACTGTGACTAGACTCAATGTCACTACCTACGCAACGAAATTTACCGATAAATTCGGACAACCCGATCAAGCAGCTCTTAAACTTCAAGTTTCGAGAGCAACTAGTGCCAAGATAAACTGGCCCCTAAAGAAATTTTCTTACAAAGACTATGCTACTATTCTTGATTTCCACGAACTAAACCCACTGCTCCAGAAGGATTACGAAACCCTAACAAAAATAAAGAACTAATCAATAATTGCTTTTATTATTGCAGTGAAAGCTTATCCATTGCTTCTCGCAACTCCTCAAGATGTTCATGTTTTAGCTTTCCCTCTCGGATTTCTTCTAGTTTCTGGTTTGTGAGAAGATGGGCTACCTGGTGACCAGAAAGTACTCTTGGCACAATTACGTAGTCGGCCCCACCTTGGTAAAATTTGACCGCCCATTCTCTTTCCGCTGCGGTGACAAAGACAATTGGTGAGTTTGGAAGAGCCTTGAGGCTATCCAATAACTCCAAAGTATCCTCTGGATCAAAAATTGTTGAGATAACAACTTCAGATTTTTCAATGTTCGCCCCTCTCCAAATATCAGGGTCGGTAATGTCACCAAATAAATAATTAACTTTCAGCTCTTGCAGTGCTTTTACGACTGTTGGGTTAAAATCAACAACAAGTATGTCCTTAGCTTGCTTTTGTAGTTGCTTTAGTATTTCCCACCCCAATCGGTTACAGCCAATCAATACTGTGTGTCCGTCTAGGTTTAATTCTAGATTTGTCTCTAGTTGCTCTCCTTTTCTCTCAACAAATTTTAGATATTTCTCAAATTTACGATAAATCTTGGTTGCAAAAGAAAGTAGATAGGAAGAACACGCAATGGTGATAAACGCAGTCAATGTAAGTATCGCTACAACACTATCTGGGAGTAAACCTTGGCGGGAACCTAGGAATATTATCACCAATGAAAATTCTGAAATTTGAGAAAGGGTCAGCCCAGTCATAAAAGCAGTCCTTCGACGAAAACCCAGCCTACCCACCACAAACATAACAAGTAATGGTTTTAGAAAAAGTACAAAACCACTCAAGATAATGGCGATACCAATAGTGGCTACACTGAAATCTACAACCAGTTGGCTCCCAAGAATAATAAAGAAGATTACAATGAAGAAATCCCGCAAGGGCCGAATGCGAGCGGCTATTTGATGCTCCTCTTTGAGTGAAGCCAGACCCAATCCAGCTAAGAAAGCACCTATTTCAATTGAAAATCCAAGTTTTCCGGAGATTGCCGAGATCAATAATAACCACGCCAAACTGGTAAGAAACAGTAATTCTAGATTTCGGGCAAGTCTTTCAAATAAATGTGGTAATACCTTCTTGCTGAGATAATAAACCAAACCAACCAATACTAACCCAACAGCAATTGTTATGAAAAACTTTCCAAAACCAAACTCCCCTTCTTTCCCAATAGCTGGTAACAAAATCAGAACAAAAATTGCAGCTACATCTTGAAGTAGCAATATTGAAACCGCTAATTTTCCATATAGTGAGTCGAAGTCTCTTTTCTCAGTTAGGAGTTTGACCACAATTACCGTACTTGAGAAGGTCAAAGCGATTGCAATGTAGAGGGACGCTACTGAGGAAAAACCCAAACAAAGAGCGAGCAAAAATCCTAGAATGGTGGTTACAACAATTTGGATCGCTCCAATTATAAGAGCTTGTTTACCAAAAGATTTCAATTCCCCTGTTTTTATTTCCAACCCTACCAAAAACAGCAAAAAAGAAAGTCCCAAGTCTCGCAGCAGAGTAAAAGTTTCGATATGCGAATTGTTTATGAGTACTGGGCCAAGAATCAGTCCGGCCAAGATGTAAGAAATAATTAGCGGTAGACGCAGGAAAGACGCCCAGGCTCCAAGCAAAGCAGCAAAGGCTACTACAATTCCCAAGGCCAATAGTGGGTCAGCTGCGGACATAATTCAATTATATAAAGAAAGGGCGGTGCTAATCCAGTTTATCAAGTAAATTCTGTAAATCCTCTGGCAATAAAGAATTAAAGTTCATTTTGTTACCGGTTCTAGGATGATCAAAAGAAAGCTGTGAGGCGTGGAGAAACTGCCTTCCCAGAAGCATTTTCCCCTTATAGAGTTTGTCACCGACGATTGGGTAACCCAAAAAAGAAAGGTGTACCCTCAGCTGGTGCGTCCTACCGGTTAAGGGCGTGAGTTCCAACAAAGTATATTTTGGGAAACGTTTTACCACCCTATACTCTGTCGTTGCCTCTTTGCCGTCTGGACTGACTACAAATTTTTGCTTGAATTTTGGGTGCCGATCTATTGATCCAACTATTGTTCCTTTTTCTTTGGGGACGACTCCTACTACCAAGGCCATATAGTGTTTCTCCACTACCCGAGATTTAAATTGTTTCTTCAGAGAGTCCAAACTATCTTGGTTTTTGGCAACCACAATCAAACCAGAAGTATCTTTATCAAGTCTATGGACAATCCCCGGTCGAAAAGACTCGTCTTCGAAACTCCCTAAATGTGAAATTACAGCATTGACCAAAGTTCCGGTTGGATGATCAAGTGTTGGATGGACAACCAAATCAGGTTGCTTATCAATGACCATAATATCCTGATCCTCAAAGACTATTTTTAGGGGAATATCCTCGGCTTTGAGTGAAACCTGTGTATCAAGTGGTATCTCTACGGTTACCTTATCCCCTTTTTTGACACGGTAGTCCGGAGTAAGTGCAACTTTGTTTACGAGAATACTACCTTCCTTGATTAATTTATTTGCTTTGGAACGTGATAAGTTTTTGATTGAGTCGGAGGCATACTGATCGAGCCGATCTTTTTGAGGTTTAACTTTAACTACAAGAACTTGCATCAGTTAGTAGTACTGTTGCCACTGAGAGTATTTTTGTTTAGAAACACTTTAACTTCCGAAAGCACTTGATCTGGATTCATTGCGGACTTGATCAGATATCCCGAAGCACCAAGAGCAAAACCTTCCTTAATGATTGAGTCCTGCCCAAGATTAGTCAAAAGCACTACTGGACCGTTCTTCTGCTTTGGTGGAGTTGCTTTTGCACGACGAAGAATTTCCAACCCATCCATTTTTGGAAGCATAATATCAAGTAGAACCAAGTCAAACCCACCTTCTGAGATTTGGTTCAGCCCTTGTTCTCCATCTGGAGCTAAGGAAACTTCATACCCTTCCCCTTTGAGCAGCTCGTCGTAAAGCTCTCTCAAAAACTCATCATCTTCAACTACAAGAATTCTTTGTGCCATATGTAATTTATATTATCGCTCTTTAGACTTTTTTTGGCAAGAAAGACACATCGTCGCCGTAGGCATAACTTCAAGCCTTTCTTCTTCGATTTTGTTCCCACAGGAGATACAAACTCCGTATTTTTGAGTTTCTATTCCTTCAAGGGCCTTTTCTACTGCTTTCAAGTCCTTTTTTAATTCTTCCGAAGTTGCAACCAAACGATCATGTTCCTCAATCTCAGTAATAGCATCATCCAGGACTTCGGTCGTTCTCAAATTCTTTTTGTAGGGATCTTCTTTCTGATACTGAAGAATTTCTTTTTCTAACTTTTCCTTCTGGGATACTAACTTTGATTTAAAATGCTCTAGGTTCATTTATTCCCTTTCTAAAACGGCTTTTGATTCTTCCCAAACCAAAAATATATTTTGTAATTTTGTGTTTATCCTCACCGAAATTTCTAAACTGATAGAAGTATAATGAAAACAAAGCAACTCCCGCAAGGATAAGACTTATAACGTTTGCTAGTTTCACCGGCCCCAAGTAACTCGAGTCACCACGGAAAAACTCAAAAGCAAATCTACCCAAACTATTAAAAAGCAGAAAGTAGAAAAACACTGCCCCACTCCGGAAATTTACGGATTTTATATTTCTTTTGTAGTAAGAATAAATGGTAATTAGCAGAATAATTGCGAAAACCGCTTCATAAAGCTGTACTGGATGACGCTTACCCTCAAGGTATGAAAAGGTTACCCCCCAAGGCAATTTTGTCAGTGTTCCATAGTCATTCCCAGACAGAAAGCTACCAATCTTTGCAAAAATAATCGCGACAAGAACAGACAATGAACCTATATCCACTACCTGCAGAAAACTCCAACGCCATTTTCGAATAAAATAAATGCAAGTTAGAAAAACAAATACTAAGCTACCGTAATAGGCAAAACCGCCTTCCCAAACATATAAAGCGCTTTTTAAATCCCCAGAAAACTGTTTTAGATTAATAAGCACATAAAACACTCTTCCACCCACCAAAGCAGCGAGCAAGGAAATGATAGAAAAGTCCAAAAGTTTCTCTTCTTGGTAACCCTGTTTCTTTCCCTCACGCCAAAACACATAGGTAGCAAACATGTAAGCTAGCGCAAGAAAAAAACCATAGGAGTAGATTGTGATTGGACCAAGACCAAATAAGACAGGATGCATGTTTTTATTATATGAAGTTTTTGTCTTTTTAGGAAATACTAGTTAATTTCTGCTTGCAGATTGTCTAGTAAATTCAGCAAAGTTCTGATTCCGACTCCAGTAGCTCCTTTTGTCATGTAGGTTTTTTCATTGTCCAGCCAGGCTGTTCCAGCAATATCTAAGTGTACCCAAGAGTTCTTTGGCTCGATAAATTCTTGTAAGAAAACCGCTCCGGCGATAACTCCTGCCCCCCGAGTCGGTGCAATATTCGCCATATCAGCAATATCAGAACGCAATAAATCTTTGTGTTCCGGATAAATTGGCAGTTGCCACATGCGCTCTCCAACCTCACTTCCAGATTTAATTACTCTATCAGTAAATTCTTGGTTACTACCTAAAATAGCCGTTGCTTCAGCACCTAACGCAACAATCGCCGCGCCAGTGAGGGTTGCTAAATCAACTATCTTTGTCGCTCCCAGCTTTTGAGCGTAGACAAGTGCATCGGACAAAACAACCCGCCCTTCGGCATCGGTATTTTGTACTTCGATAGTTTTTCCGTTTAAGGCTTTAACCACATCCCCAGGCTTCAGCGCACCACCACCGGGAAGGTTTTCAGTCAAAGGTGTAACCCCGACAACATTCATCTTTGGTTTGAGTTCACCAACTAGCTTCATAAAACCAATAGTTGCCGCAGCTCCAGCCATATCCATTTTCATCTCGTGCATTTTGTCTGAAGGTTTTATCGAAATCCCACCAGAATCAAAAGTTATCCCTTTTCCGACCACACCCAAAGTTGGGGCGCCTTTTTTGTAAAGATATTTCAATGCCAGCATGTAGGAAGGTTCATGACTCCCTTTAGCAATTCCAACAAAAGCCCCCATGCCCGCTCTGGCTGCCTGCTTTTCGTCGTAGATTTCAATACCGAGGTTGCTAGTTTTTGCGATACTGCGGGCCTCATTAACAATATGTTTTGGTGTCAAAAGGTTTGCTGGTTCTGAAACGAGCCTCCTAACCCAATTTGTAGTTTCAATAATATTTTGAGATTTTCTGATTTCCGAATTCGAGATTTTGCCTAAAATTGTCAGCTCATCGATTTTCCCTGGTCTATCCTTACCAGTTTTGTAAATCCCCGGGTCAAACTCGGCTAGGCCGACTCCCTCAATAATCAGGCTGGGTTTGTCATAAATAGCGGCGTCAAAAGCAATCTTTTTGACCTTGCTCTTAAGCAATCTTCGAGTTGCTGCTCCAGCGACATTACGCGCCAAACGAGCATCAAAATCAATTTTCTTACCGGCGCCAACAAGCAATATCTTCGGAGTTTCTGCAGAAGGAGGAATTAAAAAGGTTTCATACAATTTTCCAGAAAAATCACTTTCGGTGAGATTGTCTGGAACCCTATCTGAAAAGTTTTTGTCACCCTCGAAAACTGGAATTACTAGGGCCTCGGTTTGGAGTTCTTCGATTGGCTGCTCTGTCACGACAACTTTCATACTGATCCCGATTCTAGCAAACGAGAGTTTATTTGACAATGATTTGTTCTAACTCTTTTGGCGATTTGGTTAAAACTTCAAAACCCTTTTCTTTCACCAGCACCATATCTTCGATTCTTACCCCTCCCCAACCTGGTTCATAAATTCCGGGTTCAACTGTGACAACGTTGCCAACAGAGAATTTTTCTTTTGATTTTGAGTTAACTCTTGGCAGTTCATGAACGTGTAAACCAACTCCATGCCCTACACCGTGACCAAAAGAGAATTTGGATTTCGAAACAAGAAAATTACGAGCTGCCAAATCAACCTTCTTAGTCAATCCGCCAACCTTAATCTGCTTCATCCCCAATCTCTGGGCTTCTAAAACCAAGTTATAAACACTAGATTGTTTTTCGGTCGGGGCCCCAAGAAAAATAACCCTGGAAATATCAGAAGCATAGCCTTGGTAGTAACACCCCCAATCAAGTAAAACCTGGTCACCTTTTTTGAGCTTTCGCTCTCCAGCAGCGTAATGTACTTTAGAAGAATTTTCCCCAGCGGCAACAATAAAAGGATCCCAAGCGTTTTTTTGAGCCCCTTTTTCGCGCATAAACTTTTCCATTTTCCAAGCAACTTCGCGCTCAGTCAAACCAGGTTTTACATTTTTCAAAACAAAGTGAAAAGCCTGGTCACAAATAATAGCCGCCTTTTGAAGAAGCTTAATTTCCTTCGCTTCTTTAATTGCGCGCAATTTTTCGATTAAATTTGTCGTGGGAATAAAGTTTATACTTCTCCCCTGGCGTTTAAAGTTTTTTAATTCGGCAAATGCAAGATCGTTGGCTTCAAAACCGACTCTTTTACCGGCAGCTTCGATAAAGAGCTTGTTCCAGAACTTCTCGTCCAACCCATATTCTCTTAACTCAAAATGTGGGGATTTTTCCACCGCTTCTTCAGTATAACGACTGTCAGTGATTAGAAACGCTTTTTTTAAAGTGATCAAAAGATAGCCAGATTCAAAATCCCCCATCCAACCTGTTAAATAGTGGCGGTTAATGGTTGAAGAAACCAAGATAAAGTCAAGTTTTTCCTTTGAAAGCTGTTCCCGCAGAAGTTCTAATCGATAACTAATTGAAAGGTTAGGCATTTTTTCTCGGGCGGCCACGAGGACGTTTGACAATAGGTAATTCTGGAATTGGATTTTTGCGGGGACGACCACGACCTCTTTTTAACTCTCCTTTTTGTACCCTACCCACAAATAAGCCACTTATTCTCTTTAACAAAGAAATACCTTTTTCCACGGCCACCTCAGTAACAGCAGGTAACTGCGCTGGACCAGTTTTGTAACCGCAATACGGACACTGTGTCCATGCAATCTCTAAACCCTTCTGGCAAGATGGGCACTCTCTCTTCAGAACCAAGCCACAACTTGGACAAAACAGAAAATCTTCGCGAACAATATCTTTACATTGCGGACATAGAAAAGAACGGGCTTGGGTCTCAAGCAGTTTTTCTTCCAACTCATGGAAGCGACGATCTTCTTTTGTAGACTGTGGGCGCACAAGGAGGTAAAGAACAAATCCAAATAAAGTACCTATCCCCACCAGAATTATAGCTAGGATACGATAGATCCAGTTGTTGGTTCGATTGAAAACATCGATAGCAGTCCAACCCACCAGTGCCACCCAAACAACAATAACATAGAAGAGCAAAATAATGCTGACTAGAGAATTTGATAAAAATGAAATTAATTCGGCCATATGTGCTTAAATCCTTTGCTCGCTTGACTGATAGATGATATAATCAAAATATAGGTTCCCGTCAAGGGGTAAATTATCAACTCTGGCGGGATATTTTTTGACAAAATGTTATCTACACCTCATTTACTAGTTGGAGCCGTAATCGTGAAGATCATTCCGGAACCAACGATTTCACTTCCACTAGCATACTTGTCCCACTTTGCACTGGACTCTATCCCTCACTGGGACGGCTCCCCCAAAACTCCTTTTAACAAAAAAACAAGTTTTGGGATCATTGTAGATTACTTAGTTGGTTTGAGCTTACTTTTTATCGCGACTTCGGGGCTACAGAACCAATATTTGTTTTTTGTCGGTGGTTTCTTGGGGACTTTACCTGATTTTATTTTGGGGACTTACCGACACTTTACGAGTTACTTCGAAAAATACGCTCTTGTTGCTATCCCAAACCGTTTCCACATGAGCATCCAAAGAAATGTAACTTTCTGGCCCGGACTTGCAATTACAGCCGTAACCTGCACAATCTGCCTCTTAATTTTAACTACCTAATAACCCTTTTGGAAATTTGGCTCACACTCTGCTGTCCAAGATTGAAAACTAAATCTTAACCCTCTCGATATATTCCCCTGAACGCGTATCGATCTTGACACTATCACCTTCGTTGATGAAAAGCGGAACTCTCACCTTGATATCATTTTCCGCGAGGGCTTCTTTGTAGACATTGGAAACTGTATCGCCTCGGACACCAGGAGGTGCTTCGACGATTCTCAGGATAACTGTTCGGGGTAGATCGACACTCAAAACTTTGTCTTCAAAAGTATTCAGTGAATAGTTTTCACCTTCCTTAAGATACTTTTCTTGACCGCCCATTACTGAGGTTGGAACTGCAAATTGCTCGTAAGTCTTCGGATTCATGAAAGTCACTTCTTTGGAATCTTTGTATAGAAATTGCCCATCCACCTTATCAAGCTCGGCTTCTTCCACCCTTGCGCTGGAAATAAATGTTTTCTCAGTAGTTGAACCGGATTTTAGATTTTTGACTTTAACGCGAATAGTTGCAGTTCCCCGCCCCATCTTGGTGTGAGAATATTCCAAAACCTCAAAAAGGTTTCCATCTTCTTGAAAAGTTGTACCATTTCGCAGTTCGTTAACGTTTAACATAACTGGACTATTATACAGACAAGTTCAAGTCTCAAGAAATAAGGAGTACAATTCCCTCAAGTAAGGAGTGTGGGGACAATGGGCCGCAAACCCAAGCGGACAAAGGCGCCAAAGGATCTCAAATCAGTGACTGTCTGGATTCAGCGCAAATCTGATATCCAACAGGGTTACTTATCAAGACTAATTCGGTTGCTTAGAATGAGTAGAGAACAGCAGGGAGACTGGAGTGAAGAGGTGGTCTGGTTGGTCAAACGGTCCGCCTTCGCTTGTGTACTTGAGTGTATCGATAACGATATAAAAGATGAGGCTTTTGAAGCTTTACGCAGGTATCGAATTAATTTCCGATTCTCTTCAAAGAAACGCAAAACAAGTGTCAAATGACCCTAGGTTCAAATGCAACTTAGGGTTTCTCTTTTGGTGCCGAGGGGGAGGGTCGAACTCCCACGATCTTGCGATCACGGGATTTTGAGTCCCGCGCGTCTGCCAGTTCCGCCACCCCGGCAAAAGGTCCTCCCATTATACAATTTCAAAGCTATTTTTTCAAAAGTTAATTGCTCGGGCCAAATATGCTAAAATCCTTTGCACTGGAGGTGATCACGGTGTATTACGTTCTTGTGTTGTACCCACCCGCCTATCTTGGCAATCGAGACGAAGAGATCAAGAAGATGCCTATCTACAGCACAACACAACCACCAACCCGAATTGGCTCAGCACCATGGTGTAAGGAGGAGATAAAGTGACAACAACTCCTGAGCAAGAGAGTCACCCACTCTGGGAAATTGCACAAAATAAACTTGGCAAGAATTCACAGAACCCGGCGGCATACCGTGTGAGACCAAATTGTTTCATTTTGGTAAATAGCGATGGAGATGTGATCACTGTAACAATCGAGACAACACGAGATGACATTCCGTTCTCTCGGGAATGCTTTGCTCTTAATCCTGATGGCTCCTGTAATCTGACAGTCTCAGCTGAGATAGTTAGCGGTTTAACTGATCGCATAAGTGTAGCGACGAAGACAATACACTCTACACCTGAAGATTTGAACAAGAGAAATATCTTGGGATACAATTGGGTCAGAGATCAGCTGGATTTACTTGCAAAGAAACTTTCGAGCAGACATCTGAAGCGTGTAGATCCCAGAGATAGAACTAAAATCATTGAGAAAAATAACTAGACTTCGACCGTTGGACACACTCGTTCAACGGTTTCTCTTTATTCTAGGTTCGAACTTTTTCTATGATGAATATTTTCAGCGTTCGCTTTTCAATAACAGCAATTCCCTATTGCAAGTTAGATTTTTGTGATATATTAGTTTTATGGAGTTCATTCTTGCCTTAATTTTTGGTAGCTTTCCCATTTTATTGATTATTGGTGTCGGTATTATCATCGGCGGACTTAGGGTTGTAAATCAATACGAAAGAGCAGTTATCCTAACTTTGGGTAAATACTCCGGACAAAGAGAACCCGGTCTGACCTGGATCTTTAACTTCATTGGAATTCAACGCATGATCAAAATCGATATGCGTGTTGCTACTTTCGACATTCCTCAGCAAGAAGTTATTACCAAAGATAATGTTCCGGTTGGAATCAACGCTGTAGTTTATTTCCAAGTTCTTGATGCCGCCAAGTCAATTTTGAATATTCAAAACTACCAGCTAGCTGTATCCCAATATGCACAAGCTGCCCTTCGCGATGTCATTGGTGGGGTTGAGCTAGATACCCTCCTTTCAGAAAGAGACCAAATTTCGCTGGAAATAAAAAAGATTGTCGATGCGACTACGTCCAATTGGGGTATCGATGTTACTGACATCAAAATCCAAGACATTGAGCTTCCTGCAGATATGAAGAGAATTATGGCCAAACAAGCTGAATCGGAGCGTGAACGACGAGCCGTCATTATTCGCTCTGAAGGTGAATTTGCTGCATCTGAAAAACTTGCACAAGCCGCAGAACGACTCAGTCAAGTACCTGGAGGTATGTCTTTACGAACTCTAGCAACGATCGAGGAAATTAACCCAGACCCTTCAAAAACCGTCATTTTTGCTCTTCCAATCGAATTCATGGAAGGACTGAAATCTCTCTCGTCTTTCTTAAAAAAATAATTCGGTAGACTAAAAAATTTCATTCTACTTAATCTCTTTCAAAAAACTTTCAACTAATCCAACTGTTTCAGCGGTACTCTGAAAAACTGATTTCCAAATCACGACTATATCGGCGTCATTGAAAACAGAACTTTGAACTTCCCTAGGGGTGTCTCCACCTGCAATTGAAATCAAAATATCATAATTGCCTTTAATTCTTCTGATCTCATGCAAAGGTATCTGTTTCTCGCGGTTGAACTTTTCTTCATCTACCCCACGATGAAGAAGTACTACAATTGGCTGTTTTTTTAGTTTCCGCAAAACTGATAAAGGAAAATCAACATTCATCATATCAACCATGCTGTCCAATCCAAATTTCTCGCAATTTTCAATGAAAGAATCGATTGTTTCTATTGGAGCGTTACCTAAGGCAATTGCTGCACTCGCCCCAGCTGAAGAGGCAATCTCAACTTCAGTCTCTCCCCGATCCATAGTTTTTAAATCCGCCACAATATAAGGAAAAAATGCAGTTGATCCATTCGACCACTGTTGAGAAACTGGTTTTTGAAATGTTCTTCCAAATAAAACGCTCTCCAAAGAGTTCTCTCCAATAAAAGGTAGGAAAGACGATTGACCAAGCAAATGTTGTTGATACCAGCTAAATATTTGGCGAATACCTTCCTGTCCGTAACGCTTGATTAAGGGTGTTCCGGCTTCAACGAGAATACGGTCACTTCGGGGAAGTTGAAAAATTATTTTTCGAGCATCATCCAGCGTGCTGTTTAGAGCAACCTGAAGATATCGTTTTCGGGAAGAAAGAATGGATTTGCGTCTTGGCATTGAATTAATAATAACTCTAAACAATACTTGATTCTAGAGTAGATTATTTTCAGGCTCGAGCTTTCTCGAGAGCAAAGAATTTGCGGCGCTCCCCCTTGAACTTCAGGTCAATTTCACCTAAGGGGCCGGAGCGGTGCTTGGCAATGTTGAGTTTTACGTTTTCAAAATCCTCCTGATCTTCACGATACAAGAACATGACAACATCAGCGTCTTGCTCGATACCTCCAGATTCACGTAGATCCGAAAGTTGAGGAATTTTTGCCTGTCGAGACTCTACTGCCCGCGAAAGTTGGGAACAAGCTAAGACTGGGATTTTTAACTCACGTGCAAGATTTTTCAGTGCTTGAGAAATTTCCGAAACTTCCTGGACTCGGTTTTCCAAGTTTCGTCCATGGACAAGCTGCAAGTAATCAACAATCAAAAGTTTTAATCCGTGCTCCATCTGCAATCGCCGTGCTTTTGTCCGCATTTCCATGATTGAAATTCCCGGGGTATCATCAATATAGATTGGTGCTTCAGCTAATTCTCCCATTGCTTCTGAGAGCTTTTCAAAATCTTCCTCTTTCAGATTTCCAGTAGTAATCTTCCAAGCATCAACATCAGATTGACTGGCCAGCATCAAATCTACTAGTTGCTCCTTGCTCATTTCCAGAGAAAAGACTCCAACTGGGATTTTTTCCTTAACACCCAAATGCTGGGCAACATTCATACAAAAAGTTGATTTACCCATGGATGGCCTTGCTGCGAGGATAATTAAACTCGAATCCTGCAAACCAGACAGTTTTTTATCAACATCCCCAAACCCAGTTGGAACCCCACGCAGACCACTACCTTTCTTGTGAAGTTCATCAAGACGATCAAAACTATCAGCAAGGGCGTCTTTAAGTGGGATAAAGTTTTGTTTGAGTTGTTGCTGGGAGATCCCAAAAAGTTGCTGCTCCGAAGAATCAAGCAAATCCTTAACTTCAATTTTATCTTGGAAAGCTTCCTCTGTGATTTTGGCTGCCGCTGCGATCAGAGCTCTTTTGGTTGCTGCTTCCTTGACAATAGTTGCATAGTGCTCAATATGAGCACTGGTCGGAACTGAGTTTACCAATCCAGATAAGTACCCGGCCCCACCGGCGAGTTCCAAAACCCCATTTTTCTTCAATACATCCGTGACTGTGACCAGATCAGCTGGCTGTCTTTTTTCATACAAAGTCAGAATAGCACGATAGATTTCGGCATGTTGCTCGCGGTAAAAAAACTCTGGTCTAAGATCTTGGGCAATCTTGATAATTGAGTCTTTGTCGATCAGCAAACTTCCGAGAACAGATTGTTCGGCCTCAATATTTTGTGGTGGAACTTTACCCTCGAAACTAATTTTGGTTTCCACCCTAGTGGATGTGGGTTTTGCTGGCATTGGGTTGTATAAACTCTAAAACGTTCTAACTTCTCGACATTAGTACTACTTGAGTTTCTTCTGGTAGTTTATCAGGAGTAACCGTTAATTTGTTTACTGGTTCGAGATTTTCTTTTCCAATTTCTTTGAGAAACTTTTCTACTGGAGCGAGCTCCTCTATTTTCGTCTCGGTATCTTTGAAATGCATCGGAATTATTATTTTAGGTTCAAGTTGTGAAGCAATTTTGTTGGCTTCGGCTGCATCGATTGTAAAATGACCACCAACTGGCAGGAGCAAAACATCAACATTCCCAATTTCCTCTACTTGAGCTTCAGAAAGTGTGCTCTGGCCGAGATCACCAAGATGACAGATGTTTATTTTATCAATCTTAAAATTGTAAATAGTATTTAAACCGCGTTCTGCTCCTTGTTTGTTGTCATGAAATGATTTGACAGCCACAATCTCAATACCCTTGACTTCGTACTCTCCTGGTCCGGAGACCACAAAAGGCTCACCTCCGACACTAGAGACTGCATTGTGGTCAAAATGTTCGTGTGTAACTGCGACAATATCCGCTTCAACTTTTGGAAACTTTGGTCCAACTGAGGAATCATAGGGGTCAACTACTAAACTCGCAGTTTTTCCCTTTAGCTTAAACGATGAATGCCCGAGATAAGAAATATCCATTTTTCTTAAAATACGTCTGCGTATAAAAATCCTTTGACCAAGAGATATTAGCATAGGCAAATTGCACAAATCAATCGCTAAACTTCCTTGAAAAACTATGCCAAAAATGATACTCTAGCCTCTCGGAGTTTTCAAAACTATGATTACTGCTCCAACATCTATCCTCGGAAAAGCACTTTATACTGCTGTCGGTATTATTCTAGGAATCATTGCCTGTTTAGCTTTTTTCTTTTTTCTAGTTTTAGACAAAGGAGACACTTCTCAACCCGAAACACAAACCCTAAACCTAATAGTTTCCACCCCAAGTGAGAATCTGGCTACTGACAAAAAAACTCTAACGATTTCAGGAACCACAAGTATCGACAGCCTGGTTACAATTAATTCCCCTCAAACTAATACTATTGTTCGGACAAGTAACGGTAACTTCTCAACAAAGATTGATTTGCTTGAAGGAAAAAATATACTTAACATTACTGCCTTTGACCCAAAAACAGGTGCTTCGCAAACGGAAACAAAGGAAATTCTTTATCTTGATGAGGATTTGTCTAGTCTATGACCAAGAAGTTGTCAGTAATTTTATTTCTAGTTGTTTCTCTGGTATTACCCAGCATTGCTCAGGGGCAATCTTCACCCGAAGAGCTGCAGACTCAAAAAAGACTTAACGAAATTGAGGCTAAAAGAGCTACCCAATCTGCGACTGCCTCAGCAAAGAAACAAAATAGCGAAATTTCTTTTGTGGAAGGGTTTATTACTTCTTCGTCAAACCCAGTTTTAGTAATCTCAACCAATTCTGGAAACAAGATCGTATATACAACTGACAGTACAAAAATTTTGAACCTTAATTCAGCTGGTAAGAAACTTATTGGTTTTGGGGACCTCAAACTGGGAGAGAAAATTCTCTTGATCGGACTTCCGAAGGAGTCAGCTAGCGGTACAGCAAAAATAATTGTACGAGATCAGAATCCGAAACCTAAAAATTTTTCGTTCTTAGGTAAAGTAGCAGAAGTCAGCGAAAGCTCACTTACTCTAAGTAACTTTACCCAAAAAGAATTGCCGACAACTAAAGTCAGTATCGCACCGTCTGCAGTAGTCAAAAATAATAGCAAAACCATTAAAACACTTGATTTAAAAACACAGGACAAAATTGTCCTCACCGGTACTATTGACGATAAAGGTGCTTTATTCGCAGCTTTTGTTCAAGGTTTTTAGAAACCTTTTACCCTAGATTAGAACGTACTTCTCTGCTAGGAAGGTTTCGATAACATCTCGACTCTTGTACCTCTAGCGAGGTATAATCCCCCCATGAGTAAAGTACAGGTAAACACTCCCAAAGGATTTCGCGATTTCTTGGGAGAGCAAGCAAGAACTCGCCAAGCTATTATCAATAGCCTAACCAAAGTTTTCGAGCGGTTCGGATTTGAACCGTTACTTACCCCTGCTTTGGAATATGCCGAAGTGCTCAAGGGAAAATACGGTGAGGAAGAAAAACTAATTTATGAATTTGAAGACCGCGGCGGACGCCAAGTTGCCCTGAGATACGACCAGACAGTTCCACTTTCGAGAGTGGTTGCCAACTATCCCAATCTCACCAAGCCCTACAAACGCTACCAAATTCAACCGGTTTGGCGAGCCGAAAACCCGCAAAAAGGTCGCTATCGGGAATTTGTTCAGGTCGATTTTGACACCGTTGGTTCTTCCTCAATGTTAGCAGATGCAGAGGTAATTGCTTGTGCTGCTGCTGCACTCGAGGAACTAGGCTTTGAGAAATTTACAATTAAAGTGAACGATCGCGAGATTTTCGCAAATCTTCCAAACTCTGTAATCTCGGCAATCGACAAAATTGACAAGATTGGTCGTGAAGGCGTCGCTGCCCTGATAAAATCCCAAAATTACAGCGATTTTCAAACTGAAGAAATTTTGAAAAAGATTACTGAAAGTACTCCTACAGAAAAGATAAACCAGCTCTTTGAACTTTTAACTAAACTCAAAGTACGCCAAGATGTATATGCGTTTGATCCGAGCCTTGCACGTGGTTTGGACTACTACACGGGTTTGATCTTTGAACTAGAAATCGAGGGCTACGAGGCGGGGTCAGTTGGTGGAGGTGGTAGATACGATAAGTTGATTGGCTTAGTTTCTGAAAACACCTATCCCGCTGTTGGTTTCTCTTTTGGATTTGATCGTCTCATTGAAGCACTCGCGACAATCAAACCAAAAATCAAGATTCCAACCGGCACGCAAGTTTTAGTAACAATTTTTGCTCCTGAGTTTCTTGAGAATTCCCTTGAAGCAACGGCATTCTTACGCAATCAAGAAATCGAAACTGAAATTTATCTTGATCCTGAGACCAAGCTGGAGAAACAGATGAAATACGCGGACCAAAAGAATATTCCCTATGTCTTAATAATTGGCCCAGAAGAAGTCAAAGAAAGACTTGTTACACTAAAAAACCTACGCGAACGTAAACAAGAAAAGCTAAAACTAAGTCAAGTCAAAGCACAAATCTAGCCAAAATGTCCTAGATTAGTTTATACTAATAGCTATGCCCAGCGATCCTGCCAGCAGTAATATCAATGATTCTCTCACTCCCGACGATATCAAAAAACTTACCTTTGATCTTAGCACTGAGATAGATCAGGAGATTAAAAAGCAACTAGCAGAACCCCATCCCTTTTCTGATACCCAAGCAAAGATCGATGCAGTTGTAAAACAAGCTGAGGAATTAAAGTCTCAAAGCAAAAACACAGCCGAAGCTCCAAACCCCGAACCTAGACAAACCCAAAGTCTTTCGACGCACACCGAACCACAAAGAGAAGTCAAATTACCGGAAATTGACCCAGCATTAGCCAACCTCGATCCTCTCCAAGCAAGTTTGAGCTCGGCTTTAACCAATCTTAAGGAAGGTGACAAAATTGGTGATGGTTGGATCCTGAAAAAAATCTACTCAACTAGTTTTGGCCACAATCGTTCTTCTTTTTATGAACTCGAGAATTCTGCCGGAGCCAAGTGGACACTGAGCCCTGAGGAAATGAAAGATTTACTGAAAACAAATGTTCAAGGAAAGGGAGAACCAGCAAATCTTGCACCTCCTCCAAACCCTGGTAGTGAAAAAGAATCTTTGCAGATTAACAAATTTGAACAAAAAAATGAATCTGAACCAATAAATACTTCACGAAAAATAGCAGACCATATTGAACTAACAAAAGAACAAATCGAATTTGTAGATAAACTTCACTCAGATCCAAAGCTATGGCAGGGTTTCAATTCTTTCAATGCAGAGCAATTAGCAAAACTTCACAGCTTATACGAAACCGGGCAGCTGCTTAAATTCGGAATTGACGCCCACCCACTCTTGGACAAGATAGACTCTGGAAAGCTCGGAAAAGAAATAGAAACTAAAAAAGGCGATTCTTTCTATTCACTCGTTGAAGACGAGGGTCACTCTCTAAAGTACTCAAGTGAGGATAGCCCTCTGCTAGGATTACATATTTTGGCAAATTCAAAACTTCTGGGAGAAACTATACATAAGGCAGAAGCTGCTGGTCTGATTGTCGAAATGTTGCCTGAACCAAAAGCGATAATCAACCTAGTAAAAGACGCTAACAACAAAGAGAATGTGGCTTATTTAAAGCTTTCACAATTTCTTAGACTACTGCCGGCAAATTCCAAATTTCGAGTTTTGTCCCCTTCTGAAGTTAGCGCCCTAGCAAAGTATTTCTAGCTATGAAAAAAGGTCACTATGCAATACTTGCACTTATTACAACTGCGGTAATCTGGGGAGTTGCACTGCCATTAATGAAAGTAAATCTCGAGACTATTCCCCCATTTAGTCTGGGATTTGTCAGATTTTTTATCGCCACTTTCTTTGCATTAATATTTATAAAATCCCCAAGTGTTTCCTTTAGGGATTTCCTTCATATTGGTTTCTTTTCTTTCTTTGGTATTACTATTCATATTGGGTTGCTCTTGACTGGACTTGTGAATTCTACAAGTATCGACGCTACTTTCCTCTTGGCTCTCAGCCCAGTTATTACTTCGACCCTTGCAACTCAAACTATCCGCGAGCGCATCAACACCCCTCACAAGATTGGGATTGCTTTGAGCTTTTTTGGCGCATTTTTATATTTGAGCTATCCTCATATATTTGGCAAAGAACATCTTAGCGTCGATTTACTCGGTGATCTTTTGATTCTCCTGGCAGTCTTATCAGGAGCAATTTATGTAATCGGTTCAAAAAAACTGTTTGAGATCTACCCATCTTCAAGTGTTAGTAAAGTCTCGTTTGCCGTCGGTGCTATAACCTTCCTTCCTCTAAGTTTATTTGAGTTTGCCAAGGATCCAACTTGGGTAAACAATATTTCTACGTTTAACTTTGTTTCAATTCTCTTTCTTGGTATTTTCTCCTCTTTTATCGCTTATACTCTACTCGAATGGGGCCTAACCTATGTGTCTGTCCATATTAATGAGACTATTTCTTACATCTCTGTTGTAATCTCAATTTACTTATCCAATGCTTTTTTGGGAGAAAAGCTAAACCCAACATTTATTTTTAGTATCGCTCTCGTAGCTCTAGGTCTCTATTTGGTAACCCGCTACAAACCCCGATCACACCACCACTTTCGCCATCGAATACACAAAATTTGACCAGAAATCTATATATTCTTGTCAGGCTCAAACTTTTATGCTATGATCCATCATTGAAATGAGCGAAACACAAGTTCAGAAAAAAACAGTGGTTAATCCGCCAGCTGGCGGAGAGCAAAAGACCTCAGAAAATAAGGCTGAGACTTCTGTTGTTTACTTTGAAGATGCCAGAATAGTCTGTGCTTGTGGTAATACCTTCTCAACCGGTTCTACAAAAAAAGAAATCCGTGTAGAGATCTGCAATACTTGTCATCCATTCTTCACTGGGCAGGAAAAATTTGTCGACACCGAAGGTAGGGTTGAGAGGTTCCAACGACTTCAAGACGCCAAGAAGGAAGTCAAACCAAAGAAAGACCTCGAGCAGAAAAAAGACGACCAACCAAAGAGCCTCAAAGAGATGCTCATGGCAATAGAAAACAAATAACTAGCCCAGCAGTGCTATTCCCTTTTTTACTTTCCTAAACTAAGATTTAACTATGGATTATTTGAAAGAGCAAGTTGAAAAAATAGAAAAGCAAATTGAAGATACCAAAAGACTTTTGTCCGATCCCGAACTTAAAGCTTTGGCCGAAAGCGAGATCCAGAAACTTACACAGCAGAAATCCTCATTAGAGCAATCCCTATCACAGAACAAAAAAAGCGAAAGTTCAGAGGAAGATGTCGACTCCCACAATTGTATCGTCGAGGTACGTGCAGCCGCTGGAGGCGACGAGGCGGGGCTCTTTGCCGGCGATCTTTACCGCATGTATACTCGGTTTGCAACTAACAAAGGTTGGAGGGTAGAACAGCTTTCCAGTAATGAGGGTGGGATAGGAAATATCAAAGAAGCAATTTTCAAAGTTAGTGGTCATGGAGCCTATGGTCTTCTGAAATTTGAAAGTGGTGTTCACCGGGTCCAGAGAGTCCCCGTAACTGAAAGTTCAGGACGAATACACACTTCTACTACAACCGTTGCAGTACTCCCAGAGCTAAAGGACCAGGACTTCCACATTAACGAAGGTGATCTCAAAGTTGATACATTTCACGCGAGTGGTCACGGAGGCCAAAATGTCCAAAAGGTAGAAACTGCCGTAAGAATTACGCACGTTCCAACAGGAATGATAGCAACCTGCCAGACCGAAAGATCGCAATTTCAGAATAAGGAAAAGGCACTAGAAATTCTCCGGGCGCGAGTCTATGAAGCCGAACAGACAAAGAAAATGGCGGCTATTGCAAAGGATCGCAAACTTCAGGTTGGAAGTGGAGATCGTTCAGAAAAGATCAGGACCTACAATTTCCCCCAGGACCGAATCACTGATCACCGCATCAACAAAAGCTGGCACAATATTGAGTCAATTCTTGAGGGAGACTTGGCAGACTTGCTTAAAGATGTGAAAGAAGCTGCTGAGATGGAATCTATTGAGACCAGTAAAGATTGAGACGATGTAACGCACGACTAGGTTTAACATGAAACTTCAAGAATTCCCAGGAAAATATCTAATTCCACAAATTGAATATGAGATACTCGCAGCTTCAATTCTCAAAAAAGATCGAAGTTTTATCAACGCCTACCCAGAAACGGAATTGACTTCGGAGCAAGTCGGAATTTTGAACGAACTGATTCAAAAACGGAAAAGTGGTGAGCCTATACCCTATATTTTGGGTTATAAAGAATTTTATGGTAGAAATTTCTTTGTAAACAAAAACGTTTTGATCCCCCGTCCAGAAACAGAAAACCTTGTAGAAAAGTTCCTTAGGTTTACAAAAGGTAAAAACTTATCTGTTATCGATATCGGTACTGGTAGTGGTTGTATCGCACTCACCCTGAAACTTGAGCAACCAGAGTTAGAAGTATTTGCCTCGGACATTGATCAGCAAGTGCTTGAGGTTGCCAGGGAAAACGCTGCTTGTTATAAACTTGACGGGAAGATTAATTTTCTAGAAAGCAACTTGCTGGAGAAACTAGATTCAAAAGTTGATGTCATTGTGGCCAACTTACCTTATATCCCAACAAAAAACTGGTCTAAACTCCCTAAAGAAATAAAAGATTTCGAGCCAAGAGTTGCTCTTGATTCAGGAACGGCAAAAGACACTTTATATAAAACATTATTTGCTCAAGCCAAAACCAAACTCAAAAAAGGTGGGTTTATTCTCTACGAAATTGATGGTGATATTTTCCGGAAGGACTTACCTACCCTGGTGACGGAGGGCTACTAGAACTGTCCTTGCCACTACCTGATTCCTTTGGAACCTCATCCATCGGAAATGCCTCAGGAACAAAGTACTCTTCGCTTGGCTTCTTCTTTTTCTTATAGTACCAGATACCAAACCCAACAATAATTATCAGTACAATAAAAATTAGTATTGGGATCAACCCCGACTGTTTTGCCCTTTTTGCCCGTGCTGCCTGCAATTTCTCCGGCGTTGCTTCAACTTTGTAACTTCCACTAGTGACTTGTGTAAGCAAGTCCTTGGCAGTACCATGTTGCGCAACATTTGACTCACTAGTCGTACCGTCCTCATAGGCAATAGTTAGCTTTGTATCACCACTATCTTGGATCTCAAACACCAAGGTAGCAACAATAATATCCCCAAAGATCTTGACACCTTCGCTCGGAGCTAGGGCAGTGATTTTTACTTGCCCATTGTCATCTTTGAAAATTGGATAATCACTAAAGAAACTTCCCTTCTTCATTTCTTTTACTTTCAAGAAATTGCTGTCATAGGCAATGTTGGCATCTACCCCATCAACTAGCTCATCTTGTCCTTTGATAACAACATCCACTGAAAGGTCTTTTCCTGAGGCGATACTTCCAAACGGAGGGTTAATAATTAAAGAGGCTGCAGACACCTTGGAGTTGAAACTAAAAAGCAAAAATGTAAAACCAAAGGTTGAGACTAAAATTATTAACTTTAAAAACAATTTTTTCATTTAATTCCCTTTTTTCCCTAGATTCAGAAGTAACAACGAATAATCAATTGAATTCACGACACTATCATAATTTATATCATAAAGCGCCTCTTGCGTTTTGAACCCAGATTCCTTAAGTTTATCCAAATCTGATTGGTTTATCTGGTTGTCATTGTTGAAATCACCTGTTGTCAACTCTGGTACTGATAGTGAAAGGTTGTCCGCGTAGGTAAGGGGAACCGCAACCACCAGTGAATTTTTGGAGGAAATAGTGAGTCTATATACCACCGCCTTGGTTAGATTCCCTGGTTTGAGAATAAAACTACCACCTTTGTTATCGGCGACAATCTTCTGCGAAACACCAGTACTGTCAATATTTACAATCACTTCCATACCGCCTTTGAGATAGGTGTTAGCTGCAAAGTTGAGTGTAATATCACTACTACTTACCGGCTGCGAAGGCTGTTGCCCAACTGGTGTCAGTTTCGGACCACTAGTTTTTACTGGTGGAGGTACCAACGGCGACGGTGGTGAAGACGGTGGTGTACAGAACAAGATACACCCTCCTCCCCCAGCTGGCGGCGGAGAGCTAGGTGGTGGCGTAGTCGGTGGCGGTGTGCTTGGTGGTGACGTAGTCGGTGGCGGTAGCGATGGAGGCGCATTCACAGTCACGGTTAGATTTACGTCATTGTCTCCCTCGGTTGACTCAGCTACGTCTCCAAAAGCATCAACCCGAAAAAGCATGGGCTTTGAGCCAACCTGATCCCATCTAGTGGCGAATGTGTGGCTAACACTTCCACCTGAAGCCAAACTTCCAACTGGAAATGTTTGCCGGGAATTTGAGGTCCCAGATCCGTAGTTCTCCACTACTGTTGTGGACGCCCCTGCACTTCCGGAACCGATATCCTTAGTTTTAAACGTGTAACTTACCGTTTGACCCTGAGTTACACTAGTAGGACCGTCAACTGCTCTATTAGTACCAGCTCCGTTTTGGATAATTAAGTTTGGTGATGTTGCTGGTGGTGGGCTAGAACATTGTGAAGTTGTTAAACTAACATTGGACCATTTAATAAAATTTGTAGTTTGATGTAAATAAACCTCACCTTTATAAGATATTCCCCCACCCTCCAAACCAGTGGCCGTAATAGTTGTTGTTCCATCAGAATCCAAAGTACTGTGCCCTTGCCAACCTTGGTAGGCTGAAGTCGCTTGGTCACGAGTTAAGTTACTTTTAAATATATAGGTGTAATAATGCCCATCCCAACCAGACCAAGTTGATTGTACCGAGGTAGGATTGGTGACAATAAAAGAGGCATTCACGCTACAACCGGCCGCACGAGTTCGGGAATCCCTAGTTTCTTGTGCAGCAAACTGAGTGATGGCGACAGAGACAAGTAACAAACCAACTAGCAAAAGAGAAAACCAAATTCTTGGTGTAAATTTTGAAGTCTTTGGGTCAGTGACCATTTATATTTATATGCTATCTCAATTTGGAACCTGTTGTCAAAGAAATTTAACTACTTGGCGCTTCTCCGATAGTTGCCAAGAACAAGACAAAGGTTGCAATCAAAAGTATTAATTTTGTAAACAGTAGCTTCATTTAGTTACCTTTCTTTCCAAGATTACGCAGTAGCAATGAGTAATCGATCGAATTCACGACACTGTCGTAGTTGATGTCATAGAGTGAGTCTTGGGATTTGAACCCAGATTCCTTAAGTTTATCCAAATCTGATTGGTTTATCTGGTTGTCA